>JANOGP010000069.1:0-6992 GCA_031406075.1 Betaproteobacteria bacterium
CGTGACCCGCGCCCGCAAGCTGGGCGTCGTCGTTACCAAGACACGACCATACCTACCGGCCTGACCTTCCAAGCGTGCGATAAGCAACGGATCGGGCTGATCCGGATTCGACACGGCAACAGCCTGCAGTTCGCGCGGGAATTCCGTTATTGAATGCGCGTTATTTTTGGCATACTCTTCGAACGCGTTGAATCGCGTCCGTTGCGCGAATCCTGCACATTCCCAGAATTCAAAAACATTTCACGTCTGGATCGCCTTCCATGGAAACGAAATCATCAAATGCGAGTCGGACCCGCTCCGGTCCGGTCATGCTTCTGGTGGGAACACGCAAGGGCGCATTCATCTATCGGTCGGATACAGCGCGCAAAAAGTTGCGGGTCGAAGGCCCGCATTTCCTGGGCAATATCGTCAATCACCTGGTGCTCGATCCGCGCGACGGCCGCACACTGCTGCTGGCGGCAAAGACAGGACATCTCGGGCCGACGGTTTTCCGCTCGCTGGACGGTGGCCGCAACTGGAAGGAAGCAAAGCAGCCGCCCGTCTTCAGGAAAGCAAAGGACGGCGAAGAAGGCCGTTCGGTGCAAAGCGTGTTCTGGCTTTCCCCCGCGCACGCTTCGGAACCGGACGCATGGTACGCCGGCACCGCGCCGGCGGGCATGTTCCGTTCGCAGGACGGTGGCGCGACCTGGGAAGCGGTCGCCGGTTTCAACGACGGCCTGTATCCGAAGATCAAGGACAAGGTGGGCGAGGTCCCCGACGGCTCGCTGCTGCATTCCATCCTGGTGGATCCGCGGGACGCTCGCCACCTCTACATCGGCATATCCAGCGGCGGCACGTTCGAGAGCAGCGACGGAGGAGAAACCTGGCGCCCGCTCAACAAAGGCGTGGAGGCCACCTTCCTGCCGGAGAAGAATCCGGAGTATGGGCACGACCCGCACCTGATGGCGTTGCACCCGCTCAAACCCGACCGGGTTTACCAGCAAAACCACTGCGGTATTTACCGGATCGACCGCCCCGCCGTCGAGTGGCAGCGCATCGGACTCAATATGCCCAGGGAAGTAGGCGACATCGGTTTCCCGGTGGTGCTGCATCCGCGCGATCCGGATTGCCTTTGGGTTTTTCCGATGGACGGCACCGAGGTGTGGCCGCGCACCAGTCCGGACGGCAAGCCGACTGCGTACCGCACCTGCGACGGCGGCAAATCATGGCAGCGGCAGGACCGCGGCCTTCCCGCGGAACAGGCGTGGTGGACGATCAAGCGCCGGGCTTTTTGTGCCGATGCCTGCGAATCCGTGGGACTGTACTTCGGCACCACCAGCGGCGAGATCTGGGCGAGCACCGACGCGGGCGAGAACTGGTCGCAGATCGCGGCCCACCTGCCCCACGTCTATTCGATAACGGCTGCACCGGATCTGTGATGCGCGTCGTGTTGCCGAGCCCCCTTTTCTCCTACACCGGCGGCCAGCGGGAGATCGAGGGCACCGGCGAATCGCTTGCGCACCTGCTGGAGTTTCTCGAGTCCCGCTACGCGGGAATGCGCCACCGTATCGTCGACGAACAGGATCGCATCCGCCCGCATATCCGCTTCTTCGTGAACGGGGACGGCGTCACCCGCCTCGACCATCGCCTGCAGTCCGATGACGAAGTGATCATCGTTGCCGCATTGAGCGGCGGGTGAGACAGATTGCCGTGTTCGGGCGCCGCGGCGCGCGATCAGTGTCTTGCGCTTTGCCACGCGCGGAGTAGCATTTCCCGCGGCGGTTCCAATCGGGACAAACTCACTTTTTTCGGGAGCCGAATGAAATCCTCAACAGTCCTGTTCGCCGTTTGCGCGGCGCTTTTTCTAGCCGCATGTGCTTCCAATTCCGATAAGCCGATGCGCTTTGATCTACGGGGATTTTCCTTCACTGCGCCTGTGACGGTGAAGGACGAGAAACCATGGAGTGTCGCCAAGCGAACACCCGATCTTCTGATCCTCGGCAAGCCTGGAGAATACGAAAGCGAGATATTCTCCGTGCAGGCGACGGTCATCAGGCTTCCGGCACTCGCATCTCCCGAGGCGTTGATGCAACACGTCAAGGCGGCGCAACAGCGCGAGCTGGATCCCAAGCGCTTCCGCATCCTCAAGCACGAGCTCGGTTTGCGCACCGTGGATGGCGAGTCCTGTGCGCTTGCGCACGTCGAGGCGGCGGATCGCGCCATACCCGTCGCCACCGGGCCCACCGCAAACATGGTTCTGGAAACGCTGACGTTGACCTGTGCGCACCCCAGGAACCGGAGCATCGGAATCAACGTTACTTACTCTTACCAGTACTATCCGGAAGACAGGGATCTCCGGTTTGTAGAACGGGGCAGCGCCATTCTCGATGGTCTCAGGCTTGACGGACAGCCGTGATCTGCCGAACGTCCCATGGGCGTCGTTGAGGTACGACCGGAACACCACCACGCGTGCGCGGCACCGGGACGGTTGCCGTACACAATTCAGAGTGCCAGCGTCCGAATGGTTCGACGCCACGTCGGATGGAGAATCTTTTCGAGGAAACGCGCCGCAGACCTGACACCGTGCCTGCTTCCTATTGGGTCAGCGAGGGTTCCGCATGCGTCGCAAACAGCCGTTCCATTTCCCTGCGCACCTTGACGGCGTAGCTGGACTCGTCGACGGCAACATCGGTCCATCGCACCGGCTTGCCCACAGCCACCGCCTTGAGCAGTTTTACTCCGTGCGCAAGCCCGAGCGGCAGACCGCCGATCCTGAGGGAAGCCTGCGCCTGCATGAGTTTGCCGACCACCGTATAGCCGCCTTCGCCATCCAGTATCTCGCCGGCTTTCAGATCGCGCTTGGCAGTCGCGACGACATCGGCGCGGAACCCGGTGGGGCAACCGGTCGGCTCGCGCCGCAATCCCACCGACGCAACCGAGATGCCGACTTCCAGGCCGATTAGATGCCAGCGCTTGTACAGGCAGGCATAGCGGCCCGATGAGTCGGTGCGCACCATGTACTCCTTGAAACAGTTGCGGATGTACTCGGTCTCGCCCTCGAACACGACCCACACGCCGAAGCGGATGTCGTAGGGAATCACCCGCCCGTCGGCCTCCAGAGAGGAAATCACCTCCACCTGCCCCTTGTGGTGCAGATGGCCGCCTTCGGATACCGGACGCATCACGTTCGGAATGTCGTCCACGCTGGCGGGCGGAAACTTCAGTCCCCAGGGCGCCGGCGTCAGACCGGTGGCGTTGCACACGGCGGTGCACTCGATCGCGGGCTTCGAGCCATCGAGGAAGGAATTGAACATCTTCGGATTCAGGCCCCCGATCCTGGCCTGTTCCGGAGTGAGGCCATAGTAGCCCCACACCGTTTCCGGCGTGGACTGGGAGAAATGCGGCAGCCACTTGTGGCCGCGGCCGGCGGCAACAACGTTAAAGCCGGCGGCTCGCGCCCAGTCAACCAAATCGCAGATCAGCGCCGGCTGATCGCCGTAAGCGAGGCTGTAGACCACGCCGGCTTCCCGCGCCCGGCGCGCCAGCAACGGGCCGCACATTGCGTCGGCTTCGACGGTGACCATGACCACGTGCTTGCCGTGCCTGAATGCGGCAACTGCGTGCTCGACTGCGGCAATCGGATTACCGGTGGCTTCGACGATGATTTCCACTTCGGGGTGCGCAACGAGCGCCTCCCAGTCCTCCCCCACGTGCGTGAGCCCAGAAGAAAGCGCGGCGTCGAGCGACGGCGCGGCGTAGCGCTCTGCCTTCCAGCCGACGCGTTCGAGATTGGTCCTGGCGTTCTGCGGAGACAGATCGGCAATGCCGGCCAAATGCAAACCAGGCGTCCTGGGTACCTGCGCCAGGTACATGGCGCCGAATTTTCCGGCCCCGATCAGCCCCACGCGCAGTCGTTTCCCCTGCGTCTCACGCTCCTGAAGTTTGGCGTAGAGGTTCATGGCTCGATTCCTTGAAGCTTCAATGAACTGTCATTCCCGCGAAAACGGGAATGACAACCTATGCCACAAGCTGTGGCTTCAGTGCTTCCTCGGGCGTGCCGTCCTTCCACGGCAGCGCCACGTCGTAGTCGCGCAGCAGGCAGTCGTCCGGCAGACACTGGATGGGGGTGAAATCGCGGTGCGCGATGTACTCGGGGCGCTTGAAACGACGGATGTGGTTGGAGACCGCGCACAGGCTCAGATAAATGTTGACGCGGTTCCACGGCGACAGGTTCGACGCGGAAGCATGCACCAGGCAGGAATGGAACATGATCATCGAACCGGCTGGACCCTTGGGCGCGACCAGACCGCCACGCTCCACCAGCTTGCGGATGCTGTCGTGATTGATGGTCCACAACGGATAGCTGGTGGTCGAAGTGTCGTGTTGCGCGTCGAGCACGCCGAGCTTGTGGCTGCCTGGGATGAACATCAGCGGCCCGTTGAACTCGTTTACCTCGTCGAGGAAAATCGCGACGTTCATCGCCCTGGGCTCCGGCATCAGGTCGTCGTTTTTCCATGTGCCGTAATCCTGGTGCCACTGCCAGACGTCGCCGTCGAAAGCCATCTTGCCGTTGATCTTGAACTGGTGCATGTACACCGCTTCGCCGAAAAGCTGCGTGGCCGGCTCGACCATGCGCGGATGGCGCGCGAGTTTGGCAAACGGTTTGCTGTACATGTGCGCGGCAAAATTGGTGCGCACCGCATCGCTGCCTTTCTCGCGCACGTTTTCCGGACGGTGCGGCGCATAAAGCGCCGGCACTTCGTCGAGAAGGCCTTTCATCTCCAGCGCCGTGAACAGGCTCGGGAAAAAGACATAGCCGTCGCGTTCGAACCGATCGATCTGTTCGCTGTTGAGTTTCATCGCATTCCTCCTGCCTCCTCTGTCTCGATATGCGCTCACGACGCATCGAGCGATTGCCGGCCCCGTTTGAAGGCGTATTCGAGTCCTGTGTATAGGATACGGCGTTCGCTGCCAAGGTCAACCCCGCGGCGGGCGGTTATTTCCTCGGGCCGAGGATGTTCGAGGCAGAGACCGGCTTGAGAAAGCCCTTGAGCTGGAGTTCGCCGACGGATTCCAGCTCGACGAGGTCCTCGACCGCGGCCGCGGCTTTCTGCGAAATCAGGACCTGCCCCGGACCGGCTTCGCTGCAAAGTCGCGCGGCCAGATTGGTCACCGTGCCGATCGCGCCGTAGTCCCACCGTCCCTCGAAGCCGACCGCACCAATGGTCGCGAAGCCCTGCGCGATGCCGGCACCGAAGCCGAGATCAAAACCGCGCTTGCGCCACTTCGCGGTCAGTTCGGCAAGCCGCTCGCGCATCTCCAGCACCATGCGTACGGCGCGCGCGGCCGGATCGGGCACCTCCACCGGGTCGTTGAAAAACACCATCATGCCGTCGCCGGCAAAACGCTCGAGCGTGCCTTCGTGGGCAAGAATCATCCGCCCCATCTCCGCGTGGTACTCGCGCAGCACGCCCATGATCTCCTCGGGCTCGTTGGTTTCCGCGAATGCGGTGAATCCGCGCAGATCGAGGAATACAACGGTTACTTCGCGGCGGTGGCTTTTCAGCGGATCATCGGCGCCGCCTGCCAGGATCAGTTCGGCAAGCTGCGGGGAGAAGAAGCGCTTGAGCCGGCCCAGATTGTCGAGCTGGGCGACTTGGTCGGCAACGCGCTGCTCCAGCTTCTGGTTCCACTCCTGAAGCTGCGCTGTTTGCCCCTGCACCGTGTCTTGCAGCGTCTTGATCCGCAGCATCGACTTGACGCGCGCGACCAGGGCCGCATGGTCCACGGGCTTGGTCAGAAACTCATCGCCACCCGCCTCCAGTGCCGCCACGACGTCTTTGGGATCGGATTTCGCGGTGACCAGGATGATCGGAATGAACGGCAGCGATGGATCGGCGCGCAACCGGCGGCAAACCTCGATCCCGTCTACTTTGGGCATCATGATGTCGAGCAGGATCAGGTCCGGAAGCTGGTCTCGGACCGCGGCCAGGCCCTCTTCGCCATCAGCCGCTGTCACGACCTCGTAGCCGTGCGCCTCCAGGCGCATTCGCAGGATCTCGACGTTGTTCGGATTGTCGTCGACGACCAGGATTCTCGGCGGGTTATGCATGGTCAGTTTACTTCCCCATTTGGCGGGGCAAGGTCAGCCTCGTCATTTCCTTCCCTCGCTTGCGGGGGAAGGTCAGGATGGGGGACGGGCGATTCCAACGCTCGCATGACCTGCTCCAACACTGCCTGCGTTTCCAGAAATACCTGGTTGTCCCAGAAGCGCAGGACGCGAAATCCCTGCGCCTCAATCAAGCGGTCGCGCTGTTTATCGTACCCGACGTTCTGTGCGTGCCGTCCCCCATCAAGCTCGACAATGACCTTCGCTTCCAGGCACGCAAAGTCAGCGATGAACCCAGCAACCGGCACCTGCCGCCTAAACCTGTGGCCCTCGAGTTGTCGGCCCCGAAGATACCGCCAAAGGTGGCGCTCAGCATCCGTTGCTCGATTGCGTAACGTACGCGCACGGCGTTGCAGCAACGAATTACGCATAGTGGCGCACGATTCGCTTTCCCATCACCCCCTCCCTAGCCCTCCCCCGCGAGCGGAGGAGGGAAGGATTCATGGCACCTCCCGCGTGATGCACGGGATGGAGGCGAATAGGTTTTTTTGTCCCCTCCCGCGCAATGCAAGGGAGGGATCTGAAAAGACTTATTGTCCCCTCCCTTGCTACGCGGGGGAGGGCCAGGGTGGGGGCACAATCGTCACTCTCCCCCGTGCTGGGGAGGAGCGAAGTGTTCATGCTTCTTCCCCCGATTGCGGGAGAAGGCCGGGATGAGGGCAGCGCAAGCTGAAGCTCACTTCAGATACTCCCTGATCTTGGCAAGCAGCACACGAGGGCTGAAAGGCTTCGTGACGTAGCCGTCGCATCCCGCCGCGAACGCCTTCTGATCGTCACCGCTCAGCGCATACGAGGTGACGGCAATGATCGGGATATGGTTCAACGCAGGGTTGGCCTTGATCCG
>JANOGP010000080.1:0-4767 GCA_031406075.1 Betaproteobacteria bacterium
TGCGTCGGCGCCCGATAGCTCCAAATCAGAACCCTTACAAACGCATTTGCTAAGTGTGTGACAGGTACGGAGCGCTGTTTGGAAGGGGTCCTCGTTCAGATCTAACGCGTGCGGAACCGTGTAAGTCCATGAAGAAGCATCATCGTTAGTGGTCAGGACAATCTTGTCTTTGCGAAGACCCGCGATCGTTGGGAAATCATTCAACAATGGCGTTCTACTCGTCTCGAAGAAAATGAACGGCAGCGCAGACTGCTTACACTCAACTAGAAGATTGAGGTGAGGGCGCACACGAGGTTGGGGATTCCAACCGTGGAGCCTCAGTTCTGCGAGCAAGTTAATTGTACGAAGTTCTTCGGTATCCCTATCGATATAGCTCCACTCTTCCTGAACCTGAAAATTCTCTTCCTCGGCTACTACCTTAGCGCGCAGCAGGTCGCCGAGAATTGTCTGCAGCGGATATCCCGATTTTGTGACTGCATCCCTGATGTGATCCTCGGTAAGCCCCGCACCAAGGCAGTTTCCAACGGGATTGTTCGCTGCTTGATCCACGGTCTGAGCTGCCTAACGAAGGTGTAGAAAAAGTCTTCCGCGATATTGCTCCTGTCATGAGCGTGCTGCAAGATCGAGGCATTGATATTTTGTGGGAGATGCTGCTGCGATGGCCCGCTACAAGGTAATTGATCGGTCTCCGAAGTTTCTTCCCGTTGATCTTTCCCAGCAGTTGCTCCCCGGCACCTTCGAGCACGCGCTCAATTACCTGCTCGATCACGAGCTCGACTTGTCCCGCTTCGATGAGCGCTTCTGCAACGATGACACCGGCGCCCCCGCTTACCCGCCGGCGGTGCTGCTCAAGATTATCCTGTTCGCGTACTCCCGCGGGATCGTCGGCAGCCGCCCGATCGAGCAAGCCTGCCGCGAGAACGTGGTGTTCATAGCACTTTCCGGGGACAGTGCCCCGCACTTCACCACGGTGGCCTCCTTCATCCGCGCGCTGGGCGCTGAGGTCACCAACGTGTTCACCCAGGTACTGTTCCTGTGCGATGCCCAGGGCTTGATCGAGAAGGTATGGGGTCGCGAGGAGGTATGGGGTCGTGCCTGTATAACTGCATATTGATTCTCTATCCCGTTTTCGTTGGCCTGCACGGCCGCAAGCCGACAACATTGTGGCCGGCGATTCGCACAGGTTCTGTTCGCGTTCCTTTTGGCACACTCGAACTCCTAAACCGACTGTCTGCCGTTTTTCTCTGTGTTCTCTGTGCCCTCTGTGGCAAACGATTTGCTCTTTGCCGTTCAGGCGGCAAACTCCCGCAGCACTTGGCCGGCCTTGGGCGCGTCCTTGAGGATGCCGTTCGAGTCGGCGACGAGCTTGCCGTTCACCCACACCCCGTGCACGCCGATGCCGGGCGTGTGAATCCGCGATCCGCCCGCCGGCAGGTCATACACGCGCTCGGACGGAGCCCGCCCTACGGTGCGGGGATCGAACAGCAACAGGTCCGCCCAGTTCCCCGCCGCGATCGTGGCGCGGCCGCGGATGCCGAACAACTGCGCCGGTTCCGAGGTGAGCTTTTTCACCGCTTTTTCCAGCGGCATGAGCTTGCGATCCCGGACCCAGTGGCCGAGCAGATGCAGCCCGAAGCCCGCGTCGCACAGGAAAGTCAGATGCGCGCCGGCGTCGGATAGCGACACGATCGCGTTCGGGTCCTTGAGCATTTTGCCGACGGCATCCTCGTCCGAGTTGAGCAGAGTGGCGGTGAACAGCGTGTCGAGGTCTTCGGAAAGCGCGAGGTCGAGCATGCAGTCCACCGGATGCACGCCCTGCTTTTTCGCCAGGGCCCCGATCGATTGTCCCTCGCTGCGTGCGTGCGCCGGGTCCGCCACCTGCGCGACGAAGGCCTTTTCCCATTCGCCGGTGAACATGCGCCGCGAACGTTTGGTCAGTTCGTCCTTCAGGCGGGCACGGAACGCGGGGTCGGCAAGCGACTTCTTCACGTCCGTCTCGTCCATCTTCATCAGCGGCTGCCACGCGGCCAGGCCCTCGAAAACGTAGGGCTCGTGCAGCGTGAACTCGAAGTTGAGCGGACACGCGGAGACGGCGCCGTACATGCGCTGGCCGCGGTTGCGCGCCTGGCCGATGAGTTCCAGGTCCTCGAAGGACGCCTCGGGCGTGAGATTGGAGTGCAACAGCGCGGCAATGAGATAGGGCCTGTCGGCCGCGGCGGCCAGCGACTCGATCCACGGCACTGGCGTATCCGACGCCTTGGTCATCATCAGCAGGCCCTTGCCGCTTTCGCGCAGCGCGCCGGACAGCGCAAGCATTTCCTGCTCGTCGGCGAGACGCGAGGGCATCGGGATCCCGGCCTCGCCGTTGTGCTGGTACGAGCGTGTCGTGGAGAAGCCGCAGGCGCCCGCCTCCATCGCCTCGATCACGATAGCGCGCATCTGCGCGACTTCGTCCGGCGTCGCTGTGCGCTTCGCCGCGTCCCCGCGCAGGACGAAAGTACGCACGCCGGAATGTCCCACGAAACAGGCAACGTTCGGCCCGACACCGTTCTTCTCGAGCATCCCGACATATTCCGGGAACGATTCGAATCCCCAATCAATGCCGGCGCGCAGTGCCTCCAGCGACATGCCCTCGACGTGCGTGAGGTTGCGCATCGTGATGTCCCGGTCCGCCGGCCGGCATGGCGCGATGGTGAAGCCGCAGTTGCCCATCACCACTGTGGTCACGCCAAGCGCCGGCGAAGGATTGGCAAACGGGTCCCAGGTAATCTGCGCGTCATAGTGGGTGTGTGTGTCGATGATTCCCGGCATCAGCGCCAGCCCATCGGCATTGACCCGCTCGTGCGCCTCGCCTTCGATCTTGCCGACTTCGGCAATCCGGCCGTCTTTTACCGCGACGCCGCCGCGCCGTGGCGCACCGCCCAGTCCGTCGTATATGGTCGCGTTCTCGATGCTCAGATCATGCATTTTTCTGTCCTTATTCCTTTAATAACCTTTAGACGCATTTGCCACAGAGGTCACAGAGGTCACAGTGGTCACAGGGATTTCTTCACGATACCCCATTAAGGGGTACACGGAGGAAATGCAAAAACGAAAATGGTAACTATAGGTTTCAAGGAGCGACTGTTCGCGAACCTGCATCGCAAATTGTCATTGCGACACATTACCAGCAAACGAATGGTCTTAACCCGTGTCTTTTTCTCTTCCAGTCTCTCCTCTGTGTCCTCTGTGACCTCTGCGGCTACAAATTTTTCTCGAGATCACCGGTAGTAGCGCTTCGCGCGGTTCTCGGCCTGTTTCATCGCCGATTCTATGCTGGTAGCACCGGATGCGGCCTGCGCGAACATGTTGACGACGATGTAATCTGCCATGGCACCCGCCGAAGCCGAGCCGAGCGTTCCGGCGTAACCGTTGTCGCGCGTCAGTCCCGGCACGTTGCGGAACGGCAACAGCTTGGGATCGGTCTTCCACACCGGCGTATTTGCGTAGGCCTTGAGCGGCTGCTGGACATAACCCAACGAGGCGGACTGCCAGGCCTCGTACTGGCTGCGTTCCATCATGAATCGCAGGTATTCCTTGGCCGCGTTCGGATACTTGGTATATCCGAATATGAACATCGGGCTGAACGGATTGAGCTCGGCGGCATGGCCGACCGGCCCGATCGGCATGTTCACGTGCTGGATATCGGCAAGAAGCTTGCGCACGCTGGGTTCCTTCGAGGTCTTCACCGCGTAATAGATCGACACCCCGTTCAGCGTCAGGCTGATGTCGCCGGACAGGAATGCCTTGTTGTTGTTCGGATCCAGCCACGAGAGCGTACCGGGTATGAAGGTCTGATAAAGCTCCGTCGCATACGCTAGCGCCGCAGCCGTTTCCTTGGAGTTGATGACGACGCGATTGTTCTCATCCACCATCCTGCCACCGTGAGACCACAGTGCCCAGTGGGTCCACGCGTTGGCATCACCCACAGCGTTGCCGAGCGCGAAACCGCACGGCGTTCCCTTCTTCTTCAGCGCCTGGCACAGCCTGAGAAATCCCTGCGTGTCGTTGGGCACCTTGTCGAAGCCCGCCGCCTTGATCATGCTTTCGCGGTAAACCAGGCAGCCGCCGAGAAATCCCGACCCGATGGCGATCCACTTGCCGTCGTGAATGCAGAAGCGCCTGACGACGTCGTACCAGCCGCCGTACTTCGCGCCCAGATAGTCCGCCAGTTCAGTGAGATCGAGCAGCTTGTCCGAGTATTGGTGCGGATCATCGAACCAGCCGAGTACGATGTCGGGCCCGCTGCCGACGTTGGCCGCCACCGCTGCCTTCGGCCGGATGTCCTCGAAGTTCTCGGAATCCACGCGCACCTTCACTCCGGTGGCCTTGTGGAACTTTTCGCTGTTGGCGAGCCATTGCTCTTCGTCGCCCTGCACGAAGCGTTTCCAGCGCAATACCCGCAGTTCCGCGCCTTTCTCCGGTTGGTAGCTCAGATCGGCGGCTCGCGCGCGGTGCGGCCCGAACAACGCGCTTGCGGTGGTCGAGATGGCCGCCGCGCCCATTGCCCCGAGCGCTTTGCGACGCGAGAATTCGCTCATTTAGGTGCGCGGGTAGTGAATTTCCAGCACGTTGAGCGTGGTGGAGCCGGCGGGGCGGTTCCAGGTAACGGTATCGCCCACCTTTGCACCCATCAGCGCCTTAGCCAGCGGCGATTGCCAGCTTACGCGGCCATAGGCCGCATCGGCTTCGTCCTCGCCGACTATCGCTATGGAATGCACGACACCG
>JANOGP010000107.1:0-10833 GCA_031406075.1 Betaproteobacteria bacterium
CGTTGAGGCTGTAGAAAAACCCTCTGACGAAAAACTGGATCCGCCATGATCAAGAATCGACCGCTCAGAACGCGCTACATTCAACGCTACGATGCTTGGGAGGGGTCAAGTGACCCCCGAAAACTAGCACTCTCGACCCCACACGGGGTTTTTCTACAGCCTCGATAGGTTGCCGTGGCGAAGGATGCATGCAATGGCTAATGCCGCTCTTCCCGAGAGCGAACCGATCCGGAAAGTCAAGAGCTGGTTCCTCATCGCTCAACCCTCTACGGGAATGCCTCCACTCGAGAGACTCCTAGAAGTCAAACGCGGAACCCGCTTGGCTGCGAATTGCAGCTCATTCATCCACAATCTCGATTCTGCGTTGCAGGTCGTTCAATTGCCTGGCTCGCTCGCGATCGGTGCGTCGCAGAACTGGCGGCTTCGTCAGCTTCACATCGCAGAGAAGATCAGTATTGAATTTGACCTAAGGCAAGAAGGGGAACCTATCACGCCGGCACTGAGAAAGTTCGCGGAAGAGTCGAAGGATCCCAAGCTGGTCCGCGCGATGGCAGAGGACGCTGCGAACCTACTCCTGACCGCAGTCAGTGACGAATCGTGCGCCAAGGGATCTCGCGCACTATTGCAACAGGGGCTGGTCCTAATCTGGGGTGCATTTGAATCACTAGCTCGTGACGTCTTCGAATCGTTGCTAAACCAGAATCAGTCTGCAATTCAGCTTCTATTTGACTCCGAAGACAGTCGCAAGCTGTTTCATCTCAAGACGATCGACTTCGACACGCTTGCTGCGTTTGGATTTAACCTCTCAAAACAGCTGGGGACGTTTCTCATCTCACGCCAGGACTTCTCTGACCTTCGCTCAATCAAGACTGCCTATGGTGCGCTCTTCCGGAAGAACGACGTGCTCAGGCAAGCCTTTTCAGACAAAGGATTGTGGATCCTGTCGCAGCGACGCCACTTGATCGTGCACCGATGCGGAATCGTCGACGAGTCCTACTTGAAGAAGACCGGCGAGAATGACGAGCTTGGTAAAGAACTGGTCGTCTCTCCCGCCGCCGTCGCCGCAGCACTTACCTGCGTAAGAACGGCAGGAACGGTTCTAATTGAAGCGTGTTGCGACTTCGACAAGGAAGCCAAGGCTGACGCAACCTAAGTGCGTATGCACCTGCCAACGCCGAAATTGCCAATCCGGGTCGGACCACTGCAACACCTTGATCTATGCGCATAACTCCATCACATAGGTGACATTCAGACCCTTAGAGGCGCGTTTTCAGTAGCGAGATTGAGGCTTTAAGGCAAAGTTAAACCGTTTCCTGGGAGACCATTCCCGATCTTTCTGAGGCATAGCGTGGTCCGACCCCGACGTTGGGCACCGGTCACGCCAGCAGCTTGTCGGCGAGTTCGGTGAAGTTGCGCGCCGACACGTCGACCGGCACTTTCGGTGCCAGTTCGCCAGTTCCGGGGCCGAATTCGTCGGGCTGTGAAACGTGCGCGGTGCGCAATCCGGCCTGTGCCGCCGCCTTGAGGTCACCACTGTGCGCAGCGACCATCATGCATTCGTCGTGTTCAATGCCGAGCGCCTCGGCGGCTGCCTGATACACGCGCAGCTTCGGTTTATAGTCGCCGGCGATCTCGGCGCCGAGGATCGCGTCCCAAGGAAAATCATTGCGCCTGGCGAGGTCGACCATCAGGGAAATGTTACCGTTGGAGCAGGGCGCCAACAGGTAGCGGCTGCGCAGCCGTTTCAGCCCGGCGGTCACGTCCTTCCAGGCGTCGAGCTTGTGCCAGGCCATATTAAGCTCGCGCAAGACTGCCTCGTCGACATTCTCCAGGCCGAACCGTGGCCGGATGCGGTCAAGCATGCGACGGTGGATGATGTCCAGGCGCGAAAACGGGATGCGACCTGAACGTACTTCTTCCATGCCTGGTTCATATTCCGCGCGCCAGGCATCGGCGAACCCAATCCAGTCGAGCTGATGGCCAAGCGGCTCGAGAAGCGTCCGGGACTCGCGGGCCACCCCGGTGCGCCAGTCGACCAGCGTGCCGAACACATCGAAAATTAGCGCCTTGACATCACCCGTCGCGGCCGCGGTGGCCGCATGACTGTGGCGGGCTGGGACGAATCCGCCAGGCAGCGCGCCGGCCATTGCGAGCAACGTGAAACGACTAAAGAACGCTCTGCGTTGACGGTTCATTGTTTTCTCATCGTTGTTGTTCAGTGAATCATACTAGCCTGCATTATTCATGAACACTATGAAAGTACCCGACAGTGTGTCAGCAACCCTTCGGGGTTCGTGAATAATCCAGGCTAGGGCAGGACTGCCGAGGGTTTATGTCAATGTGGGTCGGGCCACGCCACCGCATTGATCCAATGACAAGATGGCCCGAAGAAGGGGCGCATCTAGCGCTTAGTAGCGTGTCTTTCACGGTCAAATGGGCGCTTTAGGGTCGGGCTGATCCTGGTCGGACCACGGCACCGCATTGTTCCAATGAGAAGAGCCCACAAAATAAGGTTGCTTCTGGCGCTTAGAGGCGTGTTTTTGCGGGGCGAAAGGACGCTTTAAGGATTGCTGTTGTCAGGTCTCGAGCCGATTACCTTACCTCAGCAAACCCAACGGACTTGCATATGACCTGTAGCTGGTCAAGGCTCGTTGTCTCGATGTCGGTGATGGACGCGAACATGCGAGACATTGCCGCGACCAAAGCCGAGAATGCGGCCAGTCATGCCGGATACGGGGTTTGGGTCGCTCCAATCGGAAAATGAACCTGCTCCTGCTGCTCGCGTTGGGTTTTGTCGCCGGTACAATCGGCGGCGTGATCGGGTTCGGCTCCTCGGTCATGCTCATGCCGGCGCTGGTGCTGATGTACGGGCCTCGCACTGCCGTTCCGATCATGGCGGTCACCGCGTTGATGTCGAACCTCGCCCGGGCGCTGGTTTGGTGGCGCGAACTCGACTGGCGCGCAGTCGCTGCCTATTCGATCACAGCGATTCCCGCCGCCGCGCTTGGTGCGCGCACGTTGCTGGCGATCCCGCCGCGGCTGGCTGACGGCGTGCTTGGCACGTTTTTCATCCTGATGATTCCCGCGCGGCGCTGGATTGTGGGACGGGGCTTGCGCGTCGGCCTCGGGCACCTCGCGCTCGCAGGGGCGACGATCGGCTACGCGACCGGGATCGTGGTGTCCACCGGGCCGGTCAACACCCCGTTCTTCCTCGCGTACGGATTGACCAAGGGTGCCTTCCTCGGGACCGAGGCGCTGGCCTCCCTGGGCATGTACGTGAGCAAAGCGGTTGCCTTCCGCAGTTTCGGTGCGCTCACCGGCGAGGTCATCCTGCAAGGACTGATCATCGGCGCGTCACTCATGGCAGGCTCCTGGGCGGCGAAGTACCTGGTGCTGCGCATTCCGCCCGAACGCTTTCACCTGCTGATGGAATTGGTGCTTTTTGCCTCCGGTTTGACGATGCTGGTCGTAGCGTTTCTCTGACAGCCGATTTTGAGCGCCCTCCAAAAGGTTGATAATCCCGCCCGCGGCCCCACCTTTGTTCTGTCGTTTCTCAGGGGATAGACCATGTCTGCACACGCTATTGACGTTACCGCCGAAACTTTCGAGCGAGAAGTCATCGAGGCTTCGAAGTCCACACCGGTTGTGGTCGATTTCTGGGCGCCGTGGTGCGGGCCCTGCCGCGTTCTGAAACCGATCCTCGAGAAGGTCGCCGCCGAGTACGGCGGAAAGTTCAAGCTCGCGAAAGTCAATTCTGACGAGAACCAGGCGATCGCCGCCGAGTACGGTATACGCTCGATCCCGGACGTAATGGCGTTCAAGGATGGGAAAGCGGTCGCGCACTTCCTCGGCGCGATTCCGGAATCCCAGGTTCGCCAATTTATCGACGAGCTCATCCCCACGCCCTCGGAGCTCGAACGCGCCCGCGCGTCGGAGCTGCGCGAGGCGGGTGATGTCGCCGGCGCGGTCGCCGCATTGCGCAAGGCAATAGATCTCGATGCAAAGAACGATCCGGCCCGCCTCGATCTTGCCGCGCTGCTCATCGAGCTGAAGCGCGTGGACGAGGCCGAAGCGGCGCTTGCAGCCGTTCAGCCGGACATCGATTTTGACGAGCGGATTGCGACCCTGCGCGCGGCGCTGGCGTTTGCCCGCTCGGCCGGTTCCGGCAGCGAAGCCGAATTGAAAGAGAAGCTCGCCAAGAATTCCGCCGACTACGAAACGCGTTTTGCCCTGGCGGGCCTGCACGCGGGTTCGAAGCGTTATCGCGAGGCGCTCGACGAGCTGCTTGAAATCGTGCGGAAGGAGAGGGATTGGAAGGACGGTGAAGCGCGCAAGCAGATCCTCGCCATCTTCAACCTCGCCGAAGGGCAACCCGAGCTGGTATCGGAGTACCGCAGAAAGCTCGCAAGCACTCTGCACTGAGAAGCTCTCACCCCGCCGGGGACACGTGGGTGACGCCATCCGTGCTTACTTGTGGGTGGGCGCTTAGAGGCTTGGTGCTTTTCCGCAGTACACATTCATGATTTTGCCGAGGCGCAGATGGGACGTCCGCGCCTATGCTCAAAGCGGACGACGCGTTTCCGTTGCGGAGACACGTAGGCTTTTCAATCAATCACAACAGGAGGACGTTGATGAAATTCCGAATAACCGCGTTGATGGCCCTGGCGGCAAGCTTTGCCGTATCTTTCGCAATCGCCGATCAGGACACCAGTGAGATTTCTTTCCCCCAAGGCTACCGAACCTGGTTACACCACCACTCCACGGTGAACATGACCGGTCATCAGCCGGATGGCAATATCGGCCTGCAGCACGTTTACGCGAACGCCGCCGCGCAGGAAGGGCTGAAGACCGGGAAGTTTTCCAACGGGGCCACGTTCGTGGTGGATCGCTTCAAGTACGTGGAGGCCGACAATCACAGCCTCACACAGGGTGACCGCAAGGTCGTCGCAGTCATGGTGCGCGACGCGCAGCGCTACGCCGAGACGGGCGGCTGGGGCTTTCAGGCTTTCAAAGGCGGCGACCCGAACCAGAAGGCGGTCAAGGACGGCGGCAAGGCCTGCTTTACCTGCCACCTCCCGCTCGCGGACAACAATTTCCTGTTCACGCGCGGGGCGAACTGATCCGCATCGAATGCCCGGCCTCAGCCCGTCCCGTGTCAGGCCGGTCTAACCGCGTACGCGAGCGCCGATTTGCGGCTCGCGGCGCGGCGGCGTGTGGCGGTGAAAACTGATCTGCTGATCCGGGTTGGACCACGGCGATGTGCCAATCCGAACCGCAAGGTACGCTTCAAGTTGTAGCCACGGCCGGTACGTAAGATCATTCACCCCGTACTTTGGCCGCACGCCCTGCAGAATTTCCCGAATACATAAGTGGATTCGTGACAGTTTTTGCATTCCATGTACTGCCCGGCGCCGCAGGCCGGGCAGTGGCGGCTGTCGGCCGGAAGCCGCTGCCCGCAGGCCTGGCAGAGGCCCTTGGCGATGCGCCGTAGCAGCAGTTTCTCGCGCGAAAACAGCTTTTTCTGGAACAGGTAAATCAGGGCCAACGCGACGAGGATTGCCGCACCGATGAGGAGGTAGTACCAGATTGCGACCAGCTTGATCGATTCCAGAAATTCGATGATGTTCTTGAGCAGTTTTCTGGGGATGATGTCGTAGAGCAATTCCACCACCTTGAAAAACACCGGGATCATCACGACTACAAGCAGATGCGAGGAAATCAGCGTCTGGAAAGGCCGCCTGGCGGCGATGCTCTTCGAGTTCCAGTAATAAAAAGCAACGAGCAGCGGCAGCAGGAACAGCATTTCCATCCCCAGGCGCTTTACCGGATACCAGAAGTTCAGCCGGCGCAGTTCGTTTCGCAGGGCTTTGCGGTCCCCTTCGGAAACGCCTGATGCAAGCGTAAACAGCTCCTGCACGCGGCGGTCCTGTTCGAGCGAGGCTTCGAGGAGTTGTTGTTTGCTCACCAGTTCATTCAGCGCGCCAGTCTTTTTCGCCGTCTCTGTCTGGATTGAAGCGACGTTCGTTTTTGCTTGCTTCGGCTTGGCGATGGTTTCCAGCAAAGCGGTGTCGTAGGCGCCTTTCATGCGTTCGAGTTCCGATCGCAGATCGCGTGTTTCCTGCCCGAGTTTGCGGGTCTCGATCAAATTCCGGGAGAGGCCTTCATCGTCGCGAATGGCCTTGAAGGCGCGGACGATCGGTACGCATACCGGGTGTTTTGGCTTCTTGTCGCCGCTTTCATCCGGGATGTAGTAACTTTCGTGGTACTTCGAAACGATCTGCGCCAGGAGCCCGAGGCGGTTCGTCGGGTTCCAGTCCGCGTCGATGACAATGTCCCGGCAGAGCGGGGGGATGTGCTGGTCCGGGGTGGTCAACTGCCCGGTGTGATCCGCGAGGCCGTCAAAAATCGAGAACAGGATAAAGAGGTCCAGAAAGAGGATGACCACCAGCGCTGCGGCGCTCAGCGGCTCGTTATCCAGTCGCGTGAGACGGTGCTGGAACCTACTGGCTTTCTCGCGTATCGAGGTGAACATGTGGCGTGACCCTCGTCAGTTCGAATCAATCCGCCGGGCGCGGCCGGGCGGCAACGGGAAAGCCAAGTTTAGCCTTTACAAAGTAAGAGAAGGGTCGGATCTTGAAGTATCCGTTTCCTGTACTTCAAGACCTGATACTGTTCATTGCTACTCGCCGATTGATTGCCGATTGTGGAAAAAGCGTTCGCAGTGACGCTTTGGTTTCTCTCTGCGATCGCTGGTAGCATTGGCTCGCCGCCGTACCTTTTGCCTCGATCTCCAGTCCTCGCATGTCCTCCATTCACGTGACCACTCGCTGCGACTGTGTCGTCGTCGGCGCCAGCTTTGCCGGGCTTGCCTGTGCGACCGCGCTCGCGAAGAGCGGAATGCAGGTGACGGTCCTGGAACGCAAGGGTGACCCCGGCGAGAAGCTGCACACCACCGGAATTATCGTCAAGGACGCCATCGACCAGATTGCGCTGTTGGACGGCTTGCCGTCGGAGCTGATTCGCCGCATCGACGGCGTGCGGCTTTACTCGCCCAACCTGAGGTGGGTCGATCTTTGCGCTCCCGGTTACTACTTTTTGGCCACCGACACACCCAATGTCATGCGCTGGCTGGCAGCACAGAGCGAAAAAGCCGGCGCGCGTATCGCGTACAGGACTTCATTTCAGGATGCGCCGCGATTTCAGGGCGGCTTCGATCTCGGCGATCTGGGCACGACGCGTTTCCTCGTCGGCGCGGACGGACCCGGTTCCCGCGTGGGCAAAGTGCTGGGTCTCGGACAGAGCAGAAAGTTCCTGTTCGGGATCGAGCACGAATACGTTGGAGCCAAGATCGCCGAGCCGGACAAGCTGCACTGCTTCATCGACCGTCGTATCGCGCCGGGCTACATCGGCTGGGTGATGGCCGGGGTGGGCGCGGTTCAGGTCGGCCTGGCCCGCCGCGTCCGCGAGGGACAGACCAACCCCAATTCGGCGATGAGCGCATTCCTCGACAAAATCGCGCCACTGTTCGACTTCCGCCAGGACAAGCCCGCCTCGGTCAGGGCAGGGATGATCCCGTGCGGCGGAGTGGTCCATCCGGTAGCGTCGCCGCGCGCGCTTTTGGTTGGCGACGCCGCCGGAATGGTCTCCCCGGTAACCGCCGGCGGAATCCATACCGCACTGAAGCATGGCCTCGCGGCCGGGTACGCGATCGCCGGTTTTCTAAATGGTAAACGCGAGGATCCGAGCGGCTGGTTCGTAGACAGCTATCCGGCGTTTCGCACCAAGCGGCTGCTTCGCTTCATGTTCGATCACTTCCAGAGCGATACGCTCTTCAACGTTCTGCTTGGCACCAGGCCGATGCGCAGTGCGGCAAGTATCGTGTACTTCCACCACAAGGGCGTCTTCAATCCGCAGGAGCGGAAAACGCAAGGCCGCAGCGGGTCCGGTAGCGTCTTTCGCGGCAAGTAATACCGAAGCAGGGTCCTCTTTTCGACGGGATACGGAATTCCTGAAGGACCCGAGAATGCACAGCGGACAGGCAGTCAGACTCGAAAAGCCGCCATTTGCAACCGCCTTCGCCCCCACTCACCAACCAACTTGTCCTATAGCCATACTGGGCGCCCACCAAAGGGCCAAGTTGCCCCATAATTCAGTCGAAATGCGAAAGTGCCGCGTATGACCGATTCGAACCCACCCAAATCTACCAAGCCGGCAAGTCCGTTCGACAGCCTTCTGGCGCAATGCCGTGACCTGGTTTCCGAGCGCCTGTCCAAGGCCATGGACGTCATGCTCGACAAGGTGGACGAAACGCTTTCCGACCTGATCTTCGATTCGCCCGATCGTGATATGCGAGCGCTGTATCTGGAAACCAGGGATAAGGCGCTTGCTCAGCGAGAAACCATCGCGCAGCAGTTCCGTGCGCAGTATCTGAGAGAGTTCCAGGTCCGCAGCAACCGGGTAAAGAAGATCGGCCAGAGTTTCTCCGACGTGGACGCGTCTTTCGCCGAGCTCAATCTGGTGGGCGAGGACGATCTCAACGAGACGCTCAAGCTCAACGACATGGCAACCAAGCTACGCCAGTACTGCGACGACGAGCTGCTCGCCCTCGATCAGCGCGTTGGTGTGCTGCTCGGCGACGCCAACCTCGAGGCGGAGGACAACCCGTTCAGTCCGCATGCGATCTGCGAAGCATTCAAGAATACCTCCCGCAGCTTCGAATCGAACGTCAAGGTGCGGATGGTCCTCCTCAAGCTGTTCGACGACCATGTGTTGGACGATATCCGCTCGGTCTACAAGGCCGTGAATGCCTTGCTTGTGCAGAATTCGATCCTGCCCAAAATCCGATATGGCGGCGTTTCACGCGGCAAGGAGGACGGTAAATCGCCACCCGCTGCCACGCCGGCCGCAGTTCCCGCGGCTGCCGAAAGATCCCCAAGTGACGGCCCGGACTTTTTCTCGGTTTTGCAGGACCTGCTCGCGAGTGGCGCCAAGGCGGCGGTACAACCGGGCGCCACGGGTGGAAGCGCGCCGGGCGTAGTGGCCAATCCGGCTGCGCCCGGGGGAAGCGCGCCGGGCGTAGCGTCCAATCCGGCAGCGCCCGGTGTAGGCGGTGCGGGCGGCGCACCGATGGTGGTGCTTCAAGGCGCGGAACTCATGGGTTTTCTCACGCGCATGCAGCACGGCGACGCCAAGGCCGCGGCTGAGGCTGGCCTGCCGGCGCCGGACTCCGGCGGCGAGCGGGACTCAATGGCGAATATCCTGCGCGAACTGAAGGGCACGAGTTTTAGCAACGGCATGAACCAGATGGACGTCATGACGCTGGATATCGTGGCCATGTTGTTCGATCAGCTTTTCGATGATCCCAAAATCCCGATTGCCGTGAAGGGGCTCATCGGCCGGATGCAAATTCCCATGCTCAAGGTCGCGATTGCCGACAAGGCGTTCTTCTCCAAGAAGAGCCATCCCGCCCGGCGGCTGCTCGATACATTGGGTGAAATTTCCTCGCGTTTGCCGGGAGAATTCAACGCATCGAACCCGCTGTTCGGGCGCCTGGAGGGCATCATCCAGGAGCTGATGAATAACTTCCAGGACAACATGGAGATCTTCGACGTCGTGCGCGAGCGGTTGCAGAATCTCGTCGAGGAAGAGGATCAGCGCTCCGAGGAGCAGACGCAGGCCGCCGCGAAGCGAATCGAACTCGACGAACGCCTCGCCGCATCCAAGACCATGGCAGAGTACGAGGTCAAGACTCGAGTCGAAGCGGGCAATCTGCCCCGTCCGGTAATCGAGTTTCTCGTCCACCAATGGATCAAGCCGCTGCTGATAGTCCATGTCAGGCGCGGCCAACACAGCGATGCCTGGAAGAACTCGCTCGCCACCATGGATTTGCTTATCTGGAGCGTCGAAGCCAAGCATACGCCGGAGGAGCGCAGCAAGCTGGCCACGGTCGTGCCGGATTTGTTAAAGCGTCTGGCTGCCGGGCTGACGATCGCCGATATTGAGGACGCCATCCGCGAGCGCTTTTTCTCCGATCTGAATAAACTTCATACCGAAGCGATGGGCATGGGTGAAGGAGGGAAAATCGCTGCGGCGCCGGATGACAGTGGGGAAACCGGCGCTGCGAAACCCGATATCGAGTTTGCAGTAACACCAAGGCCAGAGCCTGAGGAAACGGTCCAGACGATTCCTATCACAGCAATCGAGGTGCCGGACCTTTCCCAGATTCAGTTACTGGATCCCAAAGAAACGGTTCAACCGACCCCGGCAGTAGCTACTGGGCCGCTGGAACTGCCCCAAATTCACTTGCCGGAGCCCAAGGTAACGGTCCAGCCGACCCAGGCAGTAGCTAATGAGCCGCTGGAACTGTCCCCAGTTCATTTGCCGGAGCCCAAGGAAACGGCCGAGCCGACCCCGGCACCAGCTACTGAGCCGCTGGAACTGCCCCCAATTCATTTTCCGGAGCCCAAGGAAACGGTGCAGCCGATCCCCGCGGCAACAAGTCACGCGCCTGCCACTCCTAAAATTCCAGTGCCGGCGCCCAGCCAAGCCCCCAAGCCGATGTCGCCATCAGCTGGTCACGCACCCGTACCGCCAAAAATTCCCGTGCCGGATCTCAGGCAACCGGTCAGGCCGACGCCGCAAACAGCAGCTCCGGCGTCCTCTCCGCCGAGACCTTCAGTGCAGGTTACCGCGCAACCGGTCAGGCCGACGCCGCAGAAAGCAGCTCCGGTGCCCACTCCGCCGAGACCTTCCGCCGGAGGCCCGCGGCGGATGATCGCCGCGATGTTCCTCTCGAACCGCACGTCGCTGAAGGTCTGCGCGCGCTGACTCTCG
>JANOGP010000140.1:0-12831 GCA_031406075.1 Betaproteobacteria bacterium
GGTTCGGGAATTCTCGAGAAGCGGGCTGCTGGGGATCGGCCTGTGCATGGCCTTGCTATCCAATCCAACCTTCGGGCAGGACGAGAAGACATGCCGGGGTTACACCCCGGGCGGTTCAGCGAGTTGCTATCTGACCGGCACTTACGAAGTGCGTGATGGGTCGCAGACTTGGCTTCACATCATCAACCCCACCGGACACTATCTCGTCGTCGTGGTGGCCTTCTTCGACGACAATGAAAAACCGCTGATGTGCTTTCAGTCGAAGATGAGTCCAAACGATCTTTGGGAAATCCCTGTGCATGAGCTCAAGCCGAATCCTGCGCGAGGGTTCGGAGTGGCAAAGGTCATCTCGTTCCTGGAACCTCCGGTGCCCGGCGTGGGGATTGTCGGCAACCAGCGCATTCAGTTCGCGCGGACCAAGACTACCAGCGAAACCGGCCTGCATCCAATTCAGGGTGCGATCCTCCAGGAGGATCTGGACAAGATTCTTATCCCGGCTTTCAACGGCTTCAAGAACTGCAAGGCCTTGACGCAGTGATGCCGGCGAGGTGTCGCCGAACGGCGCCCAGCTCTCTTCTCGATCATGCAACTCAGTCGGCGTAAGAGATACGAGGAGCGCGAGGGTCGGGTCTATTCCTTCTAATTCAATAGTACGACGTACGGGCACGACCCTCGTGGGTGGGTAGGCCCGCCGCTCATCAAAACGTCAGCTTCGATCAGTAAGCAACTCGGTAACACCGCCGACCGCCGCGGTGTTGACGGTAACTGTTCTTTCGGTAGCAAATCTCGGAAGGTAATGCGGCCCGCCGGCCTTGGGGCCGGTGCCGGAGAGGCCTTCGCCGCCGAAGGGCTGAACTCCGACCACCGCGCCGATCATGCTGCGATTGACGTAAATATTGCCCACGCGCGCGGAGCGGACGACGTGGTCGACGAAGCTCTCAATGCGGCTGTGGATGCCGAGGGTGAGCCCGTACCCGGTGCCGCGGAGCCACTGCAGGACGGTGTCGAGGTCGTTGCGCTTGTAAATGGTGACGTGCAGAATCGGGCCGAAGATTTCCATGCGGGGAAGGGCGTCGAACGGGACCTCGAAGGCGATCGGGGCGATGAAGTGGCCTTCCGGGAGTTTCGCGGGAAGCGGCGCTTCGCCGATCAGCTTCGCGGAGCTGCGCAGCCTTTCGATGTGGCGCGCGAGGATGGCGTGGGCAGGGGCGTCGATGATCGGCCCGACGTCGGTGTCGGGCTCGGCGGGGTCGCCGACTTTCAGCTCGGCAAGCGCGCCGGCAATCAGCCGCAGCACCCGCGGTGCACAGCCTTCGTCGACGAACAGGATTCGCTGCGCCGAGCAGCGCTGCCCCGCGCTCTGGAAGGCTGAAACGACCACGTCGTCGACGACCTGCTCGGGCAGCGCGGAGGAGTCGACGATCATGGCGTTGACGCCGCCGGTTTCGGCGATGAGCGGAATGATCGGCCCCTCTCGTGCGGCGAGGGCGGCGTTGATGCGCTTTGCGGTCTCGACCGAGCCGGTAAAAGCGACGCCGGCGATGCGGGGATCGGTGACGAGCGGCGCGCCGACCGTCTCGCCGTCGCCGATGGCGCAGATTGCAGCGTTCGCGGGGATGCCTGCGGCGTGCAGGAGCGAGATTGCGTCAAGCGCAATTCGAGGCGCCTGCTCTGCAGGCTTCGCGATCACCGTGTTACCGGCGGCGAGGGCCGCGGCGACCTGGCCGGTAAAGATGGCAAGTGGGAAGTTCCAAGGGCTGATGCAGGCGAAGACGCCGCGGCCGTGCAGGGCCAGTTCATTGCGCTCGCCGGCCGGGCCGGAAAGAAGTGAAGGATGAAATTTACTGCGAGCTTGCAAAGCGTAATAGCGGCAAAAATCAGCCGCCTCGCGCACTTCCGACACCGCGTCGGCGCAGGTGCGCTTGCCTTCGCGGACGATCAGCGAGACCAGATCGACCATGCGCTCTTCGACCATGTCGGCGGCGCGTTCCAGGACCGCGGCGCGCTCCGCGGCGGGGACGCGCGACCAGGATTCGAAGGCTTCGGCTGCGCGGGCGATGGCGGAGTCGAGGGCGTCGGAAGACGTGAGTGCGATGGCGGGAAGGCCGTGCTTGCGGTCGGACAGGATTTTGGCGTGAAGGTCCTGGAGAACGGATTGACCGGAAAGATCCAAACCGAACGAGTTGAGGCGGTCGGGATGAAGGTCGCGCGGCAGCGGAATGCGCGGGTCGGGCGCGTAGGGCTCGGGCAGCGCGGCGAGCGGATCGGCGATGAGCGCTTCGAGCGGCACGTCGGGGTCGGCGATCTGGTGCACGAACGAGGTGTTGGCGCCGTTCTCGAGGAGGCGCCTTACCAGGTAGGGCAGGAGTTCGTTGTAACTGCCCACCGGCGCGTAGACGCGGCAGATGACCCGCTTCTCGTCGCCACTCCCGGCGAGCAGGGCGTCGTAGAGCGCGTCGCCCATTCCCAGAAGCTTCTGAAACTCGAATTCGCGGTGCCCGGCAAGTTCGAGGATCGTCGCGACTGTCCGGCAGTTGTGCGTGGCGAAGGCGCGGTAGATCGCCTCGGACGCCGAAAGCAGCTTGGCGGCGCAAGCAACATAAGAGACATCGGTTGCGGGCTTGCGGGTGAAAATCGGGTAATCGGTCATGCCGAGCTGTTGCGCGCGCTTGATCTCGCCGTCCCAGTAGGCGCCCTTCACTAGGCGAATGGGGAGGCGGCGCTTTTCCGAGCGGCCGAGCGCGATCAGCCATTCGCAGACGGCGAGCGCGCGTTTCTGATACGCCTGAACCGCCAGGCCTGGAGTGAATTCTCTTGAAAGTGCTGCATGAAGATCGAGTGTGAGCTCGAGGCGCTCGGACTCCTCGGCGTCGATGGTGAGGCCGACGCCGCGCCCGGCGGCGATTCGCGCGAGTTCCTTCAGCTTTGGCAATAGCTCCGAGAAGACCCGGGCGCGCTTCGCTTCCTCGAAACGCGGGTGTATCGCCGAAAGCTTGACGGAGACGGCGTCCGGCGTGTTTATAGTATTTATTGCGTGCAAATACGAATCGAAATACCGCGCCGCGTCTTCGGCGGTGCAGGCGCCTTCGCCCAGCATGTCGTAGGAAAAGCGGTACAACGGGCGCGCCGCGCCGCGCGTCACTGCCTCCTCGATGGTTTCGGCGAGAACGAACTGCTCCGCGAGGATGCGCATCGCCTGACGCACCGCGGCGCGCACCAGCGGCTCGCCCAGCCGCGCCGCGAGCCGTTTCAATTGCGCCCCCGGGCCGTCGGCCTCCGCGTCGTGCCAGCGCGCGAGCGTCCCGGTAAGCATCAGCCCCCAATCGGCCGCGCTGGCGAACCAGGACGCTTCGTCGCCATCGCCCCATTGACCGCCGGCGAGTTTGTCCCGCAGCAAGGCATCGGCGGTGTCGGGGTCGGGAATGCGCAGCAGCGCCTCGGCCACGCACATCAGCGCAACGCCCTCGGGGCTCGAAAGGCCGTAATGCCGGAGAAACGACTCGGCGCTGAGCGCTCCCGGTGGCGCGTCGCGCGCGCGCGCGGCGAGTGCCAGCGCCCGTTCTGTGACCCGCGGCCCGGATGCCTCCCCGGGATAGAATCTGCGCAACCGCCGCAATGCTTCCGCCTCGGCAATGCGGTGGTCGCGCGCGATCGCTTCAGGCAGCGTTGCGTCCATATGAAGTCTCGTTAGAAATTCTACGCTACCCGATGCAACGGAAATATCGGATGATTCTCAGGTGCGCAGCATCCGTGACGCTCGTGTCATTGAAAATGAGAAAGGCAACGGCCGAAGCCGATCTCCGACTACGCTTGCTACACTGTTGGCCTCAGGCGAGCGGGATTCGAGGCGGTCATAAACGACCCGTAACGCGAGGAGTACCCATGGCAGATCTCAAGGCAGTCAAGGCGCAGCAACTGAAAACCTGGGCAACCGGGGATTTTGCGATGATTGCCTGGAACACGGTGTTCCCCGGCGAGCTGCTGTGCGAAGCGGCGGCGCTGCGTGCCGGGGAAAAGGTTCTCGATGTCGCCACTGGCAGCGGCAATGCGGCCTTGTCCGCGGCGCGGCGGGGCTGCGAGGCGACCGGGATCGATTACGTTCCGGCTTTGATCGAGAGGGCGCGGGAGCGTGCCGCGGTGGAACGCCTTCCGGCGCGGTTCGAGGTGGGAGACTGCGAGGACATGCCGTTTTCCGACGGCGAATTCGATGTGGTGCTGTCGGTGTACGGCTCGATGTTCGCGCCGAACCAGGATAAAGCCGCGCAGGAGTTGGTCCGCGTCTGCCGCCCGGGTGGAAGGATCGCTATGTCCAACTGGACCCCCGTCGGATTCTGGGGACAGACATTCCGCCTGATGGCGAAATATCTTCCGCCCGTGGAGGGCCTGCGGCCACCCCCGGAATGGGGAACGGAGAAGCGCCTGAAGGAACTGTTCGGCGGCGCCACTTCTTCGATCCACATCGCCGATCGCAGCGCGTTGTTCCGCTACCGCGACAGCACACACTGGATCGAAACCTTCCGCACTTACTTCGGCCCGATCATGCGCGTACTGGGAACGCTGGACGAGAGTCGGCAGGGGGAATTCCTGAAAGAGCTCGACGACACGCTCAACCGCTTCAATCGGTCGGGCGACGATACGCTGGTGGTATCGTCGGATTATCTTGAAGTTGTCATGACGAAGAAGTAAGGGCTCTTTTTTGGCTGACGATCGTATCCAGGTGACTGGCAGATGCGTGTTCCGGCTCGATCGGCAACTTGCGCCAAGTTGCGCTTGGCGGCGCAAAGCGGCATGATTTGCGCACAATCTTCCGGCCGCCATGAAGAAAACTCTCTATCAGATTCTCGGCGTCGATCCCAAGGCTTCCGCGCAGGAAATCGCGGCGGCGTACAGCCAACGGCTCGCGGAGTACAACGTAGCGACCATTCTGGATCCCAACAAGCTGGTGGTGCTGCAACAGGCGAAGGAAATCCTTTCGGACGCCAACCAGCGCGCCGCGTACGACGGGTCAATCGCAGGCCGCGCCACGCGCGCTCCGATCGAGGTGGTTGACGAGCAGGAGCCGGCGTTCCTTCAAGTTTGGGGAAAGTGGATCGTTCTCGGTGTGGTCCTGATCGCTGCCGGCGTCTGGTGGGCCAAGCGGGACGCGCCGCCTCCGGCCCAGAACATCTCCCCACCCCAGGTCGCGTCTCCGACGCTCGAACCCACCGCTGAACCCGTTGAGCCTGCAGAGCAGCCCGCCTCCCCGGACGACGCGAAAGAAGCCGCGCCTCCCGTGGCGGCGGTGCAGCCGCAGGACGATTCTCCCGCGAGCCCGATCCTGGGCCAGTGGCCCTGTCACGATTCAATCTCGGGACGAACCAGCCAATACAACTTCCAACCAGACGGCACGCTCAATATGACCAATACCGGCGGCCAGGCGCTCACGCTCAACTACGGGATCGCCGGAAATGTCTTGAAGCTCACCGGTCCCAGTCAAGCCAGCACATTCATTATCGAGGAACTGAGCGCCGGGAAGATGATCCTGAATACCGGCGTTGAAGGCCGGCGCGTGGTGTGCGAGCGCTAAGCCGCCGTCCTTCGTTTCGACCGCGCCAAGTCGCCAGGCGTGCGCGTCAGGAACCGGCGTTTTGAGGTATCGCAGGCCGCGATCCACTTTCGTGCCCCTTACTTCGCGAGCTGCACCAGCACGCGGCGGTTTCTCTGTTTGTCGGCCGCGGTCTTTTCGGGAGAGACGAGCGGTTTCAAAGATCCCACCCCCGTAGCGGTGCACGGCAGTTTCATTCCTTTGGTCTTGAGCGCGGCGCATACCGTGTTTGCACGCGCCAGGGATAGCTTCTGATTTGCGTTTGCGCTACCGACGGCGTCGGTATGGCCCTCGGCGATGACATGAAGTTTCGGGAATGCCGTTTTGAGGGTGTTGGAGTTCTCGGTCAGGATTTTCATAAGTCCGCTGACCCTTTTTTCGTTGCCGGCCGCGAATTCAGCCTTGCCCGTCTTGAACTCGAATTGGCCGTCCTTGATCTGCTGATCGGCCAGGGATTTGTTGACATTGTCGAGCAATGGTTTCCTGGTCATGTCGCCGAGCTTCGGCAACTTGTCCAGATCCACCGCCGTGGCAACCGAGCTGTACAGCATCAGCAGGCTGGCAGTCATGATGAGCATCGAGCGCATGAAGATTCACCTCAAGGGTTTCAACGCCATCAAGTATATAAGAGGCGTGAACGACAGACTCGAAAAAGCCGTGAATGTCGTGCATGTCGAAAGAACAATAGTCATTGCCGGTTTTCGTTTTCAAAAATCGCCGGCCTTTACCACGCAACTCGAAGCGATAAGCATGGTAACCGCTCGCTCTTATTGGGGTGCCAGGCCGTTGAACGCGCTTATCGCTTGCTTCCGTTCATACTGGTGTGTCCAAAATAATCCCCTGCAGTTCCGGCTCGTATTACCGGCATGCATTCGGCGTCAATCCGGATCCGGAAATGCCTGCGGAATAACCGAGAAAACAATGAAGTAGGCGGGATCTCCGAGCGTCGTTGCACACGATTCGTAAACACCGGCACTGTATCGAACTTATCAATTTGTCAGATTTGCTTTTTCTGCGGGACATCCTATACACAAGGGTACGGCCGCGAGATTGCGAGTGGCCGGAAGAGAATCCGAGGCGGGTTTCCGTGGCTTAGGGAAAGTCAGGTCCGACCAAAAAAGGAGGAGGTGAATCATGATCTTGAGAAAAACCACGATTCTTCCCACCGATGATGCTGCGCTCGCGCGAAGCATGTTCGATGACATGGTCCATAACCAGCCTTATTACATTTTCGTTGCGCTGGGCACCGGTCCGGATGCGGAAACCATCGTGCAGCGTGCCGACAATCTCACCGGCAATCCCGGCGATCCCCGCTGGGTGATCTGGGCCCGTGACCCGAAGTTGATCAAGAATTCCGTAGAAAAATTGCAGAATAGCGATCGGGTGTTGAGCAAGCTCGGCACCGCACGCGGGTTCTCGCTGTCGCTTTCAGACGAGGTCTGCAACGTTATCGAAGGGACCGAGCCGGTTCCAAGCCTCACGCGCATCCTTCTTGCGTTTGCCGAAGCGGAGGGTTCGTGATGCTACGCCTACTGCTGTTTCTGTTGCTGCTGTTGGCAGCTGGAACCGGGCGCGCCATTGCCGACGGCATTCTCACGTTGGAGGAACGCGATCTCGACAACGGGTCGCATGCCATCGACAGGGGGCTCGACATCGTCGACATCAACAGCACGATCCTGCTCCGTGTAGACAAATCGGCGCTGCGTGCCGAGCTGGCCAGGCACTATCCCGCGACCCCGGCGGAAGAGATCAAGACCGTGCGCCTCATCCAGCAGCAGATCCGTGAAGGCTTGGACGCGCTGCCCGACATGGGCAAAGCCATTGTGGCCTGGTCCGATCCCGCCACCCGCACCGAGGAAAAGAAGGCGTCACTGAAAGCGGCGGTCAGGCGCGTCGCCAACGCGGCGACACCGATCCTGATTCACGCGACCCAGAAGAGCCCGGAACTGGAAGCCGAGATCGAAAAACGGCTTGCCAACCTGCCTTCGATGACCGAGAGCTATGCCGCCGTGTTCGATGCCGCCGCCGTTCACGTCACCAATCTGGCGAGCGACGTCGACAAGCGGCTGACGGAGCAGGGTATCTACCTGCAAATGGGAGCCTGGCTCGATTGGGCCGGCGTGACCACGCCGATACATCTGCCCGGGTTCGACACGTTGCCGGAAGGCGAATTCAACGAGATCAAGCGCTGGCAACTCACAGCATTGCTGAGCCAGGAGAACAAGGATCTCTTCGACGCTGCCCAGCAGGCTGCACGCGACATCAACAGCCGCCAGAAAACCGTTGCGTCCCTGTTCAAGGAATCCCTGCCCGAAGCACTGGTCAAAGCACTGAAAGCGGACCAACAGTGCCTGAAGCAGCTCGATGACCCGTTGCGCACGCTGCACGGGGCAGGTGATTCGGCGCTCGTGCAACTGCGAAGCGAAATCGACGAAACTCGCCGCGCGGTGGACGACTTCATCGATTTTGGCCGTATCCTTCAGGCACGCTACGGCAATGTGCGCGTAGCGTCCATCGGCGATCTGCCGACGCTTTATTCCACATTGCGCGCCGACGTGGACGATCTCAAGGCCAGGGCCAAGTCACTTAACGATCGCTTCAGAAATCTGGAGTCCGGCATTAAAGGGATCGCCTCGAGCCTCGCCACGCAAGTCCGCAGCACGTCTGATCAGTTGAACGTGAAGGTGAAGGAATGCGCAGAAGGCATTAGCGCGCATGTGAAAGACTTGGGGGGGTTCGTAAACGTTCTGGTGAATGGCCGCGAAATCGGAGCGGGGTCGCTGGAATACAGCGACAAGATACTGAAACACGATATCGGCAGCCTTCCCGAGCGTACCGATCTCGACTTGCGGCGGACGGGTTCGCGGGATGCCGGCGCAGGAGTCATTGTCCGCATCAGTGCGGGGAAGCCGGAAAGCCCCATTCAGTTGCTGGACGAACGGCGGTTGCGACTTTACAAGATACTTACCTATGTCGACGTTGCAGTCAGCCTGATTTTTGCCGAACCGCAAAAAAAAGGTACCGGACTCAGTTCCCGGTTCCAGGCGGCACCTTCCTACAGCGTCCTGTTGAAACGGGGCAAACGCAACTCGACCTTCTGGAATGAACTGTTCCAGCCGGCGATTGGCGTAAACATTGCGGCGTTGGATTTCGATTCCGACGAATCACTTGAAGCCGGTCTGGGATTGGTGTTCTCCGCCTTCCGCGACTATTTGCAGATCGGCTACGGCTATAACTTCAACGCCGACTCGGCCTATTGGTTTGTGGGACTACGGTTCCCTGTGCCCGGCTCGACGCCAATCGGTAAACCATGACGCGCCCGTAGGTGTCCGCAAAGAATCGGGCGCAATGCCGGCCTATACGCGCGGTGACGGCGATGTACATCGGCACGCGGCCAAGAGTCATGCCATTGCTGGTGCGCCCGTGGTGGCGCTTCGTTACACTGTCATGCTCGGCACTCCAAACAAAAGATCCCTTGCCTTCGATGCGGGCCTTTGTCGCCGCTATGATGAAGAGACTGCGCCGAGGCGGACCGATTGGACTTCGCGCCGGGCTCAGATCAATTAACAGGAAGGAACGAGTATGAACAAGCGGCTGTATTTCTTGCTGGCATTGCTTGCCGGCTGCGCCAGTACCAGTCTGGAAAACATTCCATTACTCTGGAAGCCGACCACCGGCATGTTCTCGATCGGATCGGCTGAACTGGCCGAACTGCGGAACGCCAGGCTGCAGATCGATCCGGTCACCGACAATCGCGAGAACACTGAAATTATCGGCCAGAACCGCGAGGAGCCCTCGCCGCGGTTGGTAACTACGCCCGAAGATGTCTCGGCTTTCGTCACCAACCGCATGAAGGCGCTGATGTCCATAGCCGGAATCAAAGTGGTGGATAGCGGCGGTACCGCCATACTCAAGACCGAACTCAGGCGGTTCTTCGTTGACGAGACCGATACCTACCAGGCGGAAGTTATTCTGCGAGTCACACTTACCGGCCCGGACGGCCATGTTTTGTGGTCTGGCCTGACCAGAGGCGCGTCCGCCCGGCGCGGGCGCTCATACAGGGCAGACAATTACTACGAGTCGCTGAGCGATTCTTTGGTCGGCGCGGTCCAACAACTGGTGCAGAACCGCGGGTTCCGTGAAGCGCTGGCTGGGAGTTGAAGGGGCGGGCAATAGAAAAAGCAGGGCCGAGGTTCGAGGTACGAGTAGCTGGCTGAAGGCCAGCATCAAGAACGTTCGAGGCTGGGAACGCCAAGGAAATTCGAGAGGGAATGCTGGGAAAAAACACTGCACCAATTTTGCAGCACGCAGCATTCTTTTGAGTATCCTCTTGAGGGGACACAGAGCGGATTCTTCAGGTTACCGGTCCATCAGGTGATCGCTCCGCCCGGAAGCCGGTCGCGATTCTGACGCTCGAACATCCAGCCGGGATACTCGAGCGGCAGTTTGCTGACATTGTTCAGGGTCTGAAGATCGGATTCGGTCAGGCGCACGTCGGTGGCGCCGACGTTGTCTGCAAGCTGTTCATTGGTCTTCGCGCCGACGATGACACTTGCCACTCCCGGCTGGTGCAACAGCCAGGCGAGCGCAACGCGTGCAACGGAGACGCCGTGCTCCTGGGCGATCGGCCGCATCGCGTCGACGCACCTGAACGCGCGAGTCCGGTCCACCGGCGGAAAGTCGAAGCTGGTGCGCCGCGCACCCTCCGGACCTTTTTCCTTTTCGCTGAATTTTCCCGACAGCAGCCCACCCGCCAGCGGACTCCACACCAGAATACCCAGCTCCTGGTCCATCGCCACTGGAACGATCTCGCGCTCGAGATCGCGGCTGGCGAGCGAGTAGTAGGCCTGGATGCTTTCGAAGCGGTTCCAGCCGCGTCTTTCTGATATCGCGACGCCTTTCATGATTTGCCACGCCGCATGATTGCTCAGACCCAGATAACGCACCTTGCCTGAACGCACCAGGTCTTCCAGCGCGCGCAGCGTTTCCTCCATGGGGGTCGCCAGGTCCTGGCCGTGAATCTGGTAGAGGTCGATGTGATCCAGTTGTAGCCGGCGCAGGCTCGCGTTAACCGCGTCCATGATATGGCCGCGCGAAAGGCCCACCTGGTTCGGGCCCGGACCCATGCGGATCCGCACCTTGCTGGCGATGACCAGCTCTTCACGCGGCAGATCGAGGTTGTTCAACGCCTGGCCAAGCAGCGTCTCCGAGTCGCCCTCCGAGTAAACGTCGGCGGTGTCGATAAAATTAACGCCGGCGTCGAAAGCCGCTTTGACCTGCGCTTCCACTTCGGCGAGGCCGAGCTGGCCGATGGGCTGCCATCGTCCCTTGCCGCCGTAGGTCATGGTGCCCAGACAGATCTCCGAGACCAGCAGGCCGGAACGGCCGAGAAGACGGTAGTGCATGAAATACCTCCGTGAATATCGTAAATGTCGTGAATGCCGTGAACTTGTGCTTTGGCTGACCACTCAGAGACAACACATCTAGTGTCGGCTGAGCAGAGAATTCCGGCAAGTACAACCGGACGCAAGATGACAGAACGGCCCCGAAATGAGGGCCTGGAATCTCGTGTCGGTGGATAATGTGAACAAAGGGAGAGAATCCTCAAACAACATCTGGAGAAAAACATGCGCGCGTTTAACGCTGTCATCGTCTTTTTTATCTGCATAGCCGCACACTTGCAGGCCTCAGCGGCTGATACCACGGCACCCGGCGGGCCACTGGACATCTGCATCTCGGCAGTGATGAACGAGCATCCGGGAATCGTGACCGGCTGGCGTCAGGCCGGCGGCGGTCCCCAACCCCCATATGCGATTACCGTTCTGGATAAGGAGGGCAAGATGGGCGAGACCAACTGCAATCCGGCCAATCCGACGAATTTCGAGTTCAAGAACAAGACCGGGCTGTACCGCTACAACATGTATGAACGCGCGACGCTGCCCGAGGAGAAGGCGCGCGAGGCTGCGCCGGTAATTTTCATGGGCCCGGTCAGGATTATGGGAATGGAATTATCGGTGGGCTTCACCGGCAGACCGCAGTACACGTACCAGATGATTCTGCCCAGCGGCCACAAGGCGACCGTGGAGATGGATGCGGTCGTCGGACGACTGAACAAGGCCGCAGTAAACTGAAACCGATAGAAACGGTGACAAGTGACAAGTAAAATCCAGTCTAGGTATCACCCGTCACCAATCACCAATCACCAGCCACTACCGCTCTCGGTTGATGGCAGAAAAACGGAGACCCTATGCATTTCGCCATCTCTGCCACTTGGGGGCCCACCGATCCGACGCGGGCGGCGCTTCCTTTCATCTTCGCAGCCTCGGCCCTTCAGGCTGGCGACACGGTGACGTTGATGCTGTTTCACGATTCCGTGCACATGGCGACGCAGGGCACGGCCGAAAAGATCGTTCCCTTCGGTCCGCCGCCACGCGTCGAGGAAGTTCTTTCCCATGCAAGCGCCAAGGTTCTGGTGTGCAAGCCCTGCGCGAACGTGCGGCAGATCACCGAGGCACAACTGGACAAGCGAGTCAGCATGGCGGGCATGAACGAATTTTACGTCGCCGCCGCGCGCGAGAACGCCAGAGTGGTCTGCTTCTAGCTGCTTGCGTCATCCGGGACGTCCCAGACACCGGTTTCCTTGCACGCATACGCTTGATCTATCGCAAGCCGCGATCTGCTGCTGCGAACTAGGATTCATGCTCGATCTCCAATTTAAATCGGAGCACGGTAATGAGGATTGCGGAGAAGCCACTCAACCAATATCCCTGGTACATCCGGCCGTTCTTCTGGAAACAAAGGAAGAAGTACGGGCAGGTTCTCATGCCAGGGTTGCTGTGGGGCCGTTCCCCCAAGGTTTTCATGGCCGTGGCGCTGCTCTACGGCGCACTGGATCGCAAGCGCTCGCCATTACACCCGACCCTGCGTTCGTTGGTGACCGTGCGGGTTTCGCAGATCAACTGGTGCCGGTTTTGCGTTGACCTGAACTCGCTGACGCTCGCAAAGCGCGCAGGCTCGATGAAGAAGGTCGAGGCGCTGGAGGGCTGGCGCGTAAGCGATGCATTCGACGACGAGGAGCGCGTGGCGCTCGAATATACGGAAGCGGTAACGATCACCGACCGACACGTCAGCGACGAACTGATGGCACGGCTCAGACAGCACTTCGACGAGGACGCAATCGTCGAGCTGACGGGGTTGATCGCCTTCCAGAATCTTTCGAGCAAATTTAATAGCGCGCTGGACGTTCC
>JANOGP010000173.1:0-8036 GCA_031406075.1 Betaproteobacteria bacterium
ATCAATGATCCGCGCCCGGAGCATTGCCCCAAATGCAAAGGCGAACTGCGGAAGGTTTTGTCGGCGCCCAGCCTGAATACTCGCAACCACTCCAGTCCGACGCAAGCCAAGTATGCGAAGTTGTCGGAGAGCGACGAAATCGCCAAGGAGAAGGAACTCCAGAAAGTCTATGAAACAATCTGGATCATGCCGGAAGTGAAGCACAATCCGTGGGACCACGACCACTGATCGCAGCCCGGTTCATGATGGTGATCTCGCGCAAAACAATCCGGCCGAATTCAAAGGAAGCAGCGCGTGTTCCCTGAATCCAATCGGAGGTCTCTTTTCCGGAGACGGCCTGCCCCCAGCGGAACAAGTGTGTTTGTATCGGCCTGCCTGTTGCTTGCGACATGGCTGGCGACCGGAAGCACCGATGTCCTCGATCCTGCCGCGGTCACCGCCGGGAGCTTCACCACGCCCGAGACGGGCGCCAGCGCATTCTCCATTCCCATCGCCATGCTCGACAAGGAGCAGGCCGCGCAGTTCGCAAAGGGCAGGGAGCAATTCCACGAAGCCTGGGTGGTCGCGCCGGATCCTGGCGGTGTCTGGGGCCTGGGACCGACTTTCAACGAGGACCGCTGCGCGCACTGCCATGAAAATAACGGGCGTGCCGGGGCGCCTGCGGAGCGGCAGGAGGCGCAGCGGGGAATGCTGGTACGGCTAAGCGTGCCCGGCCAGGGACCGCACGGGGAACCCCGGCCGCACCCGGCATATGGCGACCAATTGCAGAACCGCGGTATTCCTGGTCGCGTTTCTGCCGAAGGTCAGGCAATCTTCAGCTACGCGGCACGCAAGGTCGGCTTTTCCGATGGCGAAATCGTGACGCTGCGGGTGCCAACGATTGCGTTCGCAGCGCTGCAGTTCGGCGAGCTCGGAACCGACATCATGATTTCGCCACGCATTGCGCCGGCGATGGTGGGGCTGGGACTGCTGGAAGCGGTGCCCGAACAAGCGATCCTTGCAATCGCGAGGGAACAGGAAAAGCTCGGCGTGAGCGGCAGGCCGAACTATGTCTGGGATCAGGAGAACAGCAGGACCGTGCTCGGCCGCCTCGGCTGGAAGGCGGGGCAACCCAATCTGCGCCAGCAGACGGCAGCGGCGTTTCTGGGCGACATCGGCGCGACCACGCACTTTTTTCCCGAGGAAAATTGTCCAAGTGTGCAATTGCAATGCCTGGACGTGCCGTCCGCAAGCAAGTGCGGCGGCCAGGGGGGATGCACCGGAAACTATCGGCCGGAGGTCGTCCCGAGCCGCCTGAGCAACATCACGCTATACCTGCAGACGCTCGCCGTTCCAGCCCGGCGCAATGTCAACGACCCTGACGTGAAGCGGGGCGAACAATTGTTTTCCCAGGCCAACTGCAGCGCCTGTCATGTGCCGGAACTCCGCACCGGCGGCAAGACCGCGATCCCCGCCGCGGCGGACCTGACGATCCATGCCTACACCGACCTGTTGCTGCACGATATGGGCGAGAACCTCGCGGACGGCCGCCCCGAATATCTGGCCGACGGCCGCGAATGGCGCACGCCGCCGCTGTGGGGGATCGGGTTGGTACGGGAAGTAAACGGGCACGGCGACCTGCTGCATGACGGCCGCGCACGCGATGTCACCGAAGCGATCCTGTGGCACGGTGGAGAGGCGGAGCAGTCGCGGGAAATATTTCGTGCGCTGCCCAAAACCGATCGCGAAGCGCTGGTGAAATTCGTCAATTCGATCTGACGCGGGTGTTCAGATCAATCCTTCCAGCAGTTGAACTTCGACGACCGCGCCGGCGGGCAGGTTGCCCGCCTCGGTCGGCAGGACGATGAAGCAGTCGGCCTGACTCATCGACGATAGAATTCCCGAACCCTGATCTCCAGTGGTGCGCACCGTCCATTGGCCGTCCGCAGAACGGGCGAGGATGCCGCGCTGGAACTCGGTGCGGCCCGGTGCCTTCTTGATGGTGGAGGTGCACGTAACCTTCAGAGTCGGCAGCGGCGCAACTGTTACTTGTCCCTGCAGGTAGAGCAGGGCATCGCGTACGAACTGGTAGAAGGTCACCATCACCGCAACGGGATTGCCGGGCAGTCCGAAAAAATGCGCGCGACCGATCCTGCCATAGGCAAGCGGCCGGCCCGGCTTCATCGCAATCTTCCAGAACAGCACTTCGCCCAGACGCTCGAGGATCTGTTTGACGTAATCCGCCTCGCCCACCGAGACTCCGCCACTGGTAATCACCACGTCGGCCGCTTGCGCGGCTTCGTCAAAGGCACGCGCAACCGCTTTTGGATCATCGCGTATCACGCCCATGTCGAGTACCTCGCAGCCCAGACGAATGAGCATTCCGTGGATCGTGTAGCGGTTGCTGTCGTAGATCTGGCCGGCACCGAGCGGACTGCCCACCGGCACCAGTTCGTCGCCTGTGGAGAAAAACGCAACACGGAGTTTGCGAAAAACCGAAACTTCGGAGATTCCGAGCGAAGCAAGCAGTCCTATTTCCGCGGGGCGCAGCGGCTGTCCGCGCTTCAGGGCGGGTTCGCCCTGACGCAGATCCTCTCCCGCGTTGCGGGTATTGGTGCCTTTCTTTGCGACAGGTGCGACCGCCACCTGGTCGCCTGAGGCTTTTGCGCGTTCCTGCTGGATGACCGTGTCCGCCCCTTGCGGAATCACCCCGCCGGTCATGATACGTACCGTCTGCCCGGGGCCAACGCTGCCGTCGAAGGGCTTGCCGGCGAAAGCGGCGCCGATCATCCTCAGTGTCGTGTTGCCGTCCTGCTTGAGATCGTCGAATCTGACGGCATAACCGTCCATCGCCGAGTTGTCGTGCTGGGGCACGTTGACAGGCGAAATCACCGCCTCGGCCAGCACGCGTCCGAGCGCAGCACGGATATTCAGGCGTTCGATCGCCGTGACCGGCTCGAGAAAGGCGCGGATGTGGCTGCGCGCCTTCTCCACCGGCATCGAGTTGGGGTCGTAGTCGTCGGCAGAGCTCAGTTCACGGATTGATTTGGGAGTGTCCATCGGCGTCAAAATTACGAAAGACAAAAATCAAGGGCGAAACGCGTTCAACGCAAAGGACGCAAAGGTACGCAAAGTAATTCAACTGCCAGTACAAAGGAGATCAGGAGTTCGTCTAAACGCTTGCTACCCATATCATTGCTGGCAATTGTTCGTTTTTCGTTTGGCACGCTACGATGATGTGAAACCAAATCATTCTCTTCTGGTTTTCCTTCGCGTACCTTTTTGCGACCTTTGCGTTGAAGAGTTTGACTTAGTCTGACATTAGCCGCCGATATAGCTCATCTCGACTTTGTGCAGCTTGGAGGTCTCGTCGGTGCGGATCTCGGAATAACGGTCTGTGCGTGCGTGCCAGACCTTGGCGACGGCTGCGGAGATTTCCTCGTCCGAGGCCCCTCCGCGAATCAGGCCGCGCAGGTCGGTTCCCTGCGTGGCGAAAAGGCAGGTATAGATCGAACCCTCCGCGGACAGCCGCGCACGCGTGCAGTCCTTGCAGAACGCCTGGGTCACCGAGGAGATGAAGCCGATCTCGCCGGACCCGTCTTTATAGCGCCATCGCTCGGCAACTTCGCCGGGGTAATTGGCGTCCACCGGCTCAATCGGGAAAACCGAATTGATCTTCGCGACCAGTTCACGCGAGGGTACGACGTGTTCCATTTTCCAGCCATTGGTATGGCCGACGTCCATGAATTCGATGAAGCGCAGAATGTGGCCGCCGCCCTTGAAAAAGCGCGCCATGTCGACGACGCTCTGGTCGTTGGTCCCGCGCTTGACCACCATGTTGACTTTGAGAGGCGCGAGACCAACCTTGTCGGATTCCTCGATGCCTTCCAGCACTTTCGCCACCGGGAAGTCCACGTCGTTCATCGCCCGAAACACGGCATCGTCCAGAGAATCGAGGCTGACCGTGACCCGCTTGAGTCCTGCGTCCTTCAGCGCCCGGGCCTTCTGCTTCAGCAGCGAGCCGTTGGTCGTGAGCGTGAGGTCGAGTTCGGCGTCCTGTGCCAGCAGTGCGATCAGTTTCTCGAGCTGGCGCCGCACCAGCGGCTCGCCCCCGGTGATGCGCACCTTCTCGATACCGTGGCCGCGGAAAATCCTCACCAGCCGGTGGATTTCGTCAAAAGTGAGCAGCTGCGAGCGCTCCAGAAACTGGAAATCGCGTCCGTACACTTCCTTGGGCATGCAATAGGTGCAGCGGAAGTTGCAGCGATCCGTAACCGAAATTCGCAGGTCGCGAAGGGGCCGGCCACGGGTGTCGGCGACGGGAACGCCGTTCCCCGTTCGCGCATTTGCAAAATTGATGGCTGGTTCGTTCATTTCATGGGACGTTGTTATGGCCAGGGACCTGCGACCGCCGTTCAAATGGCATTCGCCGGCCGGGATTTGAGGCATTATATTGCAAAAGATATAACGCTAGCCAGAATCAAGCTGTAACCATTGTCCGGACCTTGCCGGAGAGTATCGGCCATGACCATGTTTTTCAGAAGCCTTGTTTATTTGTTTCTGTTGTCGCCGGGCATCGGGCCCGCTCACGCCGCCCCGGACTTGCGGCTCGCCACCACAACCAGCACCGAGAACTCGGGCCTGTTGAGCGCAATCCTGCCTCTGTTCGAAGCGAAATACGACACCAAGGTTCGCGTCATATCAGTCGGCTCCGGAAAGGCGATGAAACTGGGCGAGAACGGCGACGTAGACGTGGTGCTGGTGCACAGTCGCGCGGACGAGGAGAAGTTCGTGGCCGCTGGGTTTGGCATCAACCGGCGCGACGTGATGTACAACGACTTCGTCATCGCCGGGCCGAAGGCCGACCCCGCAGCAATACGCGGAAGCGGCGTGCTGACGGCGTTCGGCAAGATTGCTGCAGCGGGCAGCGGCTTTGTCTCGCGCGGCGACGATTCCGGCACGCACAAGATGGAGCAGAGTTACTGGAAGGCGACCGGTGTCGAACCTGCAGCGATGTCCGGTTACGTCTCGGCAGGACTTGGGATGGGAGAGGTGCTGATGATGGCCGCGGAGTTGCGGCGCTATACACTGACCGATCGTGCCACGTATTCCGCGTACCGCGAAAAAACCGGGTTGGAGATTCTGGTATCGGGCGACTCGATGCTGTTCAACCCCTACGGCGCGATCGCCGTGAATCCTGCGCGGCATCCCGGCATCAATCATGCAGGCGCGATGCAGTTCATCGAGTGGCTGACCTCCCCGGATGGACAGGCCGCGATCGCCGCGTTCCGGGTGGACGGCGAGCAACTGTTCTTCCCCAACGCGCGCTGAATGGACCTTCTCGATACCACCAGGGAGGCGTTCCGGCTGCTGTACTCAGGCGACCCGACGTTGTGGGGAATTGTCTGGGTGTCGATCAAAGTCTCGGTTCTGGCGTTGGTCCTGGTCGGGCCGCTGGCGGTGGCGGCCGGTTTCGTATTGGCGCACCTCGCTTTTCCCGGGAGACGATTGCTGGTGATTCTGGTGCAGGCGTTCCAATCATTTCCGACAGTGGTTGTGGGCCTGCTGCTCTACCTCTTGTTGTCCAGACAGGGGCCGCTTGGCGCGCTGCAGCTTCTGTTTACCCAGCCCGCGATGGTCCTCGGGCAAATGCTCATTGCATTTCCCGTGCTCGCCGCTTACACGCTATCCGCGGTTCAGGGCGCCGATCCGCGAGCCTATGAAACCGCGGCCAGCCTCGGCGCCGGCCGGGTGCGGGCCGCGATCACGACTCTGTGGGAAGTGCGCTTCGGGGCGATGGCCGCGGTTTTCATGGGATTCGGGCGGATCATTTCGGAAATCGGCTGTTCGCTTATGGTGGGCGGCAACATAGCGGGGCTCACCCGCAATATTCCCACGGCGATAGCACTGGAAACCAGCAAGGGTGAGTTCGCGCAAGGCGTGGCGCTGGGTATGGTGCTGATCGTGCTGGCGCTGGCGGTGAACGTCGCGCTGGCGGCAGTGCAGGGTCAGGGTGGAATGAGGCGGGCATGGCAACCGTGATCGAAATCGGCGGGCTTGCCAAGTCCTGGGGCGGCCGCCCGGTGCTGCGCATTTCGCATCTCGTTCTGAAGGCGGGCTCGAGCTATATCCTTTCGGGCGACAACGGAGCGGGAAAGAGTACGTTGCTGCGCATTCTTGCGGGACTGGAGCCGGCACAGGTGGAACGCTTTGCCTTCGAGGGCAGGCCATTGAAACTTAACCGCTTGCCCGCACCGGTGCAACGGCAGATTGGATTCGTGCATCAGCATCCGTACATGTTCAGCAGCAGCGCCCTCGCCAATGTCGAGTATGGGCTGAGGGTGCGCGGCATCCCGCGCAACGCAAGGGCGCGCCTGGCGCACGAGGCGCTGGCTTGGGCGGGCATGGCGGACCTGGCCGTTGCGCCGGCCCAGCGCCTGTCCGGTGGCGAGCAACAGCGGGTGGCGCTGGCGCGCGTGAAGGTGCTCTCGCCGCGGGTCTATCTTCTCGATGAGCCGACCGCCAACCTGGACGCGGATGGCCGCCGGCGGGTGATCGATCTGATCGCGCAACTTGCCGCGGCCGACAAAGTGGTGGTGATCGCCTGCCACGACCTCGAGATGATCAACCTACCGGGCGTGGTGCGGCTGCATCTCGAAAACGGCTGTCTCAATTAAACCTCAACGCAAAGATTCTTTTCTATACCCCCTTGAGGGGTACGCAAAGGACGCAAAGAAATGCGGCAAGAATCTTGACGAAGGTTTGCATTGATCGCGGGTCAAAAATGAGGATCTATCTGGCGGACGGGAGACTGACGTCACTATTTTTATTCAGTTTTCCTTTGCGTCAACGCTTTTATTGCCGGCAATCGGCCGGCTGGCGCTCTAAACGTAGGCGATCATGCGGCCGCAGGTGATCACTCCCAGCCAGATCAAAAGCGACGCCGCCGCATGTAACCTTGCAGAGGCGGGCGCTGTCGTTCCCTGGTCCCATTGTTCGACCTCGCGAATCGCGCCCATGTGGAATGTCGCCGCGTTGGTCGCGGCCAGCAACAGCAGCACCATCTTGATGAGGAAGGCGCGATTGCTGATCAGGCTGGTCGCATCCGCCGAAAACATGAGAAACCCGGCGGGGACGATCAGTAGCAGGGCTGCCGCTGACCACGGCAGCAGGTGGTGTGCCAGCATGCGTACCGGAACACGCTTCGACACACCCAGCACCCGCAGGTCGAACATGATCACTGCACCGACCAGGATCGAGAAACCGATGATGTGAACGGTCTCGACCACCGGATAAAGCCAGATGGAGTCGCGCATCGCCGCGCCGAAGCTGCTCGCCTGGAGCGCGTCCAGCAGTGCTGAACCGGGCCGCATCAACGCAATTCTATGGTTCTTCCGTGAACGGTGATGCGTTCGGCTCGCATCTCGTTCGGATCCTGGCGGCTGGCATAGCCCTCGACGGTGGCTTTTGCGCCGACGGTCAGGTCCGAACTCGGCAGTCCGCGCGCCGACATGCGCGAGGGCGGCGCCAGCACCGCCAGCCAGATCTTGCCGGGAGTTTCGAGCATGATGGTTCCGTGCGGATAGGTGTACGAGGCCTCGGTAATCGTCCCCGTAAGGGTGATGGCATTATTGCTGTCATAGCTGCTCCAGCCGTGATGAGCGGCAGCCGGAGCCGCAATCAGCAATAGGGCAAGCAAAGCGAGCGCCGTCGATTTTGTCATTGTTCCTCCAAATCAAAGTGGCCGTCGTGAGGTCGGGCGCCGTGCCCAAACAGGGATTACTATAAGTCGATCCGTTCGACAGAAAAACCCTTTCCTTCGTTCCCCTACAGGTTTGTGCCCATTCGTCACATGAAAATCACATGCGCCACCGCGAGTGTCGTGGATCGGCGACGCCGCCGCGACAATGCGCGGACTTGTGCGACGCCTCGGCAGCCATCGCCGTGAAGATTTTCGGATTCGCCGCCTGGTCCGGCAGCGGCAAGACAACACTGATCGAAAATCTGATACCGCTGTTCGTCGCACGCGGGCTGAATGTGTCGTTGATCAAGCATGC
>JANOGP010000229.1:0-2743 GCA_031406075.1 Betaproteobacteria bacterium
CGTTCTGGGACGCACGTAGCGCGGTCCCTCGCTGCGCGAGGGATGGCGGGATCGCCCTAAGGCGATCCGGACACAATCCCACCTTGAATATTTGCGCGCGTGGAATGATTGCCAAAGTGTGCGGCATTTTCAATTGGCGGAGAGGGTGGGATTCGTACCCACGTGACGGATTTTGTCCGTCCATCTGATTTCGAGTCAGCGCCGTTATGGCCACTTCGGTACCTCTCCGAACTCGAATCGTGCAGGATCATGATATTTTAACAGCGATGCAGGTCTTTGCGAACACGCGCCGCGCCTTTTACAGGCTCCGGAAGCGAAAGACAATCACGGCGTACACGCGCCGCCAAACGTCGTCCGCGCACAAGCTCGCGGCCGCGGCGCTGCTGCTCATCCTGCCATTCTGCGACCCGGGCATGCTGATCGAGCGGCCGGTGCTTCCATTCGGCGCAACCGATGAACTGGTGGTACTGGTGCGCAACGGTCCGACCACTCGCTTCCTCGGCGCCGACGGCAAGTACAGCGGCATCGAGCAGGACATGCTCGAGATTTTCGCCAAGGACCTGGGCGTGCGCCTGCGCGTCATCGAAAGGTCGAATTTCGCGGATATTCTTCCGGCGCTTCGCCGCAATATCGGGCATATCGCCGCCGCGGGCCTGAGCGCCACCGACGAGCGCCGCAAACGGTTCACCTTCGGGCCGGCCTATCTGTCGATACAGAAGGTGGTCGCGTACAACACTGAACAGCGCCGACCGCGCAGCGTGCGCGACCTCGCCGGAAAGCGGGGCGCCGTGGTTGCCGGGTCCAGCAGCGCCGATCAACTCCGGCTCGAACGCGCGAATGATCCGGATTTGCATTGGGATGAAGTTCCTGTCGCCGACAGCATGACATTGCTCGATCGACTGTCGGATGGCGAATATGATTATGTAATGGCCGATTCGCACGTCGTCGAACTTGCGCAGAATCTTTCGCCCAACATCGGCAAAGCTTTCACGTTGGGCGGACCCGAGACGCTGGCGTGGGCACTGCCGAAAGACGCCGACCCGCTGCTGGTCCATCAGGTGCATGATTTCTTCAATCGTATCAATGCCGACGGGTCGTTGCGCATTCTGCTGGACCGGTACTATGGGCACATCGAACGCCTGAATCAGGCTGACATTTTCGCATTCCTCGAACGCCGCAATTCGGTGTTGCCGCAATACCGCGATGTCTTCCACGAGGCACAGGAGCTGACCGGCATCGACTGGCGGCTCCTGGCCGCGCTGGGCTTTCAGGAATCGCACTGGAATCCGCTCGCCACCAGTCCCACGGGCGTGCGCGGCCTGATGATGCTTACCTCGGCAACCGCCGATCGCATGGGGGTAACCGACCGGCTCGACCCCCGCCAGAACATCATCGCCGGCGCGCGCTATCTGAAGATACTCAAGGACGCGCTCCCCGCGCGCATCGGCGAGCCGGATCGCACCTGGCTGGCTCTGGCCTCGTACAACGTGGGCTTTGGACACCTGGAGGACGCCCGCATTCTGGCGAAGCGGCGCGGGTTGAATCCGGACTCCTGGCTCGACCTGCGCAAGACCCTGCCGCTGCTGGCGCGCTCCGACCACTACACCACGGTTAAGCGCGGCTACGCTCGCGGCGGCGAGCCGGTGATTCTCACCGAGAACATCCGCAACTACTACGACATTCTGGTGCGTTACGAGGATCCGTACCGGCCGCTGTTCTCGTCATTCGCCGCGGAAGCACGAGCCGAGCCTTGATTCCTCAGATGGGCCGGATGATGGCCAGGCCGCCCATGTACGGACACAGCGCCTCGGGAATGGTGATGCTTCCATCGCTGTTCTGATAGTTCTCCAGTATCGCGACCAGCGTTCGCCCGACCGCAAGCCCCGATCCGTTCAGGGTGTGGACGAACTCGTTCTTGCCCTTCCCGTCTTTGAAGCGCGTAAGCATGCGCCGCGCCTGGAATGCCTCGAAATTACTGCACGATGAGATCTCCCGGTACGCATTCTGTCCCGGCAGCCAGACCTCGATATCGTAGGTTTTCGCGGCAGCGAATCCCATGTCGCCAGTGCAAAGCGTCACGGTGCGAAATGGCAATTCCAGGCGTCTGAGGATGGTCTCCGCATGGGCAGTGAGTTCCTCCAGTCCCTGGTAGGACTGCTCGGGATGGACGATCTGCACCAGTTCGACCTTGTCGAACTGGTGCTGGCGGATCATGCCGCGGGTGTCTTTGCCGTATGAACCCGCCTCGGATCGGAAACACGGCGAGTGACAGACGAATTTCAGAGGCAGTTTTTCCGCAAGCAGGATTTCGTCGCGCACGATGTTGGTCACCGGCACTTCCGCGGTCGGGATCAGGTAGAACTTGCTGCCATCGCCCAGCGGCACCGCAAACAAATCCTCCTCGAACTTGGGCAACTGCCCCGTGCCGCGCATGCTGTCCGCGTTCACCAGATAAGGCACATACACTTCCGTGTAGCCGTGCTCGCCGGCGTGAATGTCGAGCATGAACTGGGCAATCGCCCGGTGCAGCCGCGCCAGCGGCCCCTTCATCAGTGTGAAGCGTGCGCCGCTGATCTTCGCCGCGGCGTCGAAATCCAGCATGCCCAAACCGGCACCGACGTCCACGTGGTCCTTCGCCGCAAAATCGAAGCGGCGCGGCTCACCTTCCCGTCGCACTTCGACGTTGTCATCCGAGGACTTTCCAACCGGCGCGCTTTGATGCGGAATATTGGGAATTCCGAGC
>JANOGP010000246.1:0-9138 GCA_031406075.1 Betaproteobacteria bacterium
TCGGTCGTGCTGGTGTTCCTGATCGGTGGCATTTTCTGGTGGTCGGTCAAGAGCGGTCAGTTCGACGATATGGAAGGGCCGGCTCACCGCATTCTTCAGGACGACGATGCTCCGCAGTAATGAAGCGGATTTTCCAGTATCCGGACCGCCCGTTTGACGCAAATCAATGGCCGGCGCATCCCGCCGCGCAGACTTGCACGCTGGTAATCCTGCAAACTGAAAAGGCTGCGCGATGGCGAACGTAATCCCTTATAAATTCCTGCTCGCGATCGATGGTTCCGCGCACGCGGATCGCGCCGCCGAGTATCTGGCGCGGCGCGCGTCAGGTCTGAGGCCGTGCGAAGTCGATGTTGTCAATGTGCTGGCATTGCGGATCGCGGAATTGCTCACGCGCCAGCAGCAGGACATGCTGCTTGAGGCAGGCTCGGAGACCGCCGCGGCGCGTCGGATGCTCGACGCTGCCGGCATCGCCTACCGCTTCCATAGTGAAATGGGCAATCCAGTGGACTGCATCCTCGGCCTGATCCGGTCGCGGGCAAGCGATGAGGTCGTGCTCGGCAGCCGCGGCATGAGCGCGCTGGAAAGCTTTGCGCTCGGTTCCGTGGCATACAAGATCGTGCATCTGTCGCCGGTACCGGTCACGGTCGTACCCAATCCCTTGGGCGCATCCAAACTCGGACTCGACGGGGGTGAGGGGATCCATAGGATCCTGCTGCCGGTCGATGGCTCGCAACCGGCCGCGAGTGCGGTCGACTATGTGTGCGTGCTCCGGGATGCGCGCATGCCTGTCGAGGTCCGACTGCTCAATGTCCAGATTCCGATCGCCTCGGCAAATGTGCGGCGCTTCGTATCCCAGGAGACGATCGACGCATACTGTCGCGCAGAGGGCGGGGAGGCGTTGGGCGCCGCGAAAAAAGCGTTGCAGGCGGTGGGCCTAGCCTTCGACGGGGACATCCAGATCGGGCACGCGGGAGAGGTCATTGTCAAAGAGGCGTTGCATCGCGGTTGCACGCGGATCGTGATGGGAACGCGTGGCCTGGGCGCTCTGGCAAATGTCATTGTGGGCTCCACCGCGGTCCAGGTCATGCATCGGTCGGAAATCCCCGTCACGCTGGTGAAGTGAACGCAGCGAATGGATAAGTTGCATTCACGAGGTAAGCCGTCTGACTTGAAGGCTGCGGACCACTCTAGTGGATATTCTTCATCTGAGCATCGCGAAAAGCGAACTGGTGTCACTACATCCCATCGGGCCATGCCGGTAAATCGTGCGGTGGAATGATGGTCAACGAGACACACGAACCCTCAACCCCTCCCGAGATCGTGTCACTGCCTCATACGCTGACCGCTGAAGAGGTGGTCGCGCGCCTCGATGTGCGAACCGACTTTGGTCTTACAAGCGCGGAGGCAAGACGGCGCAACGCGCAGCACGGACCCAACCGCCTGCCCGAAGCACTGCCGCGCTCAGCGTGGCTGGTGTTCTTCGGTCAATTCAAGAGCATCCTGATCCTCATCCTTATTGGTGCGGCGCTGCTTTCGGCGCTCATCGGCAGCGTCAAGGATGCGCTCGTCATCCTTGCCGTCGTCGTGATCAATGCCCTGGTCGGCTTTTACCAGGAGTACCGCGCCGAGCGGAGTTTGGCTGCACTGAAGGGGATGTTGCCCGTCAGAACCCGCGTCCGGCGAGAGGGAGAGGAGCGCGAGGTCGTTGCCGAGGATCTGGTGCCGGGCGATGTCGTGCTGTTAGAGGCAGGTGACCGCGTGCCGGCGGACGGGCGCTTGTTCATCGCTGCAGGGCTGGAAATCGACGAATCAGCATTGACCGGCGAGTCACAGCCGGTCGGCAAGCAGACGGCCGCCCTGGAAATGTTGAAGGTGCCCCTCGGCGACCGGATCAACATGGCCTACATGAACACCATGCTCACGCGCGGGCGCGCCGAACTCATCGTCACTGCCACTGGCGTGGATACCGAGATGGGGCGGCTGTCGCAGGAACTCGCTGCGGCGACGGAGGCGCCCACCCCATTGCAGATTCAGCTCGACCGGCTCGGCAAGCGCTTGGGTGCGATCGCTTTGACCCTGGTGGGCCTGTTGTCTTTCCTGGAAATGCTGCGCGGCACCGACCTCGCGCACATCGTCCTGGACGCGATTGCATTGGCTGTTGCCGCCGTGCCGGAAGGCCTACCGGTGGTGGTGACCGTGACGCTCGCGCTCGGCATGCACAAGATGGCGCGACAGCGCGCCATCGTGAAACGCCTGGCGAGCGTGGAGACCTTGGGCTGCACGACGGTCATCTGTTCGGACAAGACGGGCACTCTCACGCTCAATCAGATGACCGCGCGGGCGTTTTTCTACCAGGGGAAACGTTTTGAGGTGTCGGGCGAAGGTTACCGGCCGCAAGGCTCGATCCGGGCCGCGGGCGACGGTTCGCAGCTTCCTGAGCTCAGCCCTCTCTTGATCCCGCTGGCGGCCTGCAACGACAGCCGCGTCGGTGAAGGCAAGGTGATAGGGGATCCGATGGAGGCGGCGTTGTTGATCCTGGCATCAAAGGGCGGCATCGCCCAGGACCAGGTTGCCCAGAGGCTGCCGCGGCTCGCCGAAATCCCCTTCGATTCGGCGCACAAGTTCATGGCCACCTTCCACCGCCAGGACGATCGGGTGCACATGTTCGTCAAGGGTGCACCCGATGTGCTGTTGGCTCGCTGCGACCGTTGGCTCGTCGGGAGCGAGGACCGGCCGCTGCACTCGGGCGATCGGCAGCGGATTGATGCCGAATATGTGGCGCTCGCAGAAGGTGGACTTCGCGGGTTGCTGATCGCCTCACGGACGATCCCGCGAAGCGCGTTCGACGCGGCTGGCGATCTCCTCCCTTGGGTCAATGGGCTGACTTTCATCGGCCTGGTGGGATTGATGGACCCACCGAGGCCTGAGGCGAAAGAGGCCATCGCCCAGTGTGCGAAAGCGGGCATTACCGTCAAGATGATCACTGGCGACCACAAGGCCACCGGTTTGGCGATCGCACGGGAACTCGGGCTGTCGGGCAATACGATTACCGGCGCGGAACTCGACCGCATGGACGCCGATCAGCTTGCCGCGGTAATTGACGACATCGTGGTTTTCGCCCGCGTCGCCCCGGCGCACAAGGTGAAGATCGTGCGGGCGCTGCAGGCCAAGGGCCACGTGGTCGCGATGACCGGCGACGGCGTCAACGATGCGCCGGCCCTGAAGAGCGCCGACATCGGTGTCGCGATGGGCATCACCGGCACGGCTGTGTCGAAGGAAGCCGCCACCATGGTGCTGACCGACGACAACTTCGCCACCATCGTGCGGGCCGTGCGGCAGGGGCGGGCGCTCTACGACAACATCCTGAAGTTCGTCCGCTTCCAGCTCTCCACGACCATCGGCGCGATTCTCACCGTGTTCTTCGCACCGCTAGCCGGCCTGCCGGAACCCTTCACGCCGATCCAGATCCTGTGGGTGGCGATCATTATGGACGGCCCGCCCGCTGTCTCGCTCGCGCTCGACGCGGCGCGTCCCGGCATCATGTTCGAGCCGCCGCGCAGCCGCACCGAGCCCATTCTTCCGTTCTCCCGACTAACGAAGATCATGGCCTACGGCATCACGATGATGGCGGGCACGCTCGCAGTGCTGTACTACGGCCTGCATACGGGCACGGAGCAACGCGCGCTGACCCTGGCGTTCACGACGTTCGTGCTGTTCCAGTTTTTCAATGTGTTCAACGCCCGGAACGAGAATGGCACATCATTCAACGCGCACTTCTTCGACAACGCCATGCTGTGGGGCTCGCTTGCCGGGGTCGTTGGGCTGCAGGCGATCGCCGTGCATTGGCCGCCAGCGCAGGCGATTTTCCGGACTGGCGGCATGGCTCTCGCCGACTGGAGCGTCGCGACGGGCGTGGCCGCGTCGGTCCTGATCCTAGAAGAAGGACGCAAGCTCGGCCTTGCGGTGCTTGGGCGCCTTCACCGGAGCGCGGCGTCTGTGGGACGGCGTCTGTAATGGTGCCGAGCGATTCGATATGCACGTCGGCATCGCCCACCACAAGTGCTGATTCGTAGCCTTTGAAAGGATCGCCATGCGAACCATGAAAGCAGCAGTGTTTATCAAACCTGGCAGAATCGTACTCGACGAGAAGCCCATACCGAGCGTCGGACCCGGTGACGCATTAATCAAGGTAACCACAACGACGATCTGCGGAACCGACGTGCACATCCTGAAGGGAGAGTATCCGGTGGCCCCTGGCCGCATCGTCGGGCACGAGCCGGTGGGGGTGATCGAGGCGCTTGGCCCGGGTGTGACGGGTTATACCGTCGGCCAGCGGGTCATCGCCGGCGCCATTACTCCGTGCGGACAATGCCACGCCTGCCTGGACGGGCATCAAGCCCAGTGCGGCGGCAAGCCCATCGGCGGCTGGCGCTTCGGAAACACGATCGACGGGTGCCAAGCCGAGTACGTGTTGGTCCCGCACGCCATGGCGAACCTCGCTCCTGTGCCCGACGGACTAAGCGACGAGCAGGTGTTGATGTGCCCCGACATCATGAGCACGGGCCTCGGCGGGGCGGAAAGCGGCGGGATCAAGATTGGCGACAGCGTTGCCGTATTCGCCCAAGGCCCTATTGGACTGTGCGCTACCGCGGGCGCGAAACTCAAGGGAGCGACGAGGATCATCGTAGTCGATGGTCTTCCGGAACGTCTTGAGATGGCGAGACGACTCGGCGCCGATACCACCATCGACTTCAGGAAGACCGACCCAATTGCCGAGATCATGCGGCTCACCGAAGGCCGCGGCGTGGACGTCGCAATCGAGGCGCTTGGCACGCAGCAGACCTTCGAGAGCTGTCTGCGCGTGCTGAAAGCGGGCGGCGTGCTGTCCAGCCTGGGGGTCTATTCAGGCAAGCTGACGCTCCCGCTCGATGCGATAGCGGCAGGGCTTGGCGATCATAAGATCGTAACGACGCTCTGTCCGGGCGGCAAGGAGCGCATGCGCCGGCTGATGAACGTGGTCGCCGCAGGACGCGTCGATCTCGAACCGCTCGTCACGCATCGCTACAAGCTCGATCAGATCGAGCAGGCCTATGAGCTTTTCGCCAATCAGCGCGACGGCGTGCTCAAGGTGGCGATCACACCATGAGTGCCGCCCCGGGTTATTCGTCTCTCGGCGCCGGCACGGTGGTCAACGGGATCGGCACGCTGTCTCCGTGGATCCTCAACCACCTCGGCTTTGATCTTGCCTACGGCACCGGCCCAGGAAGCGCGGTCGTGCAGGACGTGTGCACGGTTCTCGTTTACATTGGCGTGGCGATGGCGTTCCGGCGTTGATGCAACAGGCGACGGATTCCTGGTCGGGGCGCACAGGCTTCATCCTGGCTGCCGTCGCGTCGGCGGTGGGCCTTGGCAGCATCTGGAAGTTTCCCTACGAGGTCGGCGCTAACGGTGGCGGCGCTTTCGTGCTCTTCTACGTTCTCGGGCTCACTCTTATCGTCGTGCCGCTTCTCCTCGCCGAGTTCGCCATCGGGCGCCGCGGCGCAGCGGACGCGGCATCGAGCATCCAAAACGTGGCGGCGGCGCACGGCGCAAACACCTCATGGGCCTGGGCTGGCATTCTTGGAGTGCTCGCGGGCGCGCTGATCCTCAGCTTCTATTCGGTGATCGGTGGCTGGACGATGGCCTACGTAGTTGACACGGCGGTGAACGGCCTTGCGGGCGATTCGCCGGCGGCGGTTCGCGAGCGCTACCACGCGCTCCTCGCCGCGCCTGTCCGCATGGCGGCTTATCACGCAGCCTTTCTCGCTCTAGCGGCTATGGTCGTGGCGCGCGGCGTGAGCGGCGGAATCGAAAGAACTTCCAGGCTCCTCATGCCGCTGCTTGTTATTCTTATGCTCGGGCTTGCGGTCTATTCCGCATCGCAGGGAGGCCTCGGGGCGACGCTGCGATTTCTCTTCCACATCGAGCTGTCGACCTTCACCGCGCGCGCCGCGCTGGAGGCGCTCGGCCTGGGCTTTTTCTCTATCGGCGTAGGTATCGGGGTAATGATTACTTATGCTGCCTACGCCGGCCGGAGCATCGATCTTGCCCAGGCGGCGTTCGTTTCCGTGATTGTGGACACGGCGATATCGATTCTCGCTGGGTTGGCGGTATTTCCGCTTGTATTCGCCAACGGCCTCGACCCGGCGAGCGGACCCGGTCTGGTCTTCGTCACGCTGCCGATCAGCTTCGCGCGCATGCCATTCGGCGCGTTGGCCGCGTTCGCTTTCTTCGTGCTGCTCTTCGTCGCCGCCTTCGGATCCGCAATCTCCATGCTAGAAGTAGGCGTGTCTCTTCTCGCGCGGCGCTACGGATGGCGCAGGTTGCGGGCAAGCGTCGCGCTCGCCGTAGCGTGCTTCGCCGCTGGCCTCGCTACGGTGCTCTCATTCAATGTCTTGTCCGGCTGGCACCCACTCGGCGCGTTGCCGGCCTTCGCGTCGGCGACATTGTTCGACTTGCTTGACCACCTGACGTCCAATGTCATGCTGCCTATCGGAGCGTTTGTCCTATCCATTTTCTGCGGCTGGGCCGTCCCGCCATCTCTGCTCGCGGAGGAGTTGGGCCTCGCGGCGGGCGAGGCGGCGCTGTTGCGCTTCCTGCTTCGCTGGGTCGCGCCAGCTGGGATCGCAGCGGCGACGCTCGCACCCATTTTTTGACGCAGAGTCTTTTGACGCAGGTCAACGTGGGCCATTCTCCATGCACGGGTGAAGGCGGAAAAATAATGGCGTACGGATGAAAGGCGGCTCCACGACCGCCTCGGAAGCTCACGAACCGCTCATCTCGACCGGGCTGACGGAGGCCGAGGCGGAGCGCCGGCTCGCAAGGCACGGCCCGAACGAATTGCGGCGCGGCAAGCGTCGGGACGTGCTGCGGATCGCGCTGGAAGTCGTGCGCGAACCGATGCTGTTGCTGCTGGTTGCCGGCGGCACTATCTACCTTGCCGTCGGTGACCTTCACGAAGCGCTGATCCTGCTGGTGTCCGTGTTCGTGGTAATCGGCATCACCATTTATCAGGAACGCAAGACCGAGCGCGCACTGGAGGCGCTGCGCGATCTGTCCAGTCCGCGCGCACTCGTGGTGCGCGGAGGCGAGGAAAGGCGCATTGCCGGACGCGAGGTCGTGCCCGGTGATCTGGTGCTGCTGCACGAAGGCGATCGCGTGCCGGCCGACGGCGTATTGGTCGAGTGCAACGAGTTCAGCGCCGACGAGTCCCTTCTCACCGGGGAGTCCCTGCCGGTCTCCAAACGACCAGCGACCCCGGAAGTACGCGAGATGGCGAATCCGGGCGGCGATGGGCAGCCGTTCGTGTTCTCCGGCGCGCTGGTGGTCCAGGGGTACGGAAAGGCGCGCATTCTGGCGACAGGAGCGCAGACGCAGATCGGCCGCATCGGCAAGGCGCTCGAGGCGCTCGAAGTCCAGGACACGCCGTTACAGATCCAGACGGCGCGCGTCGTGCGGGTTTTCGCCGCGATCGGGCTGCTGCTGTGTTTTGCCGTAGTGGTGCTCTACGGGACGTTGCGCGGCGACTGGCTGGCGGGATTGCTGGCCGGCATCACGCTGGCGATGGCGGTGCTGCCGGAGGAATTCCCGTTGGTGCTTACGGTTTTCCTCGCGCTCGGCGCCTGGCGCATCTCTCAGAAAAAGGTTCTGACGCGGCGCATGCCGGCGATCGAGACGCTGGGCTCGGCGACCGTGCTGTGCGTGGACAAGACCGGCACGCTCACCGAGAACCGCATGGCGGTGGCGGAACTCGCGGTCGCGGGCCACCATCACGATGCGGCGCGCGGTGCCTTGCCGGCGAACGTGCGGCCGGTCGCGCATTACGCTGCGCTGGCGTGCGAGCTCAATCCGTTTGATCCGATGGAACGGGCGATCGTTGGCTACGCGGTCGAGCACGACGCCGAGACCGTGCGCATGCGCGCACATTGGCGGCTGGTGAAAGAGTACGACCTCACGCGCGACCTGTTGGCGGTGACGCACTGCTGGCAGGGGGCGGACGGTGGCGAGGTCGTCGTCGCCGCCAAGGGGGCGCCCGAGGCGATTGCGAAGCTGTGCAAGGCGGACCCGGCGCTGCAGGCGAGCATTCTGCAGCAGACCGCGCATATCGCAGCGCGTGGACGCAGGGTGCTCGGTGTGGCGGAGGCGCGTTTTCACGGCGGCGAGTTTCCTGCCCGCCCAACGGGATTCTCATTCAAGTTTCTCGGACTCATTGCACTCGCGGACCCCGTAAGGGCGACGGTGCCGCAGGCAGTCAAGGAGTGCTACGACGCCGGCATCCGGGTGGTGATGATCACCGGGGACTACCCGGGCACGGCGCAGTCGATTGCCGACGAAATCGGATTGAAGTCCCCCGGCGGGGTGCTGACCGGCGCGCAACTCGAGCGCTTGAGTGCCGCGCAGTTGCGCACGCGCGCAGCCGAGGTCAGCATCTTCGCGCGGGTGGTTCCGGAACAGAAGTTGGCCCTTGTCGAGGCGCTCAAAGCCAATGGAGAAATCGTCGCCATGACCGGCGACGGCGTGAACGACGCTCCGGCGCTCAAAGCGGCACACATCGGCGTGGCCATGGGCGGACGCGGCACCGACGTGGCGCGCGAAGCGGCCTCGCTGGTGCTGCTGGAAGACGACTTCAAGTCCATCGTCGAGACCGTGCGGCTCGGGCGGCGCATCTACGACAATATCCGCCACGCGATGAGCTATCTGATCGCCGTGCACGTGCCAACCGCGGGCATGGCGCTGCTGCCATTGCTGTTCGGCTGGCCGCTGGTGTTTGCGCCGGTGCACATCGTGTTCCTGGAGTTCGTGATCGATCCGGCGTGCTCGATCGCCTTCGAGGCCGAGCCGGCCCATCCGGCGACCATGAGGCGGCCGCCACGCGATCCGAAGGAACCGTTGCTGGGAGGCCGTTTGCTCTGGTACTCGTTCCTGCAGGGAATGGCCGTGCTGATCGCGGTGGCGGTGCTCTATTTCCTGGTGCTCGACCACGGATTTACCGAGGAGCGTGCGCGAGCGATGGCGTTCACCGCCCTGGTATTGGGAAACGCCGCACTGATTCTTTCCAATCGTTCGCAGTCGCGCAGCATCTTTGCCACGCTCGGCATG
>JANOGP010000261.1:0-24813 GCA_031406075.1 Betaproteobacteria bacterium
TGAACAACAGCACCCGCATCCCGCGCGCGAGCGCCTTGGAAGTGAGCGCGCACGCGGTCTGCAGCTTGTCGTCGACGTGCGTGTAAAACAGAACCTCAGTCATACAAAAAAGTCAGAATCGAAAACCTAACCACCAAGGCACCAAGAAGATAATTTATGTTCAAGTAGAGACGAACGGTACCGACAACAAAGTGACGCTGGCCACCTGGACAAGTGCGTCACGTCCGATCCTCCTCATTACGCCTGCGCTTGATCGACACGGCGTTGACAGTTTCCAGTCTGTTTTCCGTTCGCTTTCCTTGGTGTCTTGGTGCCTTGGTGGTTGGCCGTTTCTTATTTGATCCCCGCACGGGTCATGAGAAATTGGGTCAACAACGGCACCGGACGGCCAGTCGAACCTTTTTCACGGCCCGATTTCCAGGCGGTGCCGGCGATGTCCAGGTGTGCCCACTTGAAGTTCTTGGCGAAACGGGCGAGGAAGCAGGCGGCGGTGATGCTTCCTGCGGGGCGTCCGCCGATGTTCGCTACGTCGGCAAAGTTGCTGCGGAGCTGCTCCTGATAGTCTTCCCACGCAGGCATGTGCCAGGCACGGTCCCAGGATGTCTGCCCGGCGGCAAGCACTTCGCGCGCAAGCTTGTCGTCGTTGGCGAACAGGCCCGAGGTGACGTGCCCGAGCGCGATCACGCAAGCGCCGGTAAGCGTGGCGATGTCGATCACCGCCGCAGGGTCGAAGCGCTCCGAGTAGGTGAGCGCATCGCACAGAATCAGCCGGCCTTCGGCATCCGTGTTGAGGATCTCGATGGTCTGGCCGGACATGCTGGTGACGATATCGCCGGGCCGGGTGGCATTGCCGCCGGGCATATTCTCCGTAGTGGGAATCACGCCGACCACGTTGAGCGGCAGTTTCATCGCGGCTGCGGCCTTCATGGTGCCGAGCACACTCCCGGCGCCGGACATGTCGTATTTCATCTCGTCCATTTCGGCCGCAGGCTTGAGCGAAATGCCGCCGCTGTCGAATGTGATGCCTTTGCCGATCAACACCACCGGCTTCTGCTGCTTCGGCCCGCCGCGGTGCTCGAGCGTGATCAGCTTCGGCGGCTGGCGGCTGCCGTTCGAAACCGATAGCAGCGAACCCATGCGAAGCTTCACCATGTCCCTGCGTTCCAGCACGGAGACCTTGAGCTTATGGCTTCTTCCGAGGGCGCGCGCCTGATCCGCTAGAAAGGCCGGCGTGCAGATGTTCGGCGGCAGATTGCCCATATCGCGGGCGAAGTTGACGCCTTCCCCGATTGCGATGCCGCGAACGAGCGCGGCATCGAGTCCCCTTGCCAGCTTGCCGCTGACGCAGAGGATGAGGTGCTGGAGCCCTTTCTTGCTTTCCTTTGAGTTGCTTTTCAGGCGGTCGAAGCGATAAGTGGTCTCCAGCGCGACGGTTGCGGCCTGCATCGCTGCCCAGTCCGCGTTGCGTTGCGTGATCCTGACGTCGAGCGCGTACAGGGCCGCCTCGCCCACGCCCGCATCGGCGAGTGCGCGCACCGCGCCGCGCACGGCGTCGCGATACTCTTTTGCACCCAACTCCTGCTGCTTGCCGAAGCCGACCAGCAGCACGCGCACAGCTGCAACCCCCGGCACGCCATAAAGCAACAAGGTCGAACCGGGCTTGGGATCAAAGTCGCCTTGCTTCAGAATCCGGGATAGCCCTCCTTTTGCCGCGCGATCAATTTCCTGCGCGGCCGCGGATAGTTTGCCGGGGGCAAAAACCGGCACCGCGACGCAATCGCACTTCAACTTTTCCGGGGATGCGGCTTTTATGCTAAATTCCACTGCGAACTCCTTTAATGCGGTTTTTCATTCAACTACTTAGCATTATCTCTTTCACGTTGCCGAAAAGTCAAAGTAGCAGATGATTTTTCAACGCTCCCTGCTGCGGGAGTTTGCCGCCACCGGCATCGCCACATTCGTCGTGTTGCTGGCCATCACCATCACCACCCAGCTCATCCGTTTCCTGGGCTACGCGGCTCGCGGCAACATTTCTTCCGATGCGGTGCTGACATTTTTGGGTTTTGCCAGCCTGCGCTACCTGCCGATCCTGCTGTCGCTGACCCTGTTCATTTCGGTACTGTTGACGTTGACGCGCAGTTACCGCGATTCGGAAATGGTGGTGTGGTTTTCATCCGGACAGGGACTGAACGCGTGGATCCGTCCGGTATCGATCTACGCGTTGCCGTTGGTGTCGGTGATCGCGGTACTGAGCCTGCTGCTGACGCCCTGGTCGATGGCAAAGACCGACGAGTACCGCCAGCAGCTTGAGAGCCAGGATGATGTAGCAGCGATCTCGCCGGGCGTGTTCAAAGAATCCCGCCATGAAGAGCGCGTTTTCTTCGTCGAGAAACTGGCGGCCAACCTCACCACCGTCGCCAATATCTTCGTCCACTCGGATGAAAACGGCGAAATCGGCACCACGGTCGCCAAACAGGGTTACCAGGAAACGGCGTCCAACGGGGATCGCTTCCTGGTGCTCCTCAAGGGCCGGCGCTATATCGGGCCACCGGGTTCGGCCGAGTACCGGATCATCGAATTTGAGAAGTACGGGCTTCGCATCGAGGCCAATGAAGCCAAGGAGTACCTGCCCTCGATCAAGTCGCTTCCTACAGCCCAGCTGTTCGGGGAAAAATCCGCGGAAGCACACGCCGAGCTGAACTGGCGCATTGGGCTGCCGCTAAGCGCGCTGGTGCTGTGCATGCTGGCCATTCCGATGAGCTTCGTCAATCCGCGCGCCGGACGCTCGCTCAACCTGATGCTGGCGGCGCTGTTGTACATGCTTTACAGCAACATGCTGTCGATCACCCAGGCCTGGGTGGCGCAGGAGAAGATCAGCCCGCTGCTCGGCATGTGGGCAGTTCATCTTGCAATGCTGGCGCTGACTGTGGCGATGTTCCACTTGCGACTCTCGGTATCGCCGCTGCGAATACTGCGCAGGCCGCGCCAGTGAAGACCATCCGTCGTTACGTAGCCACGCAGATTTTCTGGAGCACCGCTCTGGTGTTCGGCGCGCTGCTTTTGCTGTTTGGATTTTTCGACTTCATTCAGGAACTGGGCGATCTCGGAAAGGGCAGTTATCGCCTTTCTCTTGCGGCGATCTACGTGGTGTTGAGCCTGCCGGGACGGGCGTACGAAATTCTGCCGGTGGCCGCATTGATCGGCACGCTGTTCGCGCTCGCTCAATTGGTCGCGCATTCCGAATACACGGTGATGCGCGTATCGGGCGTATCGATCACGAACATGGCAGTGGCGCTGGTTCAAATCGGCCTGGCGCTGTCCCTGATTACTTTCCTTATCGGCGAGTTCGCGGCGCCTGCCAGTGAGCAGGCGGCGCAAAAGCTGCGGCTCAAGGCCACCAGCAGCAACGTGATCGCACAGGCCTTCCGGTCGGGGTTGTGGGTGAAGGACGACACCAACTTCGTCAACGTCGCCAGGGTCATGCCGGAAACCGTGATCCATGAGGTCAAGATTTACGAATTCGATTCCGACTACCGCCTGCGCGCGATCAGTCTGGCGAAATCCGGCGAGTTTGTGCGCGAGAACCTCTGGCGGCTCAAGGACGTGGTGCAGACGCGGTTCGAGGAAAACCGCACTACGGTGAACCGCATTCCCGAGGCTTACTGGCGTTCGGTATTGAGTCCTCCGATCCTGAACGTGCTCATGGTGGTTCCGGAACAGATGTCGCTCTGGGAGTTGTATTCCTACATCGAACACTTGAGCGAGAACCGGCAGGAAACTTCACGCTACAAGATTGTCCTGTGGTCGAAGATCATTTACCCGTTCGCCGTTCTGGTGATGATGGTGCTGGCCTTGCCGTTCGCCTATTTCCAGGTTCGCGAGGGCGGGCTGAGCGGCAAGATCTTTACCGGCATCATGCTGGGACTGGGCTTTCATCTGGGCAACCGCCTGTTTGGCCACCTCGGGTTGCTTAATGCCTGGCCCCCGCTTTTCAGCGCAATCTTTCCCACGCTGGCGTTTCTGGGCGCCGCCGTGTTGATGATGTGGAAGGTGGAGAGAAGATAAGGATGAAGGCGGAAGGATGAAGGATGAAGGATGAAGTGGAGACGTGGGGGCGAACGCGATCTGGTTGGGCGTACCAGACGATTTGCGCTTGAAGTGATCATGTTTTACACAACTCTCCCAAGCACCACGGTTTGTCAGGTGTTGGGGAGGCAGCTGTTGCGATCAGCGACTTCGGTTGGCGCCCAGTATCGTGAGGCCCAACGAGCCAAATCCGGCGCTGATTTTGTCAGCAAGATTGTAAGGTGCACTTCAAGAACTCGATGAAACGGGGTATTGGCTGGAGTTACTCGAAGAATCGGGAAATGCAGATGCAACTGCAGTAAAACGGCTACAGAACGAGAACCAGGAATTGCTGAGAATTTTCGTCACGATAGCAAGGTCTTCCAAGAAACAATCCAGAACGGGGATGAAGTGAAATCTCTTCATCCTTCCGCCTTCATCCTTCATCCTTGCCCTTCATCCCTCATCCTTGTCACCTCCTCCTTGATTATCCGCGTTCCTGCCAGCCGGTCGTGCAGGAATTGGCGGTCGCGGTCGACCAATGCCCAGAGCACGCCGATGCCCGACAATACGCCTGGTACGGCCAGCACATAGCGCCGGAATGCCCGGCCGACCCCAAGCCGCCGGCCCTGTTCCGTAACCAGCCGAATGTTCCATGTCTTCATCGGCAGGGTCTGCCCGCTGCGCACCCAGCAGAATACGAAGTAGGCCCCACACACTGCGAGCACGTAAACCTGAAACATCAGGCGCGGCAGGCCGGACTGTGCGTCGCGGGCAAGACCGAGGAACAGATAGGCCGAGACAAACAGGATCCCGAACAGAAGCACGGCCTCGTACGCAAGACTCAGAAGCCGCGTCCCCAAAGGCGCCAACCGCAGCCGACCCTCGGGATCGGTCGGATACCCGCGGGACACGGAGATCAGCGCGGCGAAGGCTTCTCGCCCCGCTTTCCGGATTCGGGGGCCGCCGATCCCGGGACGGGCTTCTCCCTCAACCGTTGGCGCTTATCCTCGGGCAAGCGCTGGTACTCCTGCCAACGCTGATGCAGCTGCTGGCGTTTTTCCGGAGGAAGCTGCCTGAGTTGCTTGTAGCGTTCGCGGGCTTGTGTGCGTTGTTCAGGAGTCAGCGATGCCCACTCGTGCATGCGCTGCTGGATGCGCAACTGGCGTTCTGCCGACAGATTCGGGTAGCGGGTTGCCAGGTCCAGCCAGCGCTTGCGCCTGTCGGGCTCAAGGCGGTTCCACTCCTGCTGCAGCGGTGCCAGGATTTTCTGCTGTTCGGGCGAAAGCTGCGCCCACGACGGTGTGTCGGCCTGCGCATGCACTTCACCGGCGTGCGCCGGATCCCCGTATAGAAACGAAGCCAGCACTATTGCTGCGGCGGTGTGTGCGACGTATGCGTTAGCCACGTTTCAAAGCCGGGGTCGATATAGGCGTGTAACGGCAGTTCGCCGGCTAGCAGGCCGGTATCGAGTTCTTCGTCGTAATGGTTCGAGGTTTGCCAGTAAATGAGCCCGGTGAGGCTGGCGATGACAATTGCCACCGGCAGGACCAGGCGCAGGGCAAGGCCTTGCCGCAGACCCTCGCCGCCCAGCAGTCTGTCCACCCAGGACTGCCCGGACGAAGAATCGGCGGGGTTATACCGCGCCAGGGCGGCCGCCCTGGCTGCCTCCAGCTTTTGCACGGTTGAGGTCGGCAACTCGGCCAGGCCGCGGTCGAGTCGCGCGACGATCCGCCTGGCAAGATCGTTCTCGTTCATGGTTCGATTCCCTTCTGCTTCAGGAAGGCGGCGAGCGCATGGCTAGCGCGCGAGCAGTGCGTCTTGACACTGCCCTCGGAGCACCCCATCGCCGCCGCGGTTTCCGCTACATCCAACTCTTCCCAGTAACGCAACAGAAAAGCCTGACGTTGACGGGGGGGCAGCTTTTCCAGGCCATGTCCGATCAAATCCGCTATTTGCGTGCGCTCCATGCGATCGGCCGGGCTGTCGCCCCTGCCCCCGGGGCCGTCGGTCTCCATGGTCTCCAGCGGGTCGTAATCCTCGGTAGCGTCCTTGGGATGAAACGAAGAAAACAGCGTGGTCCACAGCGACCGCACTTTCTGGCGCCGGTAGAAGTCGCGGATGGTGTTCTGCAGAATGCGCTGGAACAGCAAGGGCAATTCCGCAGCCGGTTTTCCCGAGTACTTGTCGGCCAACTTCAGCATGGCGTCCTGTACGACATCCAGCGCCACGTGCCGGTCGCGCACCGCAAACACAGCTTGCTTGAACGCCCGCCGTTCTACGCCTGTGAGGAAGGCGGCCAGTTCTTGTTGGGTAGCCAGAAATATCCCTCGAACCTCTGTGGAAAATCGCACGCCGATGCGTTGCGGCGGGTGCAGGCAAACCTGGGCAATCCACCATATCCGCTGGTCCCGCCGGCCGAATCTCAAGATCCAATTATACCGGCGCGTGCAGGCGGGTTTGTGGCGGCCATGCCGGCGCGGGTAAAATGGCGAAGGCAAATCCATGCAAAGCGTAAATCTCACCAATCACTTCCTGATCGCCATGCCCAACATGGCCGATCCCCACTTTGCCCGCTCGCTGACCTATATCTGCGAACACAACGATCAGGGCGCGCTCGGGGTGGTGGTCAATCGCCCCACCGACATGACGCTCGACTCCCTGTTCGAGCAGATCGAGATTCCTCTCGAAAACCGGACCCTCGGCGGCCTGCCGGTTTACTTCGGCGGCCCGGTACAGGTTGATCGTGGTTTCGTCCTGCATCGGCCGGTGGGGGGCTGGGAGTCCACGCTGTCGGTGAACGGGGAGGTCGGACTGACCACCTCCAAGGATATTCTGCAGGCTTTGAGCCATGGCAATGGCCCCGGCGCTGACAACATACTGGTATCCCTCGGTTATGCAGGGTGGGCGCCCGGGCAACTGGAACACGAACTCGGGCAAAACGCCTGGCTGACCGTGCGCGCCGAGCCCTCGGTCATGTTCGACCGGCCGCCTGCGGAGCGTCTGACCGCGGCAATGGAACTGCTCGGGATCAATCCTGCCAGCCTTTCAGAGGATGCCGGGCATGCGTAACGTGAATCCTGCGGGGGCCGAGTGAGGCCGGTGGAGAGCAGGACGCCGGCGTTTCCGCACTCAGCACACAGCACTCAGCACCCCCATATCGGCACCGTACTTGCCTTCGACTTCGGTGAACGTCGCGTCGGTGTAGCCGTAGGGGAACTGGAACTCGGCATCGCGCACCCGCTCGAGACCATCGATGCCGCGGCCAACGATGTGCGCTTTGCCCGCATTGCCGCGCTCGTGCTGGAATGGCGGCCGGTCCTGCTGGTGGTGGGGCTGCCGCTGGCGCTGGACGGGGGCGAGCACCGGCTGACCGGGCTGGCGCGCAAGTTTGCGCAGCGGCTGCAAGGCCGCTTTGGCATCGAAACCCGGCTGGTCGACGAGCGCCTGACCTCGGTAGAAGCGCAGCGCGAGGCTCGCGCGAACGGACTGACTGCTCGCAACGGCAAACGCCATTTGGACCCGCTCGCGGCGAAACTCATCCTGGAAGCTTTTTTCAATGAAAATACCTGACGCCGAAGCCCTGCTTGAACAGCTCGCCGAGCGCATGCGCCCGCAAGTTGGCGCGGACACCACGCTGATCGGAATCCACACAGGCGGCGTGTGGCTGGCCGAGCGCCTGCACCGGGCGCTGGGGCTGAAGCAGCCGCTGGGAACCATCGACGTGTCCTTCTACCGCGATGACTACGAAAGCCGCGGACTGCACGCACGGGTCAAACCTTCCGACATACCCTTCGAGGTTGCCGATGCGGACGTGATCCTGGTCGACGATGTCCTCTACACCGGCCGTACCATACGCGCGGCGATCAACGAACTGTTCGACTATGGGCGGCCCCAGCGCATCCGCCTGGCGGCATTGGTCGACCGCGGGGGCCGCGAACTGCCGATCGCGCCCCAGTTCCTTGGCGCCGAGGTCAAGGTCCCGGACAACGAGCAGATCGAACTGCAGAAAGGCGCTGATGGCCGCCTGAGCCTGGTCGTCAATCCCATGCCGGCGCAGGAGCGGAACCGATGAGCTACAGCCCGCAACTCAACGCCAACGGCGAGTTGCACCACCTGCTCACGATCGAGGGCCTTCCGCGCGACATCATCGTGCGCATTCTTGACACCGCGCATTCCTTTCTTTCCGTTACCGAGCGCGAAATCAAGAAAGTGCCGCTGTTACGCGGCAAGGCGGTTTTCAACCTGTTCTTCGAACCCTCGACGCGCACGCGAACGACGTTCGAAATCGCGGCGAAACGACTTTCCGCAGACGTCATCAATCTCAGCGTCGGCACCTCCTCCCAGAGCAAGGGCGAGACCCTGCTCGACACCGTCGCCAACCTCTCGGCCATGCACGCGGACATGTTCGTCGTCCGCCATGCCCAGAGCGGCGCCGCGCACCTGATTGCCCGCCACGTAGCGCCCTACATCCACGTGATCAATGCCGGAGACGGCCGCCACGCGCATCCGACGCAGGGCTTGCTCGACATGTACACGATCCGCCACTACAAGAAGGATTTCACCAATCTGCGGGTGGCAATCGTCGGCGACGTCCTGCATTCGCGGGTGGCGCGCTCACAGATCCATGCGCTGACCGGCCTGGGCGTGCCCGAGGTGCGCGTAATCGGCCCGCGTACTTTGCTCCCCACCCATGTTTCGGAACTCGGCGTGCACGTTTTTCACGACATGGCCAAGGGGCTGAAGGATGTGGATGTCGTGATCATGCTGCGGCTGCAGAACGAGCGCATGAACGGGGCGTTGTTGCCCTCCGCGCAGGAATTTTTCAAGTACTACGGACTCACTCCGGAAAAACTCGCCGGCGCGAAGCCGGACGCGATCGTGATGCATCCCGGACCGATGAACCGCGGCGTCGAAATCGATTCCAGCGTGGCCGATGGCACCCAGTCGGTGATCCTGCCGCAGGTGACCTTCGGTATCGCCGTGCGCATGGCGGTGATGTCGATCCTGGCCGGCAATGCCTAGCAAGATATGTTGCAGAATGGTTTTTAAAACAGGAATGCTCGCCACGAAGAAAACCAGAATGCTCACCACGAAGGCACGAAGAACACGAAGAAAGACTTTCAAAGTGAACGACAAAACATCGATTTTTGGCCAGCACACACTGTCCGAATACCCTGGCCATCTGAGATCAACATCTCCGCATTCAAAGTTCCCGGCAACTCAAAAAGTAAGTTTGATCAATTCTCTTTTTTTCGCTCTTCTTCGTGTTTCTTCGTGTTCTTCGCACCCCTCGAGGGGGTACTGTAAAGAGTGCCTTCGTGGTGAGATTTTCGGTGTAGCTTTAATTCATTAGATGAAAATTCACATCAAGAACGGCCGAGTGGTCGATCCGCGGAGCGGTACCGAAAAGGTGCAGGACATCTATCTGGCCGCCGGAAAGATTGCGGCCGTGGGCGCCGCACCTGACGGTTTCCACGCCAATCGGGTAATCGACGCCAACGGACTGGTGGTGTGTCCGGGGTTGGTCGATCTCTCGGCCCGGTTGCGCGAGCCGGGTTTCGAGCACAAGGCCACGCTGGAAAGCGAAATGGCGGCCGCCGTGGCCGGCGGGGTGACTTCTCTGGCGTGTCCTCCGGATACCGACCCGCCGCTGGACGAACCGGGTCTGGTGGAAATGCTCAAGCATCGGGCGCGCAGCCTCAACCAGGCGCACGTATATCCGCTGGGCGCACTGACCCTGGGGCTGAAGGGTGAGCGTATTACTGAAATGGCCGAGTTGGTCGACGCCGGCTGTGTGGCTTTTTCGCAGGCGGAAGTGCCGCTTGACGACAACCAGGTCATGCTGCGGGCGATGCAGTATGCGACCACCTTCGGCTACGCGGTGTGGCTGCGCCCGAGCGACGGCAGCCTGACGCGCGGCGGCGTCGCTCATGACGGACAGGTGGCTACTCGCCTCGGGCTGGCGCCGATTCCGGTAGCGGCGGAAACGGTGGCGCTATCCACCATGCTGCTGCTTGCCCGTGAAACCGGGGCACGGTTGCATCTGTGCCGGCTGTCGAGCGCCGAGGGCGTGGAGATGGTGCGGCAGGCCAAGGCGCTGGGCATGAACGTTACTTGCGACGTTTCGGCAAATCACGTGCACCTGAGCGAAATGGACATCGGTTACTTCGACTCCAATTACCATCTGGTGCCGCCGCTGCGAAGCCTGCGCGACCGCGATGCGTTGCGCCGCGGCGTGGAGGACGGCACCATCGATGCGATCTGTTCCGACCATACCCCGGTGGATGAGGACGCGAAGCAATTGCCGTTCGGCGAATCCGAGGCTGGTGCCACGGGACTGGAACTGTTGCTGGCGCTGACCCTGAAATGGTCGGAGGACTCACGCATTGCGCTCCCGGCGGCGATTGCGAAAGTGACTACCGAGCCGGCTCGCATCCTGGGTATCGGCGAGGTCGCGATCGCGGCCGGGACCAACGCCGATTTGTGCGTCTTCGATCCCAATTTGCGATGGAAAGTCGAGCCGGCGAGGCTCAGGAGCCAGGGCAAGAACACGCCGTTTGCCGGCTACGAGGTCAAGGGCGGGGTACGCTATACGCTGGTCGGCGGCCACATCGTCTTCGAAGCTTGAAATCCGCGCATCGCACCGCCAGATGCGGAAATAATCGGCAAGAGTCCGCTGTTCATCAATTACCGGTCACGAGTCACCGCTCTCATGAATCCTCTGCTCGATTTTTCGGGTCTGCCGCGCTTTTCCGAGTTCAGGCCGGACCTTGTCACGCCCGCGCTGGACCAGTTGCTGGCGGAAAACCGTGAACTGATCACCCTGCAGGAGGCTGATGGCCGGGAGCCGACCTGGGAGAGTTTCGTCGCCCCCCTGGACGATGCCAATGAACGTCTGCGCCGCGCCTGGGGGCAGGTCGCGCACTTGAACGCGGTGATGAATAGTCCGGCATTGCGCGAGGCCTACAATGCCAACCTGGGACGCATCAGCCAGTACTTCACGGAATTGTCGCAGAGCGAAGGGCTGTTCCGGAAATACAAGGCGTTGCGTTCCTCGCCCAATTTTTCCGCGCTCACGCAGGCGCAAAAAAAAGTCATCGACAATGAACTGCGCGATTTCCGCCTTGGCGGCGCGGAACTTCCCGCAGAACGTAAGGCGAGGTTCAAGCAACTGAGTGAGCGGCTCGCCCAGCTGTCATCCAAATTCAACGACAACCTGCTCGATGCCACAAATGCATTCGAGTTGATCATCGAGGATGGCGCGCGTCTGTCCGGCATCCCCGATGACGTGCTGGAAGCGGCGCATAAGTCCGCCGTGGAGTCCGGCAAGGCGGGCTGGAAATTCACGCTGCAAATGCCGTCCTATCTCCCGGTCACGCAGTACGCGGACAGCCGCGAGTTGCGCGAACGGTTCTATCGCGCCTACGCCACCCGTGCCTCCGAATTCGGCAATCCAGTGTGGGACAACACCGCGCTCATCAGCGAGATGCTGAAATTGCGGCGCGAACAGGCGCAACTGCTCGGGTTCAATACCTTCGCGGAATTGTCGCTGCAGCCCAAAATGGCCGACTCGCCGGAGCAGGTGCTGCGTTTCCTCGACGAACTGGCGGCGCGCGCCAAACCCTACGCCGAGCGCGATCTGGCTGAGCTGAAGGAGTTTGCGGCGAAGCAACTGGCGCTCGCCGAACTGCAGCCCTGGGACGTAGCCTACGCATCGGAGAAGTTGCGGGTCGCGCGCTATGCGTTCTCGGATCAGGAGGTCAAACAGTACTTCCCGGAGCAGCAGGTTCTCGCGGGCATGTTCGGTGTGGTCGAGAGGCTTTACGGACTGAATATTGCGGCCGATGAGGCACTGCGCTGGCACGAGGATGTGCGCTTCTACTCCATCCGCAATGCCGAAGGCGCGCTGGTCGGGCAGTTCTATCTCGACCTGTATGCGCGGCAGTCCAAGCGCGGAGGAGCGTGGATGGACGACGCGATCACCCGGCGGCGCAAGTCCGCCGGCATCCAGACCCCGGTAGCCTATCTGAACTGCAATTTCTCCGCGCCGGTCGGTGGCAGGCCGCCAATATTCACCCACGACGAAGTGATCACGCTGTTCCACGAGTTCGGCCACGGCCTGCACCATCTGCTGACCCGTGTGGACGTGCTTGGCGTTTCGGGAATCAACGGGGTGGAGTGGGACGCCGTCGAACTGCCCAGCCAGTTCATGGAGAACTTCTGTTGGGAATGGGACGTGCTCACGGACATGACCCGGCACGCAGTTAGCGGACAAAGTCTTCCGCGCGCGCTATTTGACAAGATGGTCGCGGCGAAGAATTTTCAGAGCGGCATGCAGACTGTGCGCCAGCTTGAGTTCGCGCTGTTCGACATTCATCTGCACCAGGACTTCGACCCGGCAGGACCGAAAACGCCGCTCGATCTGCTCGACGAAGTGCGCGGCCGCGTCGCCGTCATGATTCCGCCCGCGTACAACCGTTTTCCGCATGGCTTCTCGCATATCTTCGGCGGCGGGTATGCGGCCGGGTATTACAGCTACAAATGGGCGGAGGTGCTGTCCGCGGATGCCTTCAGCCTGTTCGAGGAAAGCGGGGTGCTTAACCCCGTGGTCGGTGAGCGCTTTCGTGAGGAAATCCTCGCCGCGGGCGGCAGCCGCCCAGCACTCGAATCCTTCGTGGCATTTCGCGGGCGCGAGCCGAAAATCGATGCCTTGCTGCGGCATAACGGCATGGCCGTGGCATGATACCGGCAATGAAAAGGAGGAAGGCCCGATGAAACCCTGGATGCTTCTGATCATGCTGATGTCGAGTGCGGCGCCGGCCCAGGCCGAGCTCTACAAATGGGTCGACGCGGACGGCAAGATCCATTACAGCGACCAGCCGCCGCCGCCGAGCGCCCGGCAAAGCGAGCGCAAGCAGCTTGGAGACAAGCCTGGGGATGCCGCAATGCCCTACGTCCTCCAGCAGGCGATGAAAAATTTCCCCGTAACGCTTTTTGTTTATGACTGCGGGGACGGTTGCACCCGGGCGCGCGCCTTTCTGGTCAAGCGTGGGGTGCCGCACACCATCAAGGATCCGATGGTGCCGGAAATGCGGAAGGAACTCAGGAAGGTGACCGGTGGAGATGAAGTAGTGCCTGTGCTCCAGGTAGGGCGCCGCGTCTTGCGCGGCTTCGAGGATGGCAGTTGGAACGCCGCGCTCGATGATGCCGGTTATCCCAAGACTGCTTTAGTGCCGATTACGCCGGTCCAGGCCAAACCGGCGCCTGCCGCAGCGTCGCCCGAACCTGAGCAGACGGCGACGCCCGATGGCGGGAGCGATGCGGCGAATCCGGAATCCGAACCCGTGACCGAGCAGAACTGACGTCGCTTGAAGCTCGCCGCGTGGAACGTCAACTCGCTGAAGGTTCGCCTTCCGCACCTCCTCGAGTGGCTCGCGCGCGAGCGGCCCGACGCGGTTTGCCTGCAGGAAACCAAGCTCGTGGATGCAAATTTTCCGCTGGATGAAATCGCGCAGGCCGGATATCGCGCGGTTTTCTCCGGGCAGAAAACCTACAACGGCGTGGCGATCCTCGCCCGTGATGATTTGCCGCAGGCCGCGGAGTCGGGCATTCCGGGTTACCCTGACGAGCAGAAAAGGGTGCTGTCTGCCACTGTGGGAGGGGTGCGGCTGGTGTGTGCGTACGTACCCAACGGCCAGAGTCTGGAATCCGACAAGTATCGCTACAAGCTGGATTGGCTGGCTGCACTTGACCGCTGGCTGGACGCGGAACTGAAGAAGCACTCGCGTCTGGCGGTGCTCGGCGACTTTAACATCGCACCGGAAGACCGCGACGTCCACGACCCGAAGGCTTGGGAAGGTCAGGTTCTGGTCAGTCCGCCTGAGCGTGCCGCGTTTCAGCGGTTGCTCGGGCACGGATTGAAGGACAGCTTCAGGCTGTTCGATCAGCCTGAGAAATCATACTCATGGTGGGATTACCGGATGAATGCATTCAAGCGCAATCTGGGCTTGCGCATCGATCACATTCTTCTCTCTCCCGAACTTGCGTCGCGCTGCCGTTCTAGCAGCATTCACGTGGACATGCGCAAGCTTGAACGGCCTTCCGACCACGCCCCGGTGGTCGCGGAGATCGATCCCTGACGCTCAGCGCAACGAGAAACCTGCAGCAAACCACCAAGACACCAAGGCACCAAGAAGAGCAATAGATATAGTCGGTGAATTTTTCGTACTCCCGCTATCGTCGAGAAAGCGCGGATAGAGTGCAACGCGCCGCGAATTTCCTGAGGACCAACAGGAATCGAGAAAGCGATCGGTTTTCTTGGTGTCTTGGTGCCTTGGTGGTTAAATTCTCTTGGTTTCTTGTTCAGTCTGCCCCGTCGTCCTTTTCCAGACCCAGTTCCTGGATCTTGCGGGTCAGCGTGTTGCGGCCCATTCCCAGCAACACCGACGCTTCGATCCTGCGGCCGCCGGTATGGGCAAGCGCCCTGGTTATCAGCGCCCGCTCGAACTGCCGGGAAAGTTCATCGAGGATCGCGCTATTGCCGCGTTTCAGCAGCGTTTCCGCTTCCCGCTCCAGCGCCGTCACCCAGTTCTCCGCCGAGGGAACAAGCGCTTCGTCACGCAACTCCGAAGGCAGATCCTTGACGTCGACATTCATGCCCGGCGCCATCACCGTCAGCCAGTGGCAGAGGTTCTCCAGCTGGCGCACGTTGCCGGGGAAGTCCAGCGAGGACAGATACTTCATTGCTGCCTCGGACAGTTTCTTGGTTTCCACGCCCAATTCGCGCGCGCTTTTCTGCAGGAAATATTTGGCCAGCAGCGGAATGTCCTCGCGGCGTTCGCGTAGTGCCGGCAGGCGCAACCGGATGACATTCAATCGATGGAAAAGATCCTCCCGGAACATGCCCTGCTTGACCCGGCTTTCCAGGTCCTGGTGCGTTGCCGCGATGATGCGCACATTGGCCTTGAGCGGTTGATGCCCGCCGACGCGGTAGAACTGACCGTCCGACAGCACCCGCAGCAGGCGGGTCTGCAGGTCGTGCGGCATGTCGCCGATCTCGTCCAGAAACAGGGTGCCGCCTTCGGCCTGTTCGAAACGGCCGCGCCGCATCGCCTGTGCGCCAGTGAAAGCGCCGCGTTCGTGTCCGAACAACTCCGATTCCAGCAGATCCTTGGGAATTGCCGCGGTGTTGATGGCGATGAATGGTTTGGGCGCGCGCGGACTGTGTCGATGCAGCGCGCGCGCCACCAGTTCCTTGCCGGTGCCGGATTCGCCGTTGATGAGAACGGTGGCGTGCGACTGCGTGAGCCGCCCGATGGCGCGGAACGCTTCCTGCATGGACTGCGCCTGCCCCAGGATCTCCGTTGATTCCTGTGCAACTTCGGCGACGTCACCCTGACGCAGGCTTTCTTCCATCGCCCGGCGGATAAGGTCCACCGCCTGGTCCACGTCGAAGGGCTTGGGCAGGTATTCGAACGCCCCGCCCTGGAAGGCCGCCACCGCGCTCTCGAGGTCCGAGTAGGCGGTCATGATGATGACAGGCAGGTTGGGGTACTTCTCCTTGAGCTTCTGCAACAATTCGAGGCCGGAGCCGCCAGGCATTCGAATGTCGCTGACCACCACCTGCGGCGTCGATGCCGACAGTGCCTGCAGCGCCTCTTGCGCGGACGCGAAGACCTTGAAAGCAATGTTCTCCCGCGTGAGCGCTTTCTCGAACACCCAGCGAATCGAGCGGTCGTCGTCGATGATCCAAACAGGTTTCATAAGCAAGGCTGAAGGCGGAAGGATGAAGGATGAGGGAGGGCCATTCGATGTTTATTCAATGGGTAGAAGAATATTGAAGCAGGTCCTGCCCGGCGCACTTTCAAGTTCGATAGTGCCGTGGTGCTGGGTCACGAAGGTCTGGGCGATCGTAAGCCCGACCCCATAACCGCCCTCGCGCCCGCTCACCAGCGGAAAGAAAATTCTGTCCTTGAGTTCCTCCGGCACGCCCGGCCCGTCGTCCACGATCTGGACCAGCAGGGCCAGGCGATACATCTTCTTCGCCAGTGTCGCCCGGCGTGCCACGCGCGTGCGCAGGATGATCGTGCCTTTCCCATTCATGGCCTGCGCGGCATTGCGGGCCACGTTGAGCAGCGACTGGATGATCTGCTCGCGATCCGCGGCCAATGGCGGAAGGCTTACATCGTAGTCGCGCCGGATCACGATTCCGTCGGGAAACTCCGCCAGCAGCAGGCTTCGCACGCGCTCCAGCGCCTCGTGCACGTTGAACTGCGTGAGTTGGGGCAGCCGGTGCGGCGTAAGCAGCCTGTCCATCAGCGACTGCAGCCGGTCCGCCTCCTTCATGATTACCTGCGTGTATTCATGCAGTGCCGGGCGTTCCAGTTCCCGGTCGAGGAGTTGTGCCGCGCCGCGCAGCGCCCCCAGCGGGTTCTTGATCTCGTGCGCAAGATTGCGGATAAGTTCGCGGGTCTGCGCGCTCTGATCCATCAGGCGCTCTTCACGAACAATGCGAAGCTGCTGGTGCAGCGGGCTCAACTCGATCAGGAATCCCTCGACCCCTGCGATCTCCAGCGGCGTCACCGTGCATGACACTTCGAGCTGCGCGCGACCCGCCGTGGACAACGGCAATTCATGCTGCGTATGGCTGCAATTGTTTTCGGCGGCATAGTTCATTGCGGCAACCAGAAGACCGGGTTCGGTAAACACTCTGTCGAGGGGGATGCCGACGATATTCTTGGCGCTGAACGCGAGCAGGTTCTCTGCCGCCGGATTGATGTAACGCACGACCCGCGCGTTGTCCAACACGACGACCGCGGTTGCCAGCGCGTCAATTGCGTGGAAATTCAGTTGCGTCATCGCCGCACCACGCGACGGGCGGTTGTGATCGCGCAGGAAGCGCGCCACCGGGATTTCGTCCAGAGGAAGGTCGCGAACGGCGGTCTGCCAAGGCGGATGCGGCCCGAAGGCTTGCCGCAGCGGCCGTACCCGCTTATCTCAGATTGGCGATCTCGCGTCCGATGGCTTCGATGTTGCGTTCGTGGTTGGCAACGCCGTCGCGAAAAGGCTGGACGCGGTCGAGATAACGCTGATAGTTGCGCTCGTCCCCAGTCCTTATCGCTTCCTGTTCGGCGAGTTTCTGCCTGGCGGCCTCGAGCCGCTGCTGCTCGTCGGCGAGCTCCTTTTCGAGAATGCGCCGCCGTTCGTCGTCGCGCTTCTTCTGCGTCTGGCCATCTACTTTGGGAAAGCCTTCCCGGGCCCCGGACTGCGGTTTGGATACCTGCGGCACCGGAGTTGTAGGCGCAGGGTCGCTGAAGCATTTCATCAACTTCGCGCCCTTTGGAGGATTGTTTGGCGTGTTCGAGTAGATCACGCGACCCTCGTCGTCCACGTACTTGCAGGTCTCTGCCGCGGTTGGTGTGGCGATCGCCACGATTGCCAGCAACAGCGCCCAATGACAAAACCGCATGAAATTCACCCGTGTAATCAACAAAGAAACGAGGCACGCCTGTCCGGCCATGCGCCTCCCGACGGAGTCTAAGACAGGCGTTTTCGATTATCAATCCGCGAGTCCAGTGAAAGGTTTGGTCTGGCACAAACAAAAAAGGGCGGGAACCCCCGCCCTCTTTCTCCTCGTGATGGCGGTTACGCGCTGTAGTACATGTCGAATTCGACCGGATGGGTGGTCATGCGGAAGCGCGTGACTTCCTCCATCTTGAGGTCGATGTAAGCGTCGATCATGTCGTTGGAAAACACGCCGCCCTTGGTGAGAAACTCGCGGTCCTTGTCGAGATTCTCCAGCGCCTCGTCGAGCGACGCACACGGATGCGGCACCTTCTTTACTTCTTCCGGCGGCAGGTCGTACAGGTTCTTGTCGATCGGGTCGCCGGGATGGATCTTTTTCTGGACCCCGTCCAGGCCGGCCATCAGCATTGCCGCGAAAGCGAGGTACGGGTTCGCGGTCGGGTCGGGGAAGCGCACCTCCACGCGCCGCGCCTTCGGGCTGGCCACGTAAGGAATGCGGCAGGCCGCCGAGCGATTCATCGCGGAGTAGGCCAGATTGATGGGCGCCTCGAAGCCGGGCACCAGGCGCTTGTAGGAGTTGGTTCCGGGGTTGGTGATGGCGTTGAGCGCTTTGGCGTGCTTGATGATGCCGCCGATGTAATAGAGCGCCAATTCGGACAATCCGGCGTAGCCGTTGCCGGCAAACAGATTCTGGCCGCCTTTCCACACCGACTGGTGCACGTGCATGCCGGAACCGTTGTCGCCGACGATCGGCTTGGGCATGAAGGTCGCGGTCTTGCCGTACGAATGGGCGACGTTCCACACGGTATATTTCAGTATCTGCATCCAGTCCGCGCGCTTCACCAGGCTGTTGAACTTGGTGCCGATCTCGTTCTGGCCGGCGGCCGCCACCTCGTGGTGATGCACTTCCACTTCCACTCCCTGCTGCTCGAGCGCCAAGCACATGGCATTGCGGATGTCCTGCAGCGAGTCAACCGGTGGCACCGGGAAATAGCCGCCCTTGACCGGGGGGCGGTGAGCCATGTTGCCGCCTTCGAACTCCTTGCCGGTGGACCAGGGCGCTTCCTCGGACGAGATCTTGACGAAGCAGCCGGACATGTCGATGCTCCAGGTCACACCGTCGAAAATGAAGAACTCGGGCTCAGGCCCGAAATAAGCCGTGTCGCCGATTCCGGTGGACTTCAGATAGGCCTCGGCGCGCTTGGCGATGGTGCGAGGATCGCGGTCGTAGCCCTTGCCGTCGGTGGGCTCGATGACGTCGCAGGTAATGTTCAGCGTGGGTTCGTCGGAAAACGGGTCGAGGCGCGCGGAGTCGGGGTCCGGCATGAGCAGCATGTCGGAGGCCTGGATGCCCTTCCACCCGGCGATCGAGGAGCCGTCAAACGCATGGCCGTCCTCAAACTTTTCCGGGCCAAAGGCGCGGACAGGGACGGTAACGTGCTGTTCCTTGCCGCGGGTGTCGGTAAACCGCAGATCAACGAACTTCACGTCGTTATCTTTGAGCAATTTGAAAACATCGGCTGCCGCCATTTTCTTCTCCTGGTTTGGGATGCAATGCTTGGGAAATTGAGCGAATCACATATTTAGCAGGAACTGTGCCGACCAAAATTTCCTGCTAAATCATTAATTTAAAACTTGTTAATGGAGTTTCCCCACAGACTCCCGCACCAATGCAGAACGAGAGGGGAATTCGCGCTCGAAAATAGTGCACAACACCGCGCTTGGCAAGAGATTTTTGGTCGCCAAAGCGATTCTGTTAGCCTTGTGCGTCTGCACTAATCAGGACTCGCGACTCGAGCAAGAATGAGAGCCAAGTACTTATTGGAGAAACGATAATGGACACTATTTCAGAAATTTTGAACAAGGCTGCCGAACGCGGCAGGGAGATGAGTTTGCCCTATGGCGGTGCATTGCTTCCACAGGAAGCCTACGAACTGATGCAGAAAGCGCCGGGGGCAAAACTGGTGGACGTGCGCACTCGGGCCGAGTGGGACTATGTCGGCCGGATTCCGGGCAGCGTCCAGATCGAGTGGCAAACCTATCCCGGGTCAAAGCCTAACCCGAATTTCCTCAGTGAGCTCCAGGAACAGACGGACAAGCAGGGGGTCGTGATGTTTCTGTGTCGCAGCGGCGCGCGATCGCACGCCGCTGCCGCGATCGCAGCCCAGGCGGGTTATTCGCACAGCTATAACGTATTGCAAGGGTTCGAGGGCGACAGGGACGCCACCGGCCACCGCAACGCCGTCGCCGGTTGGCGCGTGGCGGGACTGCCTTGGGTGCAAAGTTGAAAAACAAGTATGAAGGCAGAAGAATGAAGGATGAAGGGAAAATCAAACTCCCTTCTATTCACCTTCGGTTCTCCTTCAACTGACTGTCCAGTTCACAGTGCCGGAAAACGCGGTCACCAGAACCATAATGCCGAAGCCGATTCGATACCACGCGAACACGGTGAAATCGTGGCGGCTGATGTAGTGCAATAACCAGCGCACGCACAAGAATGCCGAACCGAATGCCGCCGCCAATCCGATGCCGAAAATTCCGAGATCCTCCACAAAAAAAAGTTGCCGGTTCCTGACCAGTTCGTAGGCCGACGCCGCAAACAGGACCGGAATGGCGAGAAAGAAGGAGAACTCGGTCGCTGCCCTGCGCGACAGTCCGAAAAACAGGCCGCCGATGATGGTCGAGCCGGCGCGGGACGTTCCCGGAATCAGCGCAAAGGCCTGTGCGAGGCCGACCTTGAGCGCGTCGGCCCAGCGCATGTCCTCGACACTGTGGATCCTGATGACATGCTTGCGCCGTTCGGCCCAGAGGATGATCAAGCCGCCGACGATGAACGCGATCGCGACCGGCACCGGCTTGAACAGGCTCGCCTTGATCGCTCTGCCGAACAGCAATCCGAGCGCGGCGATCGGGATGAAGGCGATCAGCAGGTTAGCGGCGAAACGCTGCGCGCCGCGATCGTAAGGCAGTTGCACGGCGACCGACCAGAGTTTGACGCGGTATTCCCAGACTACGGCGAGAATCGCGCCGCACTGAATCACGATCTCGAAAATCCTGCCCTTTTCAGTGCTGACGCCGAGCAGGTCTCCGGCAAGGATAAGATGGCCGGTGCTCGAGATCGGAAGGAATTCTGTGAGCCCCTCGACGATGCCGAGGATGAGCGCGGCAAGCGGTGTAAGCGCGTCCATGCGCGGATGGTAGCACGATGAATTGGCACGGCCGGCTCAATGAGTACCTGAAATACCGGAGAGAAAATGCCCGATCTCGCGCCAGAACGCCGGGTTCGCCGAGACGTCGTTATGATCGGCGTTCGCGATCGACACCAGTCGTTTGTCGCCCTGCCACGCGGCATGCAGCCGACGCCCATGCTCCGCGGGAATAATCGAGTCGCGCTCCGCCACAATGCACAGCATGCGAATGCCGATGCGGGGCGCGAGATCAAGCGAATCGAAACGATGCCGCAATAGCAGCGACACCGGCGCGAATGGGTAGTGGCGTTTGGCCACGCTTTCAAGGCTGTCGAAGGGTGTTGCGAGGACCAAGCCGGCCAAAGGACGCTCGGAAGCCAAGCGGACGGCGACGCCGCTGCCCAGGCTGCGACCGAATGCCACGATTTGGGAGACCTCGACGTCGGATCGCAATCGCGTCCAGTCGTAGATTTGGCGAGCGTCCGCAGCCATCGCCTTTTCGCCCGGACTGCCCTCGGACAAGCCGTAACCGCGGTAGTTGATTACCAGCCAGGCCCAGTTCTGCGGCCGCTCGCCCTCGTCCAGCAGCCAGGAAATTTCTTCCGCGTTGCCGCCGAAGTAGATCACCAGCGGGGATTTTGTGCCCGCAAGATCCGTGGGTTTGGAAAGGAAGCCATGCAGGCGCGTGCCGTCGTGCGCGACCACATCGACTTCCTCGACATTGGGAAAGCGCTGAAGTACCGATTCGCGCCGCCCCGGATCAAGCGGCTGCCTGAAGAAGATCAGCCGGTCTTGAACGAAGTACAGAAAGATCGATAACCCGACGATCACGCCGGCCGCGATTGTCAGCAACGACCCGGCCACGGTCTTGACGCTCAACGGGTTCGCGTCAGGCGCGACGATAGATTTCGGCGCCGGCGTTGACGAACTCGGCCGCCTTCTCCTTCATCCCCTTCTGCAAGGCCTCGGATTCGGATACGCCCTGGCTTGCGGCATAGTCACGCACATCCTGCGTGATCTTCATCGAACAGAAGTGCGGGCCGCACATCGAACAGAAATGCGCGAGCTTGGCGCCTTCCTGAGGGAGCGTCTCGTCGTGAAACTGCTTCGCTTTGTCCGGGTCGAGCCCGAGATTGAACTGGTCGTCCCAACGGAACTCGAAGCGGGCCTTGGACAGAGCATTGTCGCGGACCTGCGCGCCCGGGTGGCCTTTGGCCAGGTCTGCCGCGTGCGCCGCTATCTTGTAAGCGATGATGCCGTCCTTGACGTCGTCCTTGTCCGGCAGGCCGAGATGCTCCTTGGGCGTGACGTAACACAGCATCGCGGTGCCGTACCAGCCGATCATCGCCGCGCCGATCGCCGAGGTGATGTGATCGTAACCGGGGGCGATGTCGGTGGTGAGGGGTCCGAGCGTGTAGAACGGCGCCTCGTGGCACAGCTTTAACTGCAGTTCCATGTTCTCCTTGATCAGGTGCATGGGCACGTGGCCGGGGCCCTCGATCATGACTTGCACGTCGTGCTCCCAGGCGACCCGGGTAAGTTCGCCCAACGTCTTGAGTTCGGCGAATTGCGCTTCGTCGTTGGCGTCGTATATCGAGCCGGGGCGCAGCCCGTCACCGAGCGAGAAGGACACGTCGTAGGCCTTCATGATCTCGCAAATTTCCTCGAATCGGGTATAGAGAAAACTCTCCTGGTGATGTGCGAGGCACCACTTCGCGAGGATCGAGCCGCCGCGCGAGACGATGCCGGTCATGCGCTTCGCGGTCAGCGGAACGTAGGCAAGCCGCACGCCGGCATGGATGGTGAAGTAGTCCACGCCCTGTTCGGCCTGCTCGATGAGCGTGTCGCGGAAAATTTCCCAGGTCAGTTCCTCGGCCTTGCCGTCCACTTTCTCTAGCGCTTGGTAGATCGGCACCGTGCCGATCGGAACCGGCGCATTGCGGACGATCCACTCCCGGGTCTCGTGGATGTGCTTGCCGGTCGAAAGATCCATCACCGTATCGCCACCCCAGCGGATCGCCCAGGTCATCTTCTCGACTTCTTCCTGGATGCTCGACCCGAGCGCCGAGTTGCCGATATTGGCGTTGATCTTTACCAGGAAATTGCGGCCGATGATCATCGGCTCGGATTCCGGATGGTTGATGTTCGCGGGAATGATCGCGCGCCCGCGCGCCACTTCGTCGCGCACGAACTCCGGCGTGATTGATTTCGGCAAGGCGGCGCCAAAAGACTCTCCCGGATGCTGGCGCGTCAACAGATCCGAAAGAAGGTCGCGGCGCTGGTTCTCGCGGATGGCGATGAACTCCATTTCAGGCGTGATCATGCCGCGGCGCGCATAGTGCATCTGGGTCACGTTCATGCCGGGCTTTGCGCGACGCGGTGCGCGCTTCAGGTTGAAGCGCATCTGCGCCAGCGCCGGATCCTGCAGGCGGACGCGTCCGAAAATCGATGACGGTCCGGCCAGCGTTTCGGTGTCGTTGCGCTCGGTGATCCAATCTTCGCGAAGTGAGCGCAGGCCGCTTCGGATGTCGATGGCGGCGGCGGGGTCGGTGTAGGGCCCGGAGGTGTCGTAGACGAATATCGGCGGGTTGCGCTCCGCGCCGAAACTTGCCGGTGTCTCGCTCTGGCTGATTTCGCGCATCGGCACGCGGATGTCCGCGCGCGAGCCCTGCACATACGCCTTGCGTGAACTCGGCAAAGGCTTGATCGCGGCCTCGTCGACGTGGGCCGCAGTGTTCAAAAATTTGGGACTGGCATTCATGGCGCGCTCCACAAAACTGGCAAGGAAAAGGAAGCGCGAGGAATGAAACTCGGGGCGCTTCCCTGCATCGGCATTACCCGTACAGGTCCGAAGGGTTTTTCTCACCAGCCGACCACTCGTTTTCGCCCCGACGTTGCACGACGCGTGTGCGAAATCAAATAATCCGGAGGACCCCCAACGCAAAGCTGACGCTAATTGAATTGTGTGATAATTGCAAGCCTTCAAAATACTTCGCAGCACGAGCAGCAGTCATGAATCTTGAACAAGCGCGCCTGAACATGGTCGAGAGCCAGATCCGTCCATGGGAAGTGCTGGATCAGACGGTTCTGGATCTGCTGTTGACGATCAAGCGCGAAGAGTTCGTGCCAGAGAAGTACCGCGCGCTGGCCTTTGCCGACATGGAAATCCCGCTGGGTCACGAAGAAGTCATGCTCGCGCCCAAAGTCGAAGCGCGCATGCTGCAAGAACTGGGGATCCGCAGAACCGACAAGATCCTCGAGGTGGGAACCGGTAGCGGCCATGTCACAGCGCTGCTGTCAAAACTGGGCGGCCAGGTGGTGAGCGTGGAAAGAATTGCCGAGTTCAGCCAGTCCGCCGCGCGCAAACTTGCGGGCCATGCAATCGGGAATGCGCAGCTCATCATCGGCGATGCGGCCGAAGGCTGGCCGGCGCTTGCACCTTATGACGCCATTTTGCTGACTGGCTCTGTACCGGTATTGCCGGAGTCCATCCAGCGCCAGCTCGCGGTCGGTGGTCGGTTGCTCGCGGTCGTCGGAGAGGAACCGGTGATGACGGCAACGCTGGTCAACAGGGTGGCTGCAGGCGCATTCAATTCTGTGGGCCTGTTCGAAACCAGCATTGCGCCGCTCAGGAACGTCAGGCAGCCGAATCGCTTCGTGTTCTGAAGCCGGACTGCAGTGGAGAAATCCGCTACCACCGGTTTAAAGCCACGCCGGCACCGCGCCAATGCGAAAACCGGCAAACCAGAAAAACAGGAAAATCGCGACATGAAGAAACCAACAACGACGTTGCTGGCGCTGATGCTGGCTGTGGCTGCGGGTAAGAACGCATTTGCCGCCGACCTGCTTGCGGTATACCGCGAGGCCACGCTGCAGGACGCGGTCTATGCGGCGGCCAAGGCCCAGTACATTGGCGCCCAGGAGCGCCTGCCCCAGGGCCGGGCGCTGCTGCTGCCCAACGTCAACTTCGGTGCCGGGGCCAACTACAACGACCTGGAGACCGAATACAAGAACAGCACCTTTCCCTCGGGAA
>JANOGP010000280.1:0-4679 GCA_031406075.1 Betaproteobacteria bacterium
CCATGATCGATACATACGCGGCGGGTCCCTCGACCCTGGCCGGCGGCATATGATCGAATTTCTCGATTTCGGGAAACGAGATATCGATCTGCGGACGACCCGATGTGCGGCGCGCGTCGAGGAGTGCAGGTAGGCGATGAATGGTCTGCGGTCCGAACACGATATCGACATAGGGTGCGCGACGGACGATCGTGTGCCCTTCCTGGCTCGCCACGCAACCGCCCACGCCGATCAGCACCTCCGGTCGCGCGAGCTTGAGCGCTCGCACGCGCCCGAGATCCGAGAAGACCTTCTCTTGCGCCTTCTCGCGCACCGAACAGGTGTTGAAGAGAATCACGTCGGCGTTCGCGGGATCCTGCGTGCGCTCGAATCCGTCGGCGGCCCGCAGAATGTCGGCCATCTTGTCCGAGTCGTACTCGTTCATCTGACAGCCGAAAGTGCGGATGTATAGCTTTCCCATGCGGCCTTACTTTTTGATCGGAAGCCGCGCCGCTTCTTCGGCGGTCAGCAGCCACACGCGCGAAAGGTCGCCGTTCATGTCCGTGGTGTACATGATCTGCGCGGTCTGCGACAGCAGCGACACCGGCATGATGATGAGGTTGTGCTGGTTGAAAATTCTGCCGCCGGGGGCGAGACGAAAGGTTTTGTCGCCGATCTTCATGTACGGATAGCGGTGCGATTTCATCTCGCCGCGAACTGCTTTCTCGGGGAAATTGCGGGCCGAGATCGCAGGCGGCATCGAGGTTGCGGCAATTACCGCAACCAGAAACCACAGTGCAAATCCGCGCGCGCGCGCCGATGACCGGACCGTTGCCATTCTCAAGTGACTACCACAAAGGAAACAGGGACTTATAAGTATACCGCGTTGCGCTAACATTGGCAGCGTCGGCACATCGCGCCATCGGGTTACAGCGGCAGATTGCGGCCACGATCGCATGCGGGTTTGAAGTCGCGGCATTACACGTGAATATCGTCATTCCGGGCACGCCGGGAGATTCTCAGGAACCTGCCCCTGAAGGACGTTGACGCCGGGCGATTTACTGCTTTCGATGCGGAAAAATCCAAAGGGCTTGCATCTCTGCAAGCCCCCGATTGCCACGTCCGGTGGTGGTGATAGGTGGACTTGAACCACCGACCCCAGCATTATGAGTGCTGTGCTCTAACCAGCTGAGCTATATCACCTGAAACTTGCTTATCCTCTTTGTGCGGTGGGGAGGAAAAGGGAGCGAAAGGGTACTGACGGCCCCCAGCATTGTCAAGGCAGGAACCGCTCCTGGAGCGGGCCTGCGCGGCCAGTAGTAGACTGCCCGCATGAAGGTCGACATCGCCATTGTAGGCGGAGGCGTGGTCGGAGGCAGCATCGCGCGCGCGCTTTGCGAAAGCGGGCTGAGCCTCGCGTTGGTCGAGCCGAGATTGCCACGGCCGCTGCCTGGTGCGGAATTCGACTTGCGCGTCTACGCGCTCAATCCGCGAAGCGTGCGCTGTCTGGAGAAATGGGGCGTATGGCCGCGTCTCGCGCGTGAGCGTGTTGCGCAGGTGCAGGAAATGATTGTTTTCGGCGATGACGGCAGCTCGAAGCTCGAGTTCAGCGCCTATCGCAGCGGCGTTCTCGAGCTTGCGGCAATCGTGGAAGAATCCAATCTTCAGCAGGCATTGGCCGGAAGCCTCGAGGCGCAGGCGGGTCTCGCGCTGTTGAGCGGCGTTGAATGCCTGCGGGCAAGCTGGACGGAGTCCGCAGCCGTGCTTGCGCTCTCCAATGGCAGGGAGCTGGAAGCGCGTCTGGTGATCGCGGCCGACGGTTCCGAGTCCAGAATGCGTTCGCAGGCAGGAATCGAGGTCGAGGTTCACGAGTACCGCCAGAGGGCGGTGGTCGCCAACTTTCATGCCGACAGGCCGCATCGCAACGTTGCGTACCAATGGTTCCGCAAGGATGGCGTGCTCGCGCTGCTGCCCCTTCCGCAGGGCCAGGTGTCCATGGTTTGGTCCACCGCGGACGCGCACGCGCAGGATCTGCTGGCAATGAGCGGCGCGGAGCTTGCACACGCAGTCGGGGAAGCGGCCGCGCACAGGCTGGGTGCAATGCGGATTGCAGGCGCCGCAACCGCATTCGCGTTGCGGCGCCTGCGTGCAACGCGTTTGATCGCGCCGCGCCTTGCCCTGCTGGGGGACACCGCGCACAATGTGCACCCGCTTGCCGGGCAGGGATTGAACATCGGAATCGCCGATGTGGAATCGCTCGCCGAGGTCATCGGCGGCCGCGGCCTGGAGAGCGACTTCGGCGCAACGTCGCTGTTGCGGCGTTACGAACGCAGCCGTAAGGAGGATATTCTGGCGATGGAGTGCATCACCGATGGACTGCACAGGCTTTTCAGCAGCTCCCTGCCGGGCCTGTCGCGGCTGCGCAACGCGGGACTGAATCTTGTCAATCATCTCCGGCCGCTCAAGAAGCAATTGGTGAAACGAGCGCTCGGCAAAGCGGTCTAAACGCCCTCCAAACGAAAAATCCGGACTTTTCCCGGCCGACCCATATTATGACCATTCGCACCCTGACCGTATTTTCATCGATCGTCCTTCTGCTCTCCGGCGTCGCCTGCGCGGATGAGGCCTCCATTCGCTCCGAGATCGCCAAGAAATTTCCCAAGGCCAGCCTCGACAGCGTGACCAAGACGCCCCATCTCGGATTATATGAAGTCGTTGTCGACGGCCAGATGTTCTACGCCGATGAGAACTTCAATTACCTGATTGACGGCAGCATCATCGACACCAAAAGCATGACCAACGTAACCGCGGCCAGGCAAAGGGAACTGGAGGAAGTGAAGCTCAGAAAGCTTGCTTTTCCTTTCGAGCAGCTCCCGTTTGACATGGCAATCAAGAAAGTAAAGGGTGACGGCAGCCGCAAGATCGCGGTGTTCTCCGATCCGGACTGCCCGTACTGCAAGCGGCTCGAGCGCGACCTGGAAAAGGTCACCGACGTTACGATCTACCTGTTCCTGTTTCCGATCGAGCAATTGCACCCGAAGGCGCCCGCGGTTTCGCGTGCCATCTGGTGTTCATCCGATCCCGTCAAGGCATGGGACGAGTACATGCTCAAGGGAGTGGCGCCGAAGGCCGCCGGCACCTGCACCAACCCCGTGGACAAACTGGTGGAATTCGGCATTGCCAAACGTATCACCGGTACGCCGACGATTTTCTTTGCCGATGGCAAGCGTGTTCCCGGCGCGATTCCAGTCGACCAGATCGAGGATATCCTCGCGAAGGCGCACCCCAGGTAAGTATTTCCCTGCATCGCCGCCGACGCTCTAGAATCGGGGGCGTCGGCGTTTCCGGTGCGGGATCGGGCGGTGCACAGGATCAGGCAGAATTCCCAAGGCGTGTCCCAGGCGGCATCCGCGCGCCTGTCTGTTGCAGTCGTGTTGTCCACGACGCTGCACCTGTACCTTATCTACGGACTGGCGCTGCGGCCGACCCTCGTCCCTGCGGATCGTCCGAGCATCATTACCGCGCGGCTGTTGCACGAGCCCACCGCAACGACGCAGCCCGTTCTGGCGGCGCCTGCGATGAAACAAACGCGCATCCCTCATTTGCGGCCGCAGGTCCCATCGTTGCCTGAACCGGTCGAGACACCGGTACCCGCCGCTCAAGTTTCGCCGGCCGGGGATCGTGGTGCGGAGACGAAAGTTCCATCCGTCAGCCTTCCCGATCCGGTTCATTACGCCGCCAGGGACCTCGACGTTTATCCGCAACCGCTGAATCGTATCGAGCCCGCTTATCCGCAAACGGCACTCGCCGGCGGTATCGGCGGTTCAGTGACGCTGCTGTTGTTGATCGACGAGTCCGGGCGGGTCACCGACGTATCGGTGGTGGATGCTACTCCCCAGGACGTATTTGAAGAGTCGGCGCTCCGGGCGCTGTCAGCGACCGCATACCTTCCCGCGCAGAAGGACGGCCGCGCGGTGCGCAGCCGCATTCTTGTCAAAGTTGACTACAATCCGGCCGCAAGTGCGGTTGAGGAGTGACTATTCAACAGCCTAACCACCAAGACACCAAGACACCAAGAAAAACTGACAGCAGAATATCTTCTTGTTTTTCGATTTCCTTGGTGTCTTGGTGGTGAGATTCCAGGCTTTCGGGGCGTGTGTCAGGGCAGGCGCGGCTCGAAGCCGCGCGGATAAAGCACCCACATCCGGCCGTTCTGACGCATGCGCCCGGCGATCTGTCCGGCCTCGTCGCCGAAACCCCAGAAGAAATCCGCCCGCACCGCGCCCTTTATCGCGCTGCCGGTGTCCTGCGCGAGTACCAGGCGGTTCAGCGGCCGCGCGGACAGCGGCCACGTGCTGGAAAGAAAAACCGGAGCACCGAGAGGGATGACCGACGAATCGACCGCGATGCTGCGGCCCGGGGTCAGGGCGACGCCCAGGGCGCCAACCGGGCCAGGCGACGAAGACGGCATTTCGCGGAAGAATACATATGCCGGGTTCTGCTGCAGCAGCAGCGGCAGCAAATCCGGGTTCTGCTTGCCCCATTGCTTGATTCCCTGCATCGAGGCCTTTTCCGGCGGCAATTCCCCGCGTTCGACCAGTACGCGTCCGATGGATTTGTAGGGGTGCCCGTTGTGCTCGGCGAAACCGATGCGCACGATTTCTCCGCTCGGCAATTTGGCCCGGCCCGACCCCTGGACT
>JANOGP010000296.1:0-22813 GCA_031406075.1 Betaproteobacteria bacterium
CACCTCGTCGACTCCGGCACCGCTGAGGGCGACCAGTTGCCGGCTGATCAGCGGGACGCCCTGAAGTCGTATCAGCGGCTTGGCCACGCCACCCATGCGCCGGCCTTCACCGGCGGCCAGCAGCACGGCACCGATGCGCAACCTCGGGTACAGCCCGCCGCCCTGTTTGAGCAAACATCCCATGATCGTGATTCCGTCAGTCCGTATCGGTGAGTGAAGGCGCGTTCATACCGGCAAGTCGGGTACGCGCGACCGGCTCGCCCGATTGTACGCCGGCATGAACCGCGTGACACGGTTTCGGATGCGGGCGCCAGCGCGACCGATCGGGACTACATCCCGCCTAAGGCGAGCTGCCCTTTACTCGATTGTCCCCTCGCCCCCGCGCTCTCGTCCCTCTTCCCTGCATTATTTGCTTCATGCGCGAGCAGCATGCGCTTGCGCTCCAGGCCCCCGGCGTAGCCGGTCAGCGAGTTGTCGGCGCCGATGACGCGATGGCAAGGGACGATGATGGAAATCGGGTTGCGCGCGTTGGCGTGACCGACCGCGCGCGAGGCCTGCGGCCGGCCGATACGGCGCGCCAGCTCCGCGTAGGATATGGTCTCGCCGCAGGGAATGCCGCGGAGTTCCTGCCACACGCGCATCTGAAATTCGGTGCCTTGCGGCGCCAGCGGCAAGTTGAATTCGGTGAGCCGGCCTTCGAAGTAGGCGCGTAGTTGCACTTTCACTTCTGCGAACGGCACTGCGTCGTCGTCGCGGATCCAGTCCGTCTGCATCGCGGGACGGTGTTTGTCGCTGTCGGTGTGCAGACCGGTGAGCGCCCGTCCGTCGGACATCAGCAACAGCGGACCGATTGGACTTTCGTATGTCGTATAAAACGTTGTCATGTCAGCGTCCTCCAAAGATGCATTGCGGCGTAACCGCGCCAGGGCCGCCAGGCTTCGGCGCGCGCCAGAATCTTTCTCTCGTCGTCAGTGCCCAGCGCCTTGCGGATGCCGAGGTCGGTGGCCGGAAACGCGTCCGGCCAGGCAAAGGCGCGCATCGCCAGGTACTGCGCAGTCCATTCGCCGATACCCGGAATCTCCTTGATGCGCGACAGCGCCGCGCCGACGTCGGCGCCGGGGTCGAGCAGGTTCGGATTTGCCGTCATCGCCCTGGCGACGTTGGTGAGCGTGCGGGCCCGCGCCGAGGTGACGCCGATTTTCGTCAGCGCGGCAGGCGTGGCCGAGGCAACGCGCTGAGCGGTGGGCATGAGCAGCCGCAAATCCGCAAACGGCATGACGACCGGCTCGCCGAAAGCTGCGGCGAAACGACCGGCCAGCGTGGTGGCCGCCTTCACGCTGATCTGCTGCCCGAGCACCGCGCGCACCGCCACCTCGAAACCGTCGAACGCGCCCGGCAGCCGCAACCCCGGTTGCCGCGCAGCGAGCTTGCCCAGGCGCTGCGCGATGCGTTGCGGTTCCGCGCCTAGGTCGAACAGCCGCCGCACCCTGGTCAGTACCGCGGGAATCGCACGCCCGAGTTCCGGCGCCAACTCCACCGACAGCGTATGACGGTGCGGGCTCAGCCGCACGCGGATCCAGCCGGTGCGCCCGCCGAGGCTTACCGTGCGCAGATAACTCGAATCGTGGATCGCCTCGACGCCTTCGTACAGCCGTTTCGACAGGAACTCGAGCATCGCGTCCCAGTCCAGTGGCGGCCGGTAAGCCAGTTCGCAGACGAATTGGCCGCTGCCCGCGGTCGCGGCGCCGCGGCGAAAGCCCGTCGGGCTGAGGCGGGAATTGGTCTTGAACGCGTCATTGAAACGCCGCAGGCTGGAGAAACCGCTGGCGAAGGCGACGTCGATGACCGGCATCGTGGTGTCTGTAAGCAGCAGCTTGGCCGTGAGCAGGCGCTGGGTTTCCAACAGCTTGTTCGGCGACACGCCGAACTCGTCCTGGATCACGCGCCGCAAGTGGCGCTCACTGATGCCCATTTCCGCCGCCAGCGCGCTCACACTGCCGTCATTGAGCGCGCCGTCTTCGATGCGCCGGGCTAGCGCCACTGCGAGGCGATTACGGGAATCGACGAGCGCGTTACCGGGTGCGAGTTCCGGGCGGCAGCGCAGGCAGGGACGGTAGCCCGCATGCTCGGCAGCGGCGGCGTTCGGATAGAAGATGCAGTTTCGTCGCAAGGGCCGCCGCGAATTGCAGATGAGGCGGCAGTAGATTCCAGTCGAGGAAACGCCCACGAACATGAGCCCGTCGAAACGGGAATCGCGGCTCACCAGCGCCTGGTAACAGCTTTCCTGATCGAGTTGCATGCGCGCATGGTGCCCGCTCTCTCAGTCCCGTGCTAGCCATTTTCGGACATGCAGTTCCAAGGGCAAATCTTAGCCACAGAGAACACAGAGGAGAGCAAGATCAAGAGCGTTGACGCAAAGTACGCAAAGGGGGAAAGAAAGGTACGCAGGGAACTGACTGATCAGATGACTTACGAGTACAACAGGCACCCACGATCACGGGGAATGGCCGTCCGCACACCACCTGGATCTTCCATTCACATTCTTTGGATTTTCTCTGTGTTCTCTGTGTCCTCTGTGGCAAAGGAATTGGAAAGAGCGGTCAGGCAGCTTCGACCGAAGTGATCCGCGGTTTGGTGGGGTGGTGATGCACGACCAGGCGCTTGGCGTTCAGCCACGCCGGGAATTCGCCGGTGTCCATCAGGAACAGCGGTTCGGTGAATTGCTGGTTCATCACCGGCGGGCGCTCGCGGCGGCGGTCGCGCTTGCCATAGAAACGCAGCCAGCTGATCAGCGCCCAACCCACCTGCACCACACCCATCGCCAGAACGATGCCGCTGTAAAGGCCGATCAATTCGAGCAGCGCTTCCCAGCCGCGACGCATCACCAATTCTTCGTACACGGCCGTGATCCCGAGCCACCATGCCAGCAAGCTCGCCAGCGGCAACATCAGATACAGATAAAAACTCCAGAGCCCCGCGGTGAGCACCCCGAAAATCGCGCGTTTGCTCTTCGACTGGAGCTCGGGCCGGTCGATGATGATGTTGCGAAGGTCGAAGACGAGGTCGTTCATGTGGTGTGGATACCCCTGTCGGGACTGCGCCAGGTTGCACGCTTCCCGGTCCGGCGCATGAGGACCCGGGGCGTGGCGACGACGGTGGTGAGAACGTTGATGATCCAGAATGCGACCGGATACCAGATCATCCAGAAGTAATAGCGGAACAGGCCCTTCTCGTAGCGCGAGTCCATCAGCAGGCCGACTGCCACCTGCAGCATGCAGGTGATGCCGATCAGCACGCCGCTGAATCCGGGAAGCAGCGTCGGCACCTGCAATGCCTGTGGCACCTCGACGACCTTGCCGAGACCCCAGAGGATCACGGTGGTCGCCATCGCGTAGGCCCACAGCATGCTGGCGAAATATTCCAGGTAGATCGGCCACATGCGCCGCTCGCGCCAGTCATGCAACTTGCGGAAGTGGCGGAAGATGACCTGCGCGCCGCCCATGGCCCAGCGAAGGCGCTGCCGCCACAGCCCGGCGAAGGTCTCCGGCATAAGGATCCAGCACAGCGCACGCGGCTCGAAGCGCACGTCCCATTTGGCGATCTCGAGCTTCCAGGTGACATCGATGTCCTCGGTCAGCATGTCCTGGCTCCAGTAACCGGCCTGGTGCAGCGCCATCTTGCGGAAGCCCGCGATCACGCCCGAAATGGTGAACAGCCGCCCGTAAGTGCGCTGCGCGCGCTTGAGCAGGCCGGCGGTGGAAGAAAACTCGCCGACCTGGATGCGGCCGAACAGCGTAGACCGGTTGCGGATGCGCGGATTGCCGGTGACCGCGCCGACGCGCGCGCTGGACATGAAATGCCACATCATCCAGCGCGCCGCATTTGGGTCGAGCAGCGCGTCGGAATCGATGCAGATCAGGTATTCGTTCGGCGTCAGCAGCGCGCCGCTGGTGAGGGCCATGGCCTTGCCCTGGTTCGCCGAATGGTGGATGACGCGCAGGCGCGGATGCTTCACCGCCAACGCATCGAGGATGTCCCCGGTGCGGTCGCGGCTGCCGTCGTTGATGGCGATCACTTCGAAGTCCGGATACTTCTGCTGCAGCAGGTACTCGATGGTCTCAGTGACGATCTTTTCGTCGTTGAAGCACGGCACCAGCAAGGTCACCCCCGGGTACCTCTCCAGTTCCGGTGGCTCATCGACCTTGCCCTGGTGGATCTCGTAATGGAAAAAGTAGTAGAGCGCGCCGATCATCCAGTGGTAGGCCATGAACAGCGGGTAGTAAAACGCGAACCCGAACAGGATGATTCCGATGGTGCCGAAGGAATCAGACATGTTTTATTCCTTCCGCCATCAGTCGCTCCGTGGAAAACTCTGCAGCGAAATCGCCGGCTTTATGCCCGCCAGCCCGGGTTGGTCGGCGACGAAATCGTCCGGGTAGTAGCCGAAGTTGACCGCGCCCTGGCGTTGCAGGCGGTTCATCTGCTCTGCCAAAGTGCGCGTGGGCACGCGCTTGCGTGTGGTCCAGTCCATGCTTTGCAGCTCGAATACCGTTTTCTTCAGCGCGCCCGGCTCGGCGGACACCCTGCGCACCAGCGCATCCAGCCACGCTTCGGGATTCGCTGCGCCTTCCATCAGCGGCATCGCCATCACCGCGGTGTAATCGTAGGCGGCGAGGAAATCGGGCAGAGACTGCGCAAACCAGGCCTGCGATGCGGGCTCCAGTACCGGACGGGCGTAGAGATTGCGCGCGGTCTTGATGGCGCCCTGGTAGTCGCGCACGCGCTCCGCGAGCTCGCCGGTAAACTCGATCAGGGCGCCGGTCTTCAATTCGGTCCAGCGCCGCAGCAGTTGCGGATCGGACCGGATTGCCTCGACCGACGCCGGCAGGCCCCACTCGCGGTAGGTCTGCAACGCCAACGGGCTTGCATCCTCGAAATCGTCGAGCACGGCATCGTCGTGGAACAGCAGGCCGTCGAAGTGCGCGTGGCGGGCGAGGTCTTCGTAGATTTCCACGATCACGCGCTGCGCATCGGCGCTGAACGGGGACAGGCGCCGGTAGCGCGGGTGCGCCGAGACGGCATCGGCGTCGGCGGACTGCACCAGGATCGCGGCGGCGGGATTGGTGGACGGCAACTCGAATGCGAGTACCGGCATCCAGGCGTAAACCTTTACAAAGGCGCGCGTGGATAGCTGCCAGGCCACGTAGGAGAACAGGTCAGCGCGTACCGGCAGATGCCGGTTCGGGAAATACATCGCCTCCGCCTGGCCGTTGCCGTCGGCATCGGCGAAGGCCTGCAGATACACGGAGGTAACGCGCAGCGCGAGGATGCGATCGAGCAGGCTGTCAATGTTCGCCTGCTGCTGGCGCGAGTCGGCGTCGTAAACGTAGTCGAGGTCCACGTGCACCACCCGTTCCGGCAGCGGGTCGGGGTCCCTGGAGGCCATCGGGATGAAATCGCGCAGCGGCGGGTTGCCGGCCACCTGGTCGCGGCGAACCCGGCTCAGTTCATCCTTGAGGTTGTTGGCGCCGCTCACCAGACTCATGCCGACCGGCATGCCCAGTTCGCGCGCGACTTCGATGGCCTGCATGCTGTCGCGCCCGAACGGCCACACGATCACCCGGGGCCGGCGCCCGGCCTTCGACTTGATCAGCTCGGAGTTGCGGGCGAGGTCGGCGCGCAACCGGGCGATGTGTGCCGGCTCGTCCTCGTAAGTACCGCGGGCGGCGTCATAGCGGTACGCGATCACCGACGGGATCAGGCTGCCCTGCGGATTGGCGGGTATGCCGCGGTGCAGGTCGTAGGTGTGCGAAGCCAATTCAACCAGCCCCGAGTCGGACATTTCCCTGATCTGCTCCCACGACAGGAAGCGTTCACGCGCAACCTGCTTGCCCTCGTACTCGACGGTCCCGCCCGGCGGCGCATCCAGCCAGCTTCCGGAAAGCGCGACGATGGCCGGATATTTGAAAAGCTTCAGCAAGGGAAATACGCGGGTGTAAACGCTGCGAAAACCGTCGTCGAAAGTCAGAACCACCGCTTTCGCGGGCAGCGCCCGGCGGCCTTCCCTGGCGGCAATCACGTCATCGAGGCTCACCACGCGGTAGCCGTTGTCCTTCATCCACGCGAACTGCGCCACCAGTTGCGCGGTGGCCACCGCGTGGGGATCGGGATTCGTCCGCACGTCTTCCTGCACGTCGTGATAGCACAGCACGCGGTACGACACCGCACCTTCCGCGCCCTGCGCCGCACTGCCGACCACCGCGATCGCCGTCGCACCGGCGGCGAGCCGGAACGCGAGGAGAATGTACGGGAAGGCGCGCAGTCTCATTCTAGAATTTCCAGTTCAGCGACAGGTTGTAGTAGCTGGCGTATTCGCGCACGCCGTCGTAGGGGTGGAAGCCGCGTTGCGCGCCGTAGCTCAGCCCCAGGCGATTGTCGAGGCTCCATTCGTGCTCGTAGCGGATTGCGCCCACCTCGCCGGAGCCGAAGCCCTGCTGCCGGTAATCTCCCAGCGTGAGAAACAGCCTGTGCGTGAAGCTGCGGTCGTAGCGGCGCCAAAGGCGCTGCTCGCCGATCAGTGTCAGGTCCAGGCCGTAATCCTCTCCGGGGTTGAAATAATTGACGTTCGAAGCCGAATTCCTCGATGTGTACAGGGCGGCGGCACCGTCGAGTTTCCACACCGGCCCGGTCACAAAACGCTGGAACGCGGAACCGGTCAGGATGTTGCGGCGGTTGCCGTCGCTGAAGTCGAGGGTCTGCAGGGACGCGCCCAAACTGCGCGACTCGTGCGCTCGCCAGTTGACGCCGGCGCGCACCGAATTTCCGCGCACATCGGCCAAACGCGCCTGCAACGGAATATCGTTACTGGAGGTATCGACGGCGCCCTCGAAACGCCAGTGGTCGTCCAGCGACCACGCACCGGCGAGCGACACGCCGAGGTCGGAATCGGAGTCGTAGCCGTCGCTGAGTTCCGCGGCAACGCGCAGGTCACGCACGCGGTACTCCGCGCCGGCGCCGAGGCGGCGGCGATAGCCCTTGCCGTCGGGAAAGGTCGCGCTGGCTTCGAACTGATGCAGGAATGCCCGCCAGTCCTGCGCGATCGGCTGGGAGTACAGCCGCGTTTCAAAAGCATGTTCCTTCGTGCCCAGCGGTCCGGCGCCGCCGCTGGAATCGCCGGTGCCGGCATCGACCTGCAGTTCGTGCATGCCGTGGATGCGCCATTGGCGCGCCGCCCGCTGCACGTGCCTGTCCTCGGGATACGCCGCTTCCAGTGCCGCGACTCCACTGCCGGCGGGCTCCCAGTCCTGAAGTTCGCGCAACGTGTTCGCATGTCCGACGCGGCTATCGCGATGCGCGGGCTCCACTGCCAGAATCCATTGATGCTCCTGTTCCGCGCGGCGCGGCCAGCCGCGCGCGCCGTAAATCAGCGCAAGCTTGTCGCGTACTTCCATGTTGTAAGGGGCAAGCTGGCGCAGATCCTCGAGTCGTTGCTGCGCCTGATCCAGGTAATCCTGATAGCCGCGCGCCGCCGCGGCAGTGGCCGCTGCGCTCGCGTAATCCGGGTTGTCGGCGATGGTGAGCGGGCTGTAGGCGGCGATGCGCTGCGGCGTGGCGGCAGCCACGCGGTCGATCTGTTCGAGCGCCTCGCGGTGCTGCTCGCCGTCGGAGTAGGCGTAGAACAACTGCACCTGCGCGCTGAAATTCTCGCCGGTCTGCGGCAGCGCACGCAGGTAAAGATCGCGCGCCCTCTCGGGCTGCTCGAGGTAGAGGTAGGCCTCGGCCGCGGCGAGCTGCGCGTAAGCCGGAACTTCAACGCCCTCATCGACGAGGCTCTCGTGTAGCGCCACTGCTTCGCGCATGCGCGCGCGGTTGCGCAGTGCTTCGATGCGGTCGAACTGCAGTCGCCGCGCGGCCGGGCTTTCGCCTTTGCCGGAAGTCTGCAGCTCCTGAAGCAACCGCTCGTTTTCGGCCAGCGCGATATCGGTGTTGCCGAAGCGGTCCGGTGCGGACGGGTCGGCGGCCGCTCCCCAGCGTGTGGTCAGCGCCGCCTGGTCGGCCTTCAAGCCGAGCAACTCGTCTTCGCTCAGCACGCCCGGGGATTGCTCCGCCAGTTCGACGGCTCGATGCGGCGCGCCGATCCGCGCCACGGTAAAAATCTGGTTACGCAACGCAGCGCGGTTCCCGGGTTCGAGCACCAGGATGCGCTCGTAGATGAGCAGCGCATGGACCGAGTCGCGCCTGGCCTGCAACGCCTCCGCGTAGGCTTCGAGGAGCGGAATTTCCTGCCAAGTCGAGCGCTTTCGCGCCTCAAGCAGTGCGACCGCCTCATCCGGCTTGCGGTTGTCGATCAGCGAGTACGCCAAACCGGCGACGATGTCGCTGCGATCGGGCGCCCGCTTGATGGCCGCCTGGTAGAGCTCGACCGCAAGACCAAAGCGCTTCAGGTTGCTTGCTGCCCGGCCGGCCCGCCCGAGCACGGATACCGGTGCGGTGGCCAGTTCGATATTTGGAACGGACGCGACCAGTTCGGCATCGCGGCCGCTTTGGCTGAGCGCGGTGAGGTAGTCGTAGAGGAAACGCTTGTTGCCGGGGTTACGGTCGGAGCGGTCTTTGAGGCGCTGGATCTGCTGAGAGGTGGAATCGTTAGGGGGAAGTGGGGCTGGCGAAGGCGGATTCTCTGCCAGCGCCGAAAGGGGCGAGACGGCCGCCAGGAAGGCGGCGATCAATGCGAAAGGTTGGGGCGGAATCAGCTCGGCCCCTCTTTGTCTTTAATTTTCATTGACCGTCGCGCGTTACCTCATAGGGTTTCTAGCGCCAGCCTGCTTCAGCCGCATGCGTCTTTGCGCAGCGGGCCCCGATGAACTGCAAAAAGCTGGCGCGATTCTACGTCAACTTACGTAGTTGAGGTGAAATTGGATGGCCGACTTTTTCTGTCGCCAAATCACGACAATCGTAGGGCCGAGGTACGAGGTGCGAGGTACGAGGTGCGAGGTGCGAGGTGCGAGGCGCGAGGCGCGAGGCGCGAGTAGCTCGCCAAAGGCCAGCGTTAGAAGCGTTGACGCAAAGGCCGCAAAGGGGAAAGGAAAGGACGCAAAGAAAAAAGGGAAAGTGCTTTGTTTATTCGACATTCACGGCCCTTTCGGCAGATTACTTCTTCGGCAGCGATGCCGCGAATTTCGTCGCCAGGCGCAGCCATTTCGCCAGCGCCGGTTTGTCCGCGAGCCCGGCGGGTTCGACCAGGATCCACCCTTTCATCGGGCGGCCGCTCAAGTCGAAGATGCGGGTGTGAGGCTCGGCGAGTGCGGCTCCGGTCTTGGCCGGGTCCAGGCGTACGATCAACTCGCGCCGATGCACGCCGCAGCACATGTTGCCGTTGAGCAGAAACGCGAGGCCTCCGAACATCTTTTTCTCGGCCAGCCCTTTCTGCACGGCAAGGCGCTTGCGGATGCGCCCGGCCAGTTCTTCGTCGAAAGCCATCGCGCGCGGCGCCTATTTTGTCGGCGGCATCGTCGCCTTGAAGCTGTCGCGCTCGGCCATCGCCGAATGCGCTCGGCGCACCGCCGCGAACGGAGCCAGGACTTCTTTGCCATCCGGCATGTTCTGCACATAAAACACGATCGGCGCGATCAGCAGGTCGGCGATCGTCGGCCGGTCGCCCACGAGAAAATTGCGGCCGTCGTACGCCGCCTCCAGCATGCCGAAGTGCTTGGCCATGTCGGTACGGGCTTTGCCGATGACCGCCATGTCGGGCTTGCCATCCGCGCCCTTGGGAAAGACGTACTGGAGCACGTAGCGTACGGTCATCGAATCGTAGAAATAGCAGTGCACGCCGCTGATCCACTGCTCGGCGCGGGCGCGGTCAACGGGGGTCTCGGGCATCAGCCGCGGGCCCGGAAAGGCCTCGTCCACGTAGCGCATGATCGCGCTGGTCTCGAAGAGCTGCAGATTGCCGGCGCGGAACCCCGGGATTTTGCCGAGTGGATGGATCGCCTTCACCGGATCACTGTGCGGGGGCTGGGGTTCGAACGCATAACTGATGCCTTTTTCGACAAATGCCATGCGCGCGCTGCGCACATACGTGCTGCGCGGATCGCCGACGATCGTCGGCCGCGGCCCGGCCGGCTGCGGCTTGCCCGCAAGCATCGCGGTCAGGCAATCGAAGCTCGAAGTCCAGCCTTTGTTGTGCCCGTCGCGTGCCTCTACGGTGGCGAACCCTGAATGCACGAGCGTCATCTCGGTCGCCCCGCCCTTGTCCTTGAACGTCAGCGTCACCAGCGACTCGGGGCCGACGCCGGCGCCGTCGAGCCAGGCCCAAGTGAACACCAGTTTTTCCGGCCGCTTCACTTCACGGAACTGCCCGGTCACGACGTGCACCCCGCCTTCCGGCGAGTGCATCTCGATGCGGTACTTGCCGCCGGGCTTGGCATCGACGGCCACGCTCGGGACAGTAAAACCGTCGGGTCCGTACCACGCCTGGATCGCCTCCTTTTTCGTGAAGGCATCGAATACGCGCTCGCGCGAATCCTTGAACGTACGGCTGATCGTGAGTTGTTCGGCGCTCATTTTTTCCTCCTCTTCGGTTTGATCTTCTCAAGATATTCGGCAACGCGATCGAGACGGCCTTCCCAGAAGCGGCGGAAGAACTCGATCCATTCCGACGCCGCCTGCAGCGGCTCGGCACTCAGGCTGCACATCCGCCATTGCGCATCCACGCGCCGCTCGATCAGGTGCGCGCCTTCGAGCACGCGTAAATGGCGCGACACCGCAGGCAGCGAGATTTCGAACGGTTCGGCAAGCTCCCCCACCGTCGCCTCGCTCTTGGCAAGGCGGGCGAGGATCGCGCGGCGGGTCGGGTCCGCAAGGGCGGCAAAGGTATCGGTTAACTGGTCCATGTTTCTTAATTTAGGTGATGGTTAATTAACTGTAAAGTTAAATACAAAAAATGGGAGGCGGCACGCGGGATCAGGCTTCCGGAAACCAGCGCGCTAAACTGGCACTTGTGTCCGAATCCGTGCGCAAAATCATCCACCTCGATATGGACGCCTTCTATGCGTCGGTCGAGCAGCGCGAAGATCCGTCCCTGCGCGGCAAACCGGTCGCGGTGGGCGGCTCACCCGAGTCACGCGGCGTGGTCGCCGCCTGCAGCTACGAAGCACGCAAGTTCGGCGTGCGCTCCGCGATGCCGACCGCACGCGCGCTGCGTGCCTGTCCCGATCTGGTGGTGGTGCGGCCCAACTTCACGCTCTATAAGGAAGTATCGCAGCAGGTGATGGCGATTCTTCGCTCCGCCACGCCGCTGGTGGAGCCCTTGTCACTGGACGAGGCTTACCTCGACGTCACCGAGAACATGTTGAGCGAGCCACTGGCGATGGAAGTCGCCAAGTACCTGAAGGCGCGCATCCGCGACGAGCTCTCGCTCACCGCCTCGGCCGGCGTGGCGCCGAACAAATTCCTGGCGAAGATCGCTTCCGGCTGGGAAAAACCCGACGGCCTCACGGTGATCGCGCCCGAGCGCGTCGAGGCCTTCCTGCAGAAGCTGCCGGTGGAAGCCTTGTGGGGCGTCGGGCCGGTGACGGCGAAGAAACTGCACGCCATCGGCGTCTTGAGGCTGGTGGATGTGCGCTCAGCCGACCGGGCACTGCTGACGCGAACCGTCGGCAGCCTGGCCGAGTGGCTTGTGCGCCTGTCCAATGGCGACGATCCGAGGAAGGTAACGCCGGACCGGCCGTGGAAATCGATTTCCGCGGAAGACACCTATGTGCAGGATCTTGAAGATTTGAACGAGATGCGCGTGGAAATAGAGCGGCTGGCGCAGCGGGTGGCAGGTTCGCTGCAGAAAAAGGCGCTACTGGCGCGCACGGTGACCATCAAGGTGCGCTATGCGAATTTCACCACGGTAACACGCAGCCACACCGAGGAGCCGGCGACGCAGAATGCGGCAAGGATTGTGGAGCGGGCGCTGGCTCTGCTCGACCGCACCGACGCGGCAAAACGAACGGTGCGGCTGCTGGGGGTAGGCGTGCACGGCCTTTGCGGCGTTGACGCCGCTCAAGCCGCTCCCGATTCGTTTCCCCTCCAGGAGGACCTCGTACTTTGAATTCTTTTTCGGGGCTCGTGTCCGCGAGGTGGCCGGCTCGAAAGTTTCCGGGTTCGCGCGTACAGCAACGATCAAACTGCATTACGCAATCGTCGCCGCCGTAATGACCAACCAAGGGCAGTACCCACGTCGCGGCAGGACGGATGCTGCCTTTGGGCCCTCGTCGGGGAACTATCCGGAGTGTCCGCTTATTACCGGTCGTGGCGGTTTTCCCCAAACTCGATAATAAATCTGTTGAGGAGGGCGTCTAAGCCTTTGGGCTCGCCGAGGAACTTCACCCCAGAGCGCCGCGCGATGCTGCCATCGGGTTGCACGATGGAAACCGAATAACGCACCTCCAAATCGGCGACGATCGGTTCACTGCCCGCGATGATGATCTTGCATCCACTTAGCACGGTGCCCGGCGCGAGCGTCACGCCCGAGTCATAAATCATGTCGCCAATGCCTCCCCAACTGACGTCGACGATCCGCGCCTCGAACGGCGCAACGCCGGCGTTGTCGGCAACGCAGCGCAGCGACGCGTCCGATGGGACCTTGAACCTGAGGTGCTCACGGCGTTGTGATCGGACCAGCGTCTGAGGAACCGCAAACCGAACCGCGGGGTTACCGTCGAACAAGGTTTCGGACGCCGCGCCTGCCGCGAATTCGATGCGCCCGCGCTTGTCGCTTGCCCGAAACACCACGTGCGCCTGTTTGTGCAACGCCGTGTTGGCCCCCCGTTCCTCGCCATAGGCGACTACGAAGAATTCCCCTGCCGGATCGACGTCCAGCAGTCGCGTCAGAAACAAGTGTCCGGGGTCTCCTACTTCCGCCGACAGTACCGCTTGGTCTTGGGCTAGCTGGCGCAGAATGCGAGTGATCTCGATGTGGGAGCGAAACAGCACCCCGGTGGTGTGCGAGGCGTCTTCCGGCGTTTGCTCCGTAAATCCAGTCTTGATCATGTCGGACCCCAATGGGAAACAGCATATCCCAGACACAGTTTCCTGCTCAGGTACTCGCGGAGAAAATCGGGTACGAACCTATTCTCACGTCCATGCCGAGGGCACGGCTCATTTTCAATACACTTCATCGGATAATCCGCCCAAAACGGCCGGTCCCGATGGCAATATGACGATGGCCGAGGCCGTATTGCTCGACAAAGTGGAGACGCAGTGTCAAAGGTAGATCGCTCGGTCCTCGAACAGGACGGTGTTCGCAAGGCGGTGCGCGATTCCGGTCACGGACATCTGCTGATGTCCGATGAGGACGTGGCGCGCTCTCTCGCCGACACCATGGCCGGACATCGCAAAGGCGATCCGGTGTGGGTATTCGGCTACGGATCGCTGATCTGGAACCCGCTGATGGAATTCGCCGAGCGCCGTCCTGCGCGGATCCACGGCTACCATCGCGGCTTCTATCTGTGGTCGAAGGTCAATCGCGGATCGCCGGAGGTGCCCGGCCTGGTGCTCGGGCTGGATGCGGGCGGATCCTGCCAGGGCGTGGCTTACCGCTTGCACGACGAAAAACTGATGTTCGAGCTTGGCCTGCTCTGGCGCAGGGAAATGGTGATGGGCACGTACATGCCGCGCTGGGTCAAAGCCGGCACCGGCCGCCGCGCAGTGCGCGCGATCGCTTTTATCGTCAACCGAAAAAAGCCCGGCTATACCGGCCGGCTTGACGACCGCCAAATCGTATCGATCGCGCTGAAGGCATGCGGCCATTACGGGACCTGCGCCGATTACCTGGTTCAGACCGCGACCAGCCTGGTAGGCGCGGGCATCGCCGATCCGCGGCTCTCGCGGCTGGCGCAACTCGTCGCGCAAGCGGGCCATTCGGTTCCCGATTCATAGCGGGAAATGAGTCGGGCTGACGCAGCTGGAATTTCGTGGACATCGAATTGGAAAAAAAAGTTTCCAAAAAACGGTGACCGATGACCCCGCCAGTTCTTCCGTGGCCAACTGCGCAAGGTCAACGTTCGACTGGCATCGTCCTGGCGGACGTGTGCCGGATGCTCCTGCCCTGAACGCGCCCTTTCGAGGCGATCGGTTTTTTCGGGATCGCCCCTTTTCACTCGAACGCCCTATTTCCCGGTCAACGCATCGCGGAAGCCGGGATTCTGGACCATTTGATGTGTCGCCCCGATCAGCGCATCGCTCAGCACTTCGAAGTAGTTGTCCGCCTTGTACGCCAATCCGAAGCGGCTCGAAGTGCCGACGGACGCCACCGCCCACAGAAATTTTCCGTTCGCATCGGTGAATATGACCTTCAGCTCGACTTCGGCCTTGTAGCGATTGGCCTCCTCGGCGAAGAATTTCATGATCTCGCCGTTCACGATTACGTCTCCGCCGCTTTCCACCACCTTGAGGCCCAGGCCGGACAGGAGCAATTTCACCTGATAGGTCGCGAAACGCGCGACATCCTCGTTGGTCGTGACCTTGCGTATCGGCACACTGTTCACGTTGCGCCCGATAAAGGCGGGATCCTCGCGCTTGTCTGTAAAAGGATCGAGCTGCAGCTTGACGCCTTCGAGCCCTTTCAGATCGACCGGCGGCCTTTCGGACATCGGGGAAGTCGGCCGCCATGCCAGCGGGATGCCTTCGAGTTTGTCGGCGGCATTGACCGTGGCGATTGTGCCGAAGGACATGCAGATTGCAAAAACCGAAAGCGCAATTTCGAATTGCTTTTTCATCCTGTTTACTCCTTGGTGGGCGAACTGCATGTGACGCGTGGATTGACTGCGATCTGCGCGCCGAGTTCACTTCCCGCTTTTTCAGACTACCGTGACAGCGTCGGTCTCGACGCCCGCATCATGGTTTCCGGAAAGGAACATCTGGTATTGGCAGCGAGGTTGGTTGCACTTCTCACACTGCCAAACACCCGCAATGTCCTACCCGTGCTCCAGTGGTGCGGTTCGATGTTGAATCCATCGGACCAGGTTCATGCGGTCTGCCGACGCCGGCGCCACAACCGACCAACCCGCGCAGGCTGCCGGATCAGCGAAACGTGAGCCGATGGCTCATTGGATACATCGAGTTGTCGTTGAGCAACACCTTGATCTTGATCTCGAAGGTCCCCCAGCCGCGTGCAGTCAGCAGGAAGCGATCGGAGCGCGAGCAGACCGTGCGCACGGGATTGGGAAACGTTGGGTGCAGTGTGTACTCCACGCACCGGACGCGGTCGAGATCGGCAGCGGATCCCTCGAGGTGCACGCCCCATTCCCACCATTCGGGCTCGATCTCGCGCGCCCAGTTGCGCGCCTTCAGGCTCAATGGCGACGTTGCCGCTGCCTGGGCGAAAACCAGCGGGTGCTCCAGAAGCTCGGTGCGCCCGTCACGATACTGGATACGCACCTTGATCGTGAAAGTCCCCCAGCCATTGGAGGAAAGCGCGAACTTAGCCTCCGACTGGTTACAGACACGGCGTACCGGGTTGGGAAAAGTCGGATGCAGCGTGTACTCCACGCACTCGATTTGTCGCAGAGTTTCGGTGTCAGCGTCGACAAAGACCCTCCAGTCCCAACGACCTCCGCCTATGTAAACCGAAGTATTCTTGACCGTGAGCGCCGCCAGTGCCGGGGTCGCCGTCGCGAGCGTCAGCGCCGCCAGCAACCCAGCCGCCAATCGCAACAGGCGCCGGCTCACTGGGACTCCAGTCTGCGCGCGGTCGTCGCTGTCTCGCGCACGCTGTGATCGTCGGTCTTCCAGGTTCCTTGCGGCGTGTCGAATACGATGAAAAACGGCGTCTCCAGGTTCGGCACGCTGACATCGACCGAAAGGCCTCCTTCGCGCACCGTTGGGAGAATCGGGATCTCCTGGTTTCCAGTGGCCGTTTTGATGAATGCCCGCGCTCTGAAATTCGGGTTGCGCGGGTTTACCTCGGCTGGATCGAAATGGATGTTGAGGCGTACATGCATCGGTCCGCTGGAATCGCCGGAGTGCATGAATACGTAGACACCGCCAGCGGCCAGAATCAGGCCGAGCACCAGCCATAAACCCATGGTGCTCAGTTCCGTGTCGATACCGAAACGCGCAATTTTGATTTTTTGGACCTGCCGGCCGAAGTTCTTGAAGAAGCCGAGCACGATCACGGCAACGCCAGCGACAACCAGGAACAAGCTCAGTATGTGGCCTACGCCCAGCTCTGTTGGCATGGATACCCTCCGAGCGAGGCTTCTATCCTAATGGAAACCGGTTTCAGATCATAGTTATCGCGAGGCCGCAAGAATCCCTTGACTTCGACGGACGAAGGGCGCTCACTGGAATCGCTTCCGCAGGCCGGGCCGGGGTTGATTCTCAAGCCCAAGGCATGACGATCCGGTTGTTGCCCAAGACATTCGCTGTTGCGCGCGCCATTTCGTTCGGGTGTGCCTGATGCGGACGGGCGGCGACCACCTTAAACCCGAAATTTGAGGGTTATCTCGACCGGAGAGCTGAAGCAAAAGGGGCGTGACGCGAGTCGCGCCCTTTGTAATTGCCGTTTCGGCACAGACGCGCCGGATTGGCGAGTTCTTCTTTCAGCCGCAAGCGACAATCTCGAGAGGCCCACGATTGCGGTCACTAAGATGTCTCGCGAACTGCCCGGGCGGCCCGGTACGACGCGAGAGGGGAGTAGCATGTGACTGACGGCTGTGTGCAAGCCGGTCGCGGTTTTGTCTGGGAGACTCAATCATGACGCTTTGCCCGGTTGCGTTGGCAGTAGGTTGCATCAAGTGCCCCGTTTTCAAAATGTGCCCCGCGAAGGGGATCATCGGCGACTACAAAAAAGACGCCCCGCCGCCTGCGGACTTGAAGAAAAAGCAGTAAATTCAGGCTTTTCCTGTTGCCAATCACGCCTCTTTGGCAATGTCCCCTCATAGGGAAAGTCCGCCTCCGACCTGACCGGGAGATTTTGGCCGGTGCGCGGCGTGACAGCGCAACCTGAAGCAATCATCTGGCGGATTGATGCCAGGGAATTTTGTTGTTGATCTCCAAGGAAGAAGCAACCCGGGTAGCGCCCTGGGTTCAGTTTTGTTTGCGTCGCATGGCGCAATTGGGTTTGTCGCCGCGCAAAAGGGTTCGGCGTTGCGCCTTCCGCCGGGGACTCAGGGAGTGATTATGTTCCCGAACAGCACCCATTGCTTTCCGTCAAAGCGCTGCAACTGCATCTGCTCGATGGGCGAGTAGTCGCTCGGCCCGGTGTTGATTCGAATCCGGGGGATGAGGATGGGCAGCTCCAGGTTCTTCAGGTTGGCCGCCTGCCGCATGAGGTTCTCGCGCGTGAGGTCATCACCGCATTGCTTGAGGACTTGCACCAGAGTTTGCGCCGTGGCGTAGGCGTACACATTGTAGAAGTCGGTCACGTCACCTTCCGGGTAATACCGCGTCATGAAGTCGAGCCACTCCTTGAGTCCCGCATCGTTCTGCCAGTGACTGTCGGTCGGATCCTTCAGGAAAGCGCCGCCGATGATGCCGACGGACTTTTCCAGCCCAGCCGGTTTCATCACCGTAGCCACCGACGATGCCGGACTGCCGACGAACTGCAACGGGCGCCAGCCCAGGTCCCAGACCTTGCGGATGGCCTGCGCCGCCGCCTTCGGCGAACTGAAGATGAAGAAGGTGTCCGCGCCCGAGGCCTTGAGGGTGATGATTTGCGAGTCGACGGTGGGATCGGTTACCTCGAACGAGGCCTCGGCGACCATCATTTTGTCCGCGTGATCACCCAACCCTTCGCGCAGGCCGCGCATGTAGTCCTTTCCCAGATCGTCGTTCTGGTACAGCGCGGCGATCTTCGCGTCGGGCCGCACGTGGAGCACATACCTGGCGAAGACCTTGGCTTCCGACACATAGTTGACGCGCCAGCCCATCGTCCACGGGTAAGTCTTCGGATCGGCGAACTCCGCCGCTCCGGACGTCACGAACAGGTGTGGCACCTTCCTGACGTTCAGATACTTGACGATCGCGGTGTTGGTGGGCGTACCGAAGGAACTGAAGATCGCCAGCACCCGCTCCTGTTCGAGCAGCTTGCGGATCTGCTCCACGGCGCGGGGCGGGCTGTAGCCGTCGTCCAGGCTGAGCAGCCTAATCTTGCGCCCGTTGATGCCGCCATGCTCATTGATCATGCGAAAGAACGCGGCCTGGGCCTTGCCGTAGGTTCCGTAGGATGACGCCGGTCCACTGTACGGCATGGTCTGGCCGAGCAGAATTTCCGTATCCGTGACACCCGGCCCGTAACGCTTTTCCGCGTGGGCCACGCCGGCCACGAGCGTGGTGAGCAGGCAAAGAACTTTCAGACCGCGACGAACCATCTTGCTCCTTCCTTTTCTCGCGCGCAGTCTGATTCAATACCCGCAACTTTGACAAGCTCTGGTGGGCCCGCCACGGTCTCCACCTCGACCCGAGACAAAGTTGTTCGGCGATCACCGGGACGGACGACCGCGAATGCGAATGTCACTTAATTTGAAAGTGGGGATCAGCCTGAAGTGACGACGCCCGAGACCGTCCACAACCCCCAGCCGATCAGCACAATCCCCGCGTAACGGCTCAGCCGGACGCTTGCCGGAATCAGCTTTTCCGCGGCCACGTAGAGCGCCAGCCCGACGATCCAGCGCAGTTCCATCACACCGCCGTAGAACAGCAGCCCCATCAGCACCCAGCAACAGCCCAGGCAATAGAGCCCGTGCGACAGGCCCATGCGCAGGGCGCCGCCGTATCCTTTGCGCCAGTTCCGCGCAAAAAACATCAGCGGCGTCTGGCAATTGCGCAGGCAGGCCTGTTTGAGTGGCGACAACTGATAGAGTCCCGCAGCGATCAACAGCGCCGCGCCCAGCGTCGTGCTGATCACCGCCATCATGCCGGTCAACGGCACGAGCTCGTGAACGGCCATTTGCAGAGCCACGGTGGCAATGCTGAAGCCGGTCCAGATGGCCGCGTAGCCCGCGACAAACATCGCGAGTGGCGCAGTTGCCGCGCCATTCTGGGCGAACTTCCGGCTGACCATGCCGTAGGTCAGAATCGCCGGCGCTGCCGAGGGCAGCATCATCGCCAGCATCATGGTCCACCACATGACGAAGAGCAGCACGGCATAGGCCAAAGTGCCGGGCGCAGGCGAAGAGGGCGACATCAGCGCATCGCCCGAGCGAAACGTGGCCCAGAGGCCCAGCGCCGTCACAATTGCAAGCGCAGCAAGCACGACGCGCCGCTCATTCAGCGCGGCGCGTTGCAACAGGGTATCGGGCAGCGCGGAGCCGCCCGGGCTCACCTGACTACGCCTTGCCCGGTCATGTGGAGCATCGCCATGTGCGCATGTTTGCCCGCAGTGTTAAGGGCAATGGGGCCTGCGGATTTTATGGTTCCGCTTGCATACTCGGCCTCGGCATATTCAAAGCCCTGGCGCAGGGAAACCTTGGCGTGATGCGGCTGACCGGTGACGGGATTGCGAATCGCCTCGGTCTTGACCTCGACCACGCCGGGAACGCTGACATGGCCGTTGCATGACTTCATGTCGGCTTTGAAGTCGATCTTCTTGAACATCGGCGTGTGCACCTTGTCGCACATCGACACGAAGACCTGGAAGAAGGTGGCACCCGGCTCGGTGTCCTGGCCCGACATGATCTTGAGGAGCGCCTCGCGTTGTTCAGGCGTGGCGCGTTCGTCGACGATGGGCTGGATTTCGCCATGGCCCATGTGGATCGGGCCCGGCCAGGCGGCGGTCGCGGCCAGGCGCAGGCCGTCGAGTTTCACCTTTCCGTAATGGCCCTTGTCGATCTGAATGCCGACCGCCGCACGGCAAGTGCCATCGGTGGGCAGGGCGTTGAATTGGCAGGGGCAGCCATAAGAGCAATTGCAGGACGCGATCTCCGGACCACGGATCATCCAGTCAGTATGAGCCATGCGTTTCTCCTTTGTTGGTTTGAAAGCTACTTAGCGAATGACGCCGCCGCCGTTGTGGCGGAGGCGGTTGAACTGGCCGTAACTGTCCTTGAGCGTCAAGGCGATGGCGCCTTTGGTGGTCGTACTGCCGCTGCCGATTTCGGCAATGTCGAACTCGATGCCGCCCGGAATGTCGATGCGGACCCGGTGATCCTGGCCGGTGGCCGGGCTCTTGATCGGGCGGCCCTCGGTTTCGAGCACGCCAGGAATGGAGGCGCTCGCCTTGCGGGCGTCGATGTCGATCTCGAAACGGATGGGTTTGTAAATCGTTGGATGCTTGGTATCCGACATGGTGCTGTAGACCCACCAGTGATTGGCGGCCTCTTCGGTCTCGCCGCCATGAAGGATCGTGTCCAGCGCCTCGCGCTGTTTGGGGTTCGCGCGCTCGTCGATGATGACTTGCATCTGACCCTTGCCCTCGAAGATCGGTCCGGGCCAGGAATAGATGATCGCGGCCCGCAGTCCGTCGAGCTTCAAGCCGCCAAAATGGCCTTGCTCGATCTCCAGAACCTCAAAGCCGCTGCAAGCGCCATGGGTCGGCAGGCTTTCGAACTGACACGGGCAGCCATAGTCGCAATTACAGTTACCGAATGACTTGCCCACGATCAGCCAATCGATGTGTGCCATGGCCTCCCCCATCGCCCTTAACCGACGGCAAACGATAGCGCAATTCCCAATCAGTGTCATTTTGGGTTGGCGCAGGGAGTTCGGGTCAGGCGGCCGGATTCGGGTAGCGCAACTGAATCTGTTTGATTTCGTCCAGCGTCTCCGCGTCGAGCGCGAGTTGCGCCGCGGCGATGTCTTCTTTGAGTTGCGCCATCGTGGTTGCCCCGATGATCGAGGCGCCCATGAACCAGCGGCTCGCCACATAGCCAAGCGCCAACTGCACCAGCTTCAGTCCGCGACGCTTGGCGAGTGCCGCATAGGCGTCCACCGCCTCGGAGACCATCGGCTTGCGGAAGCGCAGACCGAGCGAATCGAACAGTGTGAAGCGCGTCCCTGCCGGCTTCGCCCCGCCCATGTATTTCCCGGAGAGAATGCCGGCCGCGAGCGGACTGTAGGCGAGCAGCGACATGTTTTCCCGAAACAGCGTCTCAGCGAGGTCGTTGTCGACATTGCGCGAGAGCAGGCTGTAGCTGTTCTGCAGCGTGACCGGGCCGGGAAGACCGAGCTTCTCGGCGGCACGGCGGAATTCGCACACCCCCCAGGCCGTTTCGTTCGACAGGCCGTAGTGGCGGATCTTGCCGGCCTTGATCATCGCGGCCATGCCTGCCACCTGCTCGTGAATCGAGGGGCCGTCCTTTTCCTTGGCAGGATCGAACGCAGTCGCGCCAAAATTCGGTACGTTGCGTTGCGGCCAGTGGATCTGGTAAAGGTCGATGTAATCGGTCTGCAGGCGTTCGAGACTGGTGTCCACCGCATCGGCGATTACGTCCGGCGTCAGGTCGGTGCGCCCGTCGCGGATCCAGTCCCGGCGGCCGGGTCCGGCGACTTTGGTCGCAATGAACAAACGATCCCGCTGCTGGCGCGCGAGCCAGGTGCCGAGATATTTTTCGGTGCGCCCCTGGGTCTTGGCGTTCGGCGGCACCGGATACATCTCCGCGGTATCGATGAAGTTGATGCCCTGATCGATTGCGTAGTCGAGTTGCGCGTGAGCCTCGGCTTCGCTGTTCTGCTCGCCCCAGGTCATGGTGCCGAGGCAGACCCGCGAGACGTTCATGTCGGTGCCGGGAAGGATTTTTAATTGCATGACTGGCTCCGGTTCGAAAGAAGGGCCCTAGCGTAGCTCAAAACGCGCCGCGACCCTCAGGCGGCGGCAGGAAGCGGAAACGCCTGCAGTGTGAAAAAAAACGGGCACGAACCGGTGCCCGTCGTCTAACTTTCAGCCTACTGGTACTACCCCTTCACGCAGAGGATCTGCTTCAGGGTTGCAACGATCTCGACAAGGTCGGACTGCGCCGCCATCACGGCATCGATGTCCTTGTACGCCGAGGGAATTTCGTCGATCACGCCTTTATCCTTGCGGCATTCGACGCCCGCCGTCTCGAGCGCCAGGTCCTTGCGAGTGAAGGACTTACGGGCCTGCGTACGGCTCATGCGGCGGCCCGCGCCGTGGGAGCACGAGCAGTACGACGATGCCTCGCCCTTGCCGCGCACGATGAAACTCTTCGCGCCCATCGACCCGGGGATGATCCCCAGCTCGCCGCTGCGCGCGCTCACCGCGCCCTTGCGCGTCACCCAGATGCGCTCGCCGAAATGCTCCTCGACGCGCGCGTAGTTGTGATGGCAGTTCGTCACTTCACCGACGAAGCTAACGTCACGCCCCAGGTTTTTCGCGAGCGCCTTGTGCACGAGGTGCAGCATCAGGTCGCGGTTGAGCGACGCGTACTCCTGCGCCCACTCGAGGCCTTCCACGTACGCCTCGAACTCCGGCGTGCCTTCGTCCAGCCAGGCCAGGTCGCGATGCGGCAAGCTGCGGTCCGCTTTTTGCGCCACTTCCTTGGCCATGGTGATCGCGCACTGGCCGATGGTGTTGCCGACGTTTCGCGAACCCGAATGCAGCATGATCCACACCGCGCGGTCCGCATCGAGGCAGATTTCCACGAAGTGGTTGCCGCCGCCGAGCGAACCGAGCTGGCGCCACATGCGCCCCTGATCGAAGCGGCCCATGCGCTCCAGGATGCGGAGTTTCGGGTAACGCTGCTCCAGTTCCTTCATCCGTGCTTCCAGCGCCATGGCCTGCAGGCCGCCCTTCGGCTCCAGCGGGTTCTTGTGGAACGCGAACCCCACGGGAACGTCACGCTCGATCTGCGAGCGCAACCTGTTCAGG
>JANOGP010000343.1:0-4074 GCA_031406075.1 Betaproteobacteria bacterium
GGCAAGGGCGCCGACATGGGCGCTGCGTTCGGTGGAGGGGCTTCGGGCAGCCTGTTCGGTTCTACCGGCGCTGCCAACTTTCTCAGCCGCGCCACGGCGCTGCTGGCGACGATTTTTTTCCTCACCAGTCTGACGCTGACGTGGTTTTCCGCGCACCAATCCGATGGCAAGGGCATTATGGCGACGCAACCGGGATCGCAGGCGCCGGCAACTGCGCCTGCCAAGGCGCCAGCTACAGTGCCGGATAAACCGGCGGGGGATCCTGATTCAAAAGTGAAAGACATACCGAAATAGCAAGTAGGCGTGGGGCGGGTATTTCCCCTCACGCTACGCGAGTTCTAATGCCGTCGTGGTGGAATTGGTAGACACGCCGTCTTGAGGGGGCGGTGGCGAAAGCCGTGAGAGTTCGAGTCTCTCCGTCGGCACCAGCAGATCGGACAAGAGATTGATCCAGATCAAGTCTTGACTGTCCGCAATGCACCAGAATGCGCTGTCGTTATTTGGGAAACGCATGACGTGATCAATGGCAATTGCCGCGCCAGGGCGCAGAAGATATAAGTACGCTTCACTCCATGTTCCGGAAATCCCCATGATAGACAATTATTTTCCGATACTTATGTTCGTGCTGGTCGGCGTCTTCGTCGGCGTGATGCCGATCGTAATGGGAAGCGGCATGAGCCGGATGCTGGGCGTGCATCGCCCCGACAGTGAGAAGCTTTCTCCCTACGAGTGCGGCTTCGAGGCGTTCGAGGATGCACATATGAAATTCGACGTGCGCTATTACCTCGTCGCAATCCTGTTCATTATTTTCGATCTCGAAATTGCGTTTCTGTTCCCGTGGGCCATCGTCCTTCAGGAGATCGGCATGTTCGGTTTTCTGGCAATGGTGGTGTTTCTCGCAATTCTGGTGGTGGGTTTCATCTACGAGTGGAAAAAAGGCGCGCTGGAGTGGGATTAGCGGCGTAATCCGATGGAAACGATAACGGCGGACATTGCCATTGTCGGAGCCGGTGGCGCGGGGTTGCGCGCCGCCATCACTTTGGCGGAGATCGATTCAGGAATCCGGATTGCGCTGGTCTCAAAAGTCTATCCCATGCGCAGCCATACTTGCGCTGCGGAGGGCGGTGCGGCCGCGGTGATCAAGTCAGACGACAGTCTCGATCACCACTTCAACGATACCGTAGGCGGTGGCGACTGGCTGTGCGACCAGGACGCGGTCGACTATCTGGTCCAGGAAGCGCCCAGGGAACTCATTCAGCTCGAACACTGGGGATGCCCGTGGAGCCGCGAGCCCGACGGATCAGTGGCGGTGCGTCCATTCGGCGGCATGAAAAAGCAGCGCACCTGGTTTGCCGCCGACAGGTCGGGATTTCACATCCTGCATACCCTGTTCCAGACTTCGCTCAAGTACCCGTCGATTCAGCGATTCGACGAATACTATGTCACCGACCTTATCGTTGATGACGGATGCTGCCACGGATTCACGGCGATCGAGATGCGCAGCGGTCAGATGCGCAGGTTTCAGGCGCGCGCGGTGATCATCGCCGGCGGCGGAGCCGGCCGCATGTTCCCGTTCACCACCAACGGCGCAATCAAGACTGGCGATGGGATGGCGTTGGCCTACCGCACCGGCGTGCCGCTCAAGGACATGGAATTCGTCCAGTATCATCCGACCGGACTGCCCAACACGGGCACCCTGCTTACCGAAGCCTGCCGCGGCGAAGGCGGAATCCTGCTCAACAGAAATGGCCGCCGCTTCCTGCAAGACTATGGCATGGGACCGGAAACTCCGGTCGGCAGGCCGCAACTCAAGACGATGGAACTCGGCCCGCGCGACCGGGTCAGTCAGGCGTTCTGGCACGAGCAGAAGAAAGGCAACATGCTGGCCACGAAATGGGGCGACTGCATGTTGCTCGACCTGCGGCATCTCGGGGAGAAAAAGATTAACGAGCGCCTGCCGCTGGTGCGGGACATGGCCACCAGCTATCTGGGTGTCGATCCGGTCACCGACCCGGTGCCGGTGCGCCCGGTTGTGCATTACATGATGGGCGGCATCGATACGGACATCAGGGCCGCGACGCCGCTCGCCGGACTGTTCGCGGCGGGCGAGTGCGCCTGCGTGAGCATCAACGGCGCCAATCGGTTGGGTTCGAACTCCCTCACCGAGATTCTGGTCTTCGGACGCCGGGCCGGGCTGAGCGCCATCGAATATCTGCAGTCCGGGGCGGGCCCCGGTAATGCAGCGGCCGGCGCTGCGCTGGCGGCCGCGGCCCAGGCACGAATACGCGCGCTGTTCGAGAAAACCGGCGGCACGGAATCGGTCGCCGGACTGCGCAGGGAAATGATGACGACCATGGAGGAGCACGCCGGTATCTATCGCAGCGCAGAGGGCTTGTCGGAGGCCTGCAGGAAACTCGGTGAGCTGCGCCATCGCTACGCGCAAGTCGAACTGACCGACAAGACCAATGTTTACAACACCGATCTGCTGCAGGCGCTGGAACTCGGATCGATGCTCGATTGCGCCGAGGCGGTTACGGCCAGCGCGCTGGCGCGCACCGAATCGCGCGGCGCCCACCAGCGGCTCGACTTCGTCGAGCGCGACGACCGGAACTTTTTGCGCCATTCGCTGGCACAATTTCACTCGAGCGACCCGCCCCGCATCGGCTATCGCGACGTGGTGATCACGAAATCGCAACCCGGCGTGCGTGATTATTCGGGAGACCCCCAATGAGCGAGCGCCTGTTCGAGCTGGAGGTGCTGCGCTATAACCCGGAAACCGACAGCGATCCGCATTTTCAGCGTTACTCGGTCAGCTGCGAGGAAGAGTGGGTGGTGCTCGATGCCCTGAACCGCATCAAGGAGACGATCGACCCGACGCTGAGCTATCGCTGGTCCTGCCACATGGCGGTGTGCGGAAGCTGCGGCATGATGATCAACGGCGAGCCCAGGCTGGCCTGCAAAGCGTTCCTGAAGAATTTGCATGGCTTGATCCGCGTCGAGCCGCTGGCCCATTTTCCGATCGAGCGCGACCTGGTGACCGTGATCGACGATTTCGTGGCCAAGCTGACGCGCGTCAAGCCGTACCTGATTCCCAAAGAGGCCAAGCCGCTGAGCGAAGGCGAGTACTGCCAGACGCCCGCGGAACTCAAGAGGTTCAAGCAATACACGCTCTGCATCAATTGCATGCTCTGTTACGCGGCATGCCCTGAATACGGATTGATACCGAAGTTCATCGGCCCGGCGGCGATTGCCCTGGCGCATCGCTACAACCTGGACTCGCGCGACGGCGGACGCGAGCAGCGCCAGCAGGAAATCGCCGCGGCCGAAGGCGTGTGGGAGTGCTCGTTTGCCGGCGCGTGTTCCGAAGTTTGCCCGGAGCACGTCGATCCGGCCGGTGCGCTGCAGCAGGTCAAAATCGCCAGCACCCTGGACTGGTATCAGGAGCACCTCATGCCATGGCTGAAGAAATGAGCCGCCGCCCGTACCTGCGTGTAGTGCCCAAGGTGGGCTGGTTTTTCGACCACCCGCGATATCTGCGCTATATGGCGCGTGAACTGACGTGCCTCTTTATCGGCGCCTACACGCTGTTGCTGGTCGTCGGTATTGGCCGGCTGGCTGCAGGGCGGGCGGCGTATGAGGCTTTCCTGGACGCGCTCCAGAGTCCTCTGAGCATCGGCTTTCACGCGCTGGCGCTCGCTTTCGCTGTCTATCACAGCGTGACGTGGTTCAATCTGACGCCCAAAGCGCTGCCCGTTCAAATCGGCGAGACGTTCATGCCTGACTGGGTGATTGCCGGCGCGCACTATGCGGCGTGGGTGCTGCTGACGCTCGGCATGCTGTTCTTTGCCGGAGTATTCTGATCATGCCCAAATCCAACAAGCCGCTGGTGTGGGGGCCCTTTGCCGCGGGCGGCACGGTTACCGCATTCCTGACCCCGGCACTCATTCTCCTGACATTGCTCGCAGCGCTCGGGCATGCGCCCGCATTGTTCGCCTACGAACGCATGCACGCACTGGTTTCCCATGGGGGCATCAAGGTCGCTATAATTGCGGTCGTTTTTCTCTCCCTGTGGAG
>JANOGP010000337.1:0-2291 GCA_031406075.1 Betaproteobacteria bacterium
GAAGTCTAGACGGGCACGAAGGCGAAAGCCGGAAACAGCCAAGGCGGACCTGGAGCCATCTTCTTGCAGTTCTCTGGAGGGCAGGGTGTCCACCGCGAGGTGGAATCCGAAGGCATGAGGAGAAGTACCGGGCCGTAATCGATGGGGGCTGCCTCGACGATGAACCGGTCGGCCAAAGGTGGGGCAAGGTCGAGCCTGCACTATGAAGGCGAAGGCGTTCTCATTCACCCACCGCACCAAGGTGTTTGCGGGCGGCACGGTACGGAAGAACAGCGCGTGACCTCAGGAGAACTCGCACGGTTCTCGGGTGGCACCGAGACAAGCGACCCTATAAGCGAGGAGCGAAGTGGGAAGCGGTGCCGGGCGAGTAGTCGGACTGCCGAGTAGTACCGATCAAGCGCGGTGAAAGCCGCATGACCGAGCAATCGGCGACGGAAGTGGGTCGGGGAAGGCGGCAGGCGAAGATGGTTGGGAAGAATTGGGAAACCAGTGAGTAAGGCGGGAAGGAGGATCAGTTCCATGCGTGAAATACCCGTACATTCTCGTCCGAGGAGACTGGCTGACTGGATCAACCCGACGGAGGCAAAGAAGGTCCATTCATTGATTGACAAGGTGTACCAGCGGAAGAACTTGGAGATGGCCTGGGAGCGGGTGCGAGCCAACCGGGGCAGTGGGGGAGTGGATGGGCGGAGTCTGGAGGATTTCGAGGCGCAGCGGGACCGGCAGTTGGATCGGTTGCGGCGGGAACTGACAGAGCAAGCCTATCGGCCCGAACCGGTGCGGCAAGTGCCGATCCAGAAGGAAGGCAAGCCGGGAGAGTGGCGAATGTTGGGCATTCCGACGATCTATGATCGGGTGTGCCAGCAGGCGCTGCTCAATCGGCTGGAGCCGATCTTCGAGCCGGTATTCGATGAGGCCAACTTCGGATATCGGCGAGGGCGATCGACGAAGGATGCCCTGCGCAAGGTGTGGAAGGAAATCGAAGGCGGTGACGAGTGGATTGTTGACGCTGACCTGAAAGATTTCTTCGGGTCCGTTGAACACGACAAGCTGCTCAAGCTGCTGGGCCGCCGCATAGCCGATGGCCGAGTGTTGCGTTTGATCGAAGCAATGCTCAAGGCGGGAAGCTATGGTAAAGGGCGGCTGTTTCCAACTGAGCGCGGGACTCCGCAGGGTGGGGTGGTTTCTCCGTTGCTGAGCAATATCCTGCTCACGCCGTTTGATCAGGAGATGCGACGCAGGGGGTATCAGCTGACGCGCTACGCGGACGATTGGGTGGTCACCTGCGCATCCGCGGCGCAAGCGCGAGCGGCGGTGGTGGTGGCCAAACGCATCTTGACCGAGTTGGGTGTGCAACTGCATCCGCAGAAGACGCGGATCGTGCATGTCCGCTACGGGTTCGAGTTTCTCGGCTACAAGATCAAGCGTGGTGGGCAGCTCGATCTGCCTGCGGGCAAGATTCGTAGCAAAGCACGCTCGGGTGCGCTGTATGCGTATCCCCGCGAGAAATCGATCCGGCGGTTCATGGATCGGGTGCGTAGCCTCACTCAGCGGCACGTGCCGCTCAAGACCGATGCGCTAATTCAGCGACTCAACCCGATGTTGCGGGGCTGGGGCGAGTATTTTAAGCGTGCCCATGTTCGGAAGATCTTCAACCGACTTGATCGCTGGGTTGTGCGGCGCATTTGGTCGCATCGATTCAAGCGCTGGCGTTGCGCGGGGTGGCTAGCGCTGCCCACCGCGAAGCTCTACGGCGAGTTGGGGCTGGTGAACTTGGTCGGATTGATTCCTTCGATTGCCTCTCAGAGGAGCGAATCTTCGTGAAAGCTGGATGCGGGAAAACTGCATGTCCAGTTTGAGCGGCGGACGGAGGCCAGCGCGCAAGCGCGCCTCCTCCGACCCGACGGTGATGTATGCGACCAGCAGTACCGGCGCGAGCTGCGCCGCGAGGGCGCCGGCCTGCGGCAGCGTCAACCCCGCGGGCGGAACGCCGATGGCCTCGAGGAGGACGTAGCAGGCGGCGATGATCGCGACCTCTAGCAGCGTGGTGAGCTTGCCGAGCGTGAGCGCGGAAGTGATCACCGGCAGCAGATAGACGTTCAACAGGGGGCTGGCGAGCTTCCCCGTGAACCAGACCTGCCAGGTAATGAAGGCGATCATTCCCCAGGTTTCGATCGCGATCTTCCAGCGCGTTTCGCGCCGGTAGAAGTTCGCATAGCGAAAGCTCAGCACGAACGCGCCGTAAAAAAACAACGCCATCGAGATCGCCGACTCGTGCGCGCGCGGCGGGC
>JANOGP010000375.1:0-4119 GCA_031406075.1 Betaproteobacteria bacterium
GGAAATGGAACTTCGCCGTTGACCTGATGCAACTGACGTTCCTGGGTGCGACCGGCACGGTTACGCACATCGACCACGGCGGTTATCTGCCGCTTCTTGTGAAAAACGGTTTTCGTGGCAATGTTTACCGCAGCGGCGCCACCAAGGCGAAGTGAGGAGGGTGCGATGCAAACGGTACATCTGACCATCAACGGGATGAGCCTCGACGCTTCGATGAGAAGCGTTCAGAGCGCATTGAGCATCATACGCGGCGTCTCCGACGTAAGCGTCTCCATTGCACAAAAGGAGGCGACCATCAGGTACGACCCGCACAAAGTAGTCCCAAGGCAGTTTGAAACGGCCGTCCGCGTCGTGGGGTGCGAGGTCGAAAGGCTTGTCGTTGATACGTCTGAGGGGTCTTTACTTCCTTGAAAGAGCGGGCGACGACGAGAAAATGCTTTGAAAGGACGAGAAGTCATGACAGTGCCTGTGCAGATCGTATTCCATGAGATCGATCATTCGGAGGCTTTGGAGAACCACATCCGGGAGAAGACCGGGAAGCTGGAGTCGTTTCACCCGAAACTGATGAGTGCTCACGTCAGCGTGGAGCAACCACACCGCCACAAACACCAAGGCAAGCTTTTCAACGTGCGTATCTCTCTGCGCGTGCCGGGCGGCGAGTTGGTCGTGAACCGTGACCAGCATCAGGATGTATACGTGGCGCTGCGGGACGCTTTCGACGCGGCGCGGCGGCAACTGGAAGACGCTGCGCGCAAGATGCGCGGGGACGTAAAGGTCCACGAGGGACGTGGGACCGAAGCGCAATGACAAACGGGGAGAAAGCGTGAGAAAACAGGAACCGAGTGCGTACGCAAAGCTGCACCGCGACCGTCAGCTCGAGGAAGTCAATCACGATCCTTATCTGGCTCGCGGCAAACCGCCGGAACCGGCGCTCTGTCCCCAGTGCGGTGTCGTGTACCACAGGGGCCGATGGCAGCGGGCTCCGCGGCCGGAGAAGCCGCACGTGCATTTGTGTCCCGCATGCCAACGCATCAAGGACCGCTATCCCGCGGGATACGTAACGCTGTCCGGGGAGTTTCTCGGCGCGCATCGGGACGAAATCCGGCACCTGGTCCGAAACGAGGAACAGCAGGAAGCAGCGGACCACCCGCTCCAGCGCATCATGGATATCACCGAGAAAGGCGGCATGATCACGATCACCACCACCGACGTGCATTTGGCGCGTCGGATCGGCGAGGCCCTGCATCACGCCTACCAGGGCAAACTGGATATCAAGTACAGCCAGGACGAGTATCTGGTGCGGATCGATTGGACGAGATGATCCGATGCTGTGGACGAAGGCCACGCTCTGTCGCCCCGGCGATGCACGGATACTCTTCAGTTTGATCAGCATCAACGGATGAACGTCAGGTCTTATTTAGTATGAAAGAAATCGAAGTTAGTTCGATGTCCATGCCGCGCACGAATACTGGAGGGAAACGAACATGACCACCGCACAACTGTACAGAAGTCGCGGGATTGCGCGCAATGCCGTGCGTGCGACCAAGCGTAAAACCCGGCCAAAGAGGGTGGTCGGGGCCATACATCAAAAGGTCGCGGACCCAAGGAGCGAATTCAGCGACGAAGCATGGCGCGAGATGGTGGCGACCGCTGCGTATTACCGTGCGGAAGCGCGGAGATTCGACGAGGGTGCACCCGAGGATGATTGGTACGAGGCTGAAGCCGAACTGCGTGAGCAACTGGCGAGGGCTGAAGAGGGCACCGAATCGGTACTGGATTCCGGTGCGGGTTCTTTCGACACAGAGAGAAAAGGAGAGTAAAGATGGCAAATGTGACGCGATACGATCCTTTCGGGGATCTGGATGATATGTTCAAGGGGTTCATGCTGCGGCCGGTCCGCGTCGAGCAGCAGGTGCCGCAGATCAGGATGGATGTGAAGGAAAATAACGGAGCCTACGTTGTTCGCGCCGAAATTCCGGGCGTGAAGAAAGAAGACATCAAGGTGGATGTGGATGGCAACATGGTTTCCATCTCCGCCGAGACCAAAGAGGAGAAGGAGCAAAAGGAAGGCGGGCGCGTAATCAGAAGCGAACGCTACTATGGCAGCATGTCCCGCAGTTTCAGTCTGGGACAGGACGTGGACGAGAAGACCGCCAAGGCGAAGTACACTGACGGTGTGCTGGAACTTACGCTACCGAAGAAGCTCGGTTCCCACCAAGGTAAGATCATCGTCCAATAGCCGGCGATTGAAGAAGCCGGACGTCGGAGTCCGAGCCGCATTTGCCTGATATCGCGTCCGGCGCGGCAAACGCCGGGGTTTTTCATTACGCGCCCAGGTATTCGCGATCGGCAGTTGAGCGAACTGGATGATTGCTCCCGGCGGGGTGCATTCAGAGTCTGAGTGAGACTCGCACCACCCCGCCGTCCACAGGTCATCTACGCATAAAATTTAATTCGGCAAGTGCGAGCATCCGTGAGTTGGTGGCGAGGACGTCGCCGAACAGATCTTTGGTTCCGCGGGCGCGGCAGTAACGGATCATTTTCTGCAGCAGGGTATGACCGAACCCTTCTCCCCGCGCGCTCGATCCGACCAGGATGCAAAAATGCGGTTTGCTCGTTATCTGGGTCCGTTACGGTACGCACTTCTCGCAGAATTTATTTATCCGCGCGTGTCGCGACGAATGCCGTTTCGCGAGATTGGCTGCGTCTACTTTGTCTCGCCGATGATATCCCGCAATCCCGGAATGTCGGTGATGCGGATATGCTTCTGCTGCACCTCGACCAATCCGGCGTCCTGGAACCTGGAGAATGCGCGGCTTACGGTTTCGAGTTTCAAGCCCAGGTAACTGCCGATTTCCTCGCGGGTCATCCGCAACACGAATTCCAAGGGCGAGTACCCGCGTGCGGTAAAGCGCTGCGACAGGTTGAGAAGGAACGCGGCCAGCCTTTCCTCAGCGCGCATGCTGCCGAGCAGCATCATGACTCCGTGATCACGCACGATTTCGCGCGCCAGTACCGAGTGCAGGTTGCGCTGCAGCGCCCGGACATGACTGGCCAGGTTCTCGATCAGCGAGTAAGGCATGACGCATACTTCGCTATCCTCGAGCGCGATGGCGGTGCCGTTATAGCTCCCCGAGCCGAGACCGTCCATGCCCAACAACTCCCCGCCCATGAAAAAGCCCATTACCTGTTCGCGCCCGTCAGTGTCGATGACGCTCGTTTTGAAAAAACCCGCGCGGACCGAATAGATCGAGTTGAACGGTTCGCCGGCGTTGAAAAGCGTTTCGCCGCGCCGGATGCGACGCCTCGCGTACACGATTTTCTCGATTCGCTGCATGTCCGCGTCGCTGAGGCCTCTCGGCAGGCACAGTTCGCGCAAGTTGCAGTTCGCGCAGGTCACGTCGGCCCTGGCAGCTGACTGCCGGTTCTGGGATGTCAATGCAACTTCTACGTGGGTGGGGAGCTCGGTGACCGTTGCGGTATGCATGGTTTTCTCCTTTGTTATCGGGTCAGTTCAAGGTCCGGGTGACGCGGTCGGCGAGGGCCTCGCGCACGTGCTCGAATTGGGTGGTCTTGTCGAAGAATCCGGAAACGCCGAGACGCGACGCCAGACGCCGGTAAGGCTCGGTGGCGAAGTTGCTCAGCATGTAGACGGCAATTTCCGGCGCCTGCTCGCGAAGCGCTCGCAATACGTCGAAGCCGGTACCTTGCGCCAGTCTCACGTCGAGCACGACCGCGTGGGGATGCAGATCAAGGATTTCATGGATCGCCTCGTCGGCCCCGGCCGCGTGTCCGACGCTGTGCACACCTTCAATCGAAGCCAACATGTCCTCGAGGCGCTCGCGAATCAAAGGCGAACTCTCCACGACGAATACGCGCAGATGGGGGCTGGGGTCGGAGGGCGGGCGATCAGCGTTCTTCATGCCGCCCAGTGTGCGGGGAGCGTCCACGCCAGGGTATCGGCGCACACTTAAAGCGGGATAGGATGAATGGACGGCGGCAGGTAGGAAAATTCCTACCCGTGCCGGATCAGGATCCGGGGTTGCGATCGAGCAGACCGTGCTCCAGTGCGTAGCGAACGAGTTCGGCGACGCTGCCCAGATTCATCTTTTCCAGAAT
>JANOGP010000403.1:0-11099 GCA_031406075.1 Betaproteobacteria bacterium
CTTCTCGCAGTATCCGTGACCACGAAGCGCACTGTCACCCCGTCCGGCTGGCGCTGCACGCTACCCTGTTCCACCAGCCCGCCGATGCGAAAATGCCTGCCTTGGGGGGCTTCGTGGGCAGCCACCTGGGTAGGCGTGAAGAAAAACACCAGATTACTCTGGAATGCCTGGAGAATCAGCGCCAACGCGATTCCCAGCGCTGCCAGGCCGGCAGCGATCAAAGCAACGCGCTTGTGGCGGGATTTCATGAACGATCAGTCGGACTCGGGTTCTGCAATACGACCGGCGCCGGCCCGCAGAGTTCGGCTACGGCGAACCAATACCGCCACTTCGACTGCGATGACGACCGCGGTCACTAGATACGAGCCCCAGACGTACAGGGCATAACCGCCCATGGCGAAAAATTCGGAAACACTACCCCACTGCATTTTTTCTGTCCTCCAAGACAGGACGAAACTCCAAATCTCACCACCAAGGCACGAAGGCACCAAGGAACAACAAGACCAGAACGCAATTCCGGTTTTCTTGGTGTCTTGGTGTCTTGGTGGTAGGTGTTGCGTTCAACCTGAAACGCCGTCTCCCAGTTCCCGCACCCACGCGGAATTGCGTTCGCGCTCCAGGATCACGATCCGCACCCGCATCAGCGCCGCCGCAATCGAATAGGCCCAGAATGCGAACACCATGACCAGCATGCCGGTCAGCATGGTGGCTGCCATGCTGGGGGCGCGACTGATGCTCACCGACGCGCCCTGGTGCAGCGTGTTCCACCACTGCACCGAGAAATAGATGATCGGGATATTGACCACACCGACCACCGCCAGGACGGCGGACGCCTTGTCGGCCCGGCGCGGATCGTCGATCGCCGCGGCGAGCGACATATAACCGATATACAGGAACAACAGGATCAGTTCGGAGGTCAGCCTGGCATCCCAGACCCACCAGGTACCCCAAGTCGGCTTGCCCCATAACGCGCCCGTCCACAGTGCGATGAAGGTCATCAATGCGCCGGTGGGCGCCAACGCGTGCGCCATCATCGATGATAGCCGCGTATTGAACGCCAGCCCGATCCCGGCCCAGAACGCCATGACAACATAGATGAACATCGACATCCACGCCGCCGGCACGTGGATGAAGATGATCCGGTAGGACTCGCCCTGCTGAAAATCGGTAGGCGCGATGAAAAAAGCGATGTACAGCCCGGCCGCTCCCAGAGCGGCTGCCGGCACCATGAACCACGGCACCATTTTTCCCGCCAAGGGGTAGAAAGTCTGCGGCGACGAATGTTGCCAGATGTTCATGTGGTATCGTCTTCCAAAATGATTTCACTGCAAATATCCATAACACCAACCACCAAGACACGAAGGCACCAAGAAAGCCTGAAGAACAGGCAAGACGCGGTTCTGGTTTCCTTGGTGCCTTGGTGGTGAGGTCTTCTTACACGTTTTTCGCTTACTCCATCGAAATCCTCAAGGCAACCGCGGTTGCCCACGGCGCGAATACCAGGGAAATCATCAGCATCGCTCCGAGCAGCGACAGATGCCCCGCCGAACCCGTCCCGGTCGCGGTGGCGACCACTGCGCCGGCGCCGAAAATCAGCACCGGCACATACAGCGGCAACACCAGCAGCGCGGTCAGGGCGGCGCCGCCGCGCACGCCCAGGGTCAACGCCGCCCCTACCGCACCGATCAGCGACAACACCGGCGTGCCGATCAGCAGCGACAACAGCAGCGTCGCCAACGATCCGGCAGGCAGATCGAACTGCAAACCCAGCACCGGCGCAATCAGCACCAGCGGCAAACCGGTCGTCAACCAGTGTGCCGCAACTTTCGCCATCACCAGCACCACCAGCGGCTGAGGCGTTAGTACCAGTTGCTCGAGGGTGCCGTCGGCGTAGTCCGTCCCGAACATGCGCGCCAGCGACAACATCGCGGCCAGCAGCGCCGCGACCCAGACCACCCCGGGCGCGATCTCGCGCAGCGTATCAGGCTCGGGTCCCACGCCCAGCGGAAACAGGCTGACCACGATCACAAAAAAGAAAAATGTGGTCAGGACGTCGCTACGGTGGCGCAATGCAATCAACAGATCACGTGCCACCACCGCACGGCAACCGACGATCAGTAATCCCTTCAACTAGTGCGCTCCCAGCTCGAGGGTACGCATCGCCGTGCCGGGAAGCGCGACTTCCTGATGCGTGGTGAACATCACCATGCCGCCACGCTGCAATTGGGTCGTTATCGTTCTCGCCAGCGTCTCCACCGAGGCGGTGTCCAGCGCGATGAAAGGCTCATCCAGAATCCAGAGCGGCTTCTGCGCGGAAAACGACAGGCGCGCAAGCGCCACGCGCCGCTTCTGTCCATGCGACAGCAGCTTTACCGGCAGATCGGCAATCGCAGACAGTCCCTGTTGGACCAGCGCCGCGCGCAATGCCGGCTCATCGGCGCCAACGCCCGCCAACGCCAGCGCGTAGCGCAGGTTCTCGACCGCCGAGAGATCGTCCTTCAGGCCGTTGGAATGTCCGAGGAACAGCAGATTGCGAACATAGTCCTCGCCGAGCGCACGGATGTGGCCATTGTTCCATGACACGCTGCCCGATTCAGCCGGCGACAGCCCGGCCACGATTCTCAGAAGACTGGTTTTGCCGGACCCGTTTTCCCCCCGGACGCGCAGCGCCTGGTGCGCTTCGAGCCGGAAGGACAAGTCGCTGAAAAGGCGTCGGCTGCCACGGACGCACTCGATCTGGCTGACTTCGAGCATGGAGTTGCGGAATTACCGCGTTTTGCGGGCGCGCCATTATAGCTGGTGAGGCTGGTGATTGAGCGATGAAGTGATTAAGTGATTTTGACCCATACACCCAATTGCTCAATCACCCAGTCACCGAATCGCTGAATCGCCCAATCGCTCAATCACCGATTCAATACATCGCTCAATCACGAGGTCATTGATCTTTAGCGTCGACACGCCCTAGAATAATCTAGCCTGATGTCATGAGCGAAAACTAAGTACCGTGGCAAGGCCGGATAGAGGTATTATCATCCGCGTGCCTTCGGTCTACAGCATGGCACGACGGAAATAACGCGAGACGCCCGACTGCCTTTCAACAGGGCGCATTGGGGACGCTCAGGCGCGCACCGTATCCGAGCCTGAACGCTGCTCTGGAACCATGACAGCACGTCAGTAGCGAAATTCGCCTGGTGGCGATCGGGGACGATTGCTCCCAGGTGGGGCAACAGAACATACTCAGGCTGCGCGGCCTCTGGGGAGGAGGCAAACGGCATGAATACGAAGCGCGTCGCCATTCTTGGATTTTCTTTCCGGCTGCCCGGCTCGACCCGCGATGGATTCTGGCCTGATCTGCTATCGGGAAGAAATTTTGTTACCCAGGTTGCTTCCGAACGCTGGACCGCCGAGTCTTTTTTGCATCCAAGGAAGTCTCACCCGGGGACCAGCTACTCCTTTGCAGCGGGCTCCATCGGCGATGTTTCCGCGTTCGACGCGGATTTTTTCGGCATCTCGCCTCGTGAAGCGGCGCAAATGGACCCCCAGCAGCGTCTGCTGCTCGAACTTGGCTGGGAAGCTCTGGAAGATGCCGGCATAAAGCCATCCGACATTCGCGGCAGCAAATGCGGGGTTTTCGTCGGCATTTCCTCCAGCGATTACTCGATGCGTGTCGCGGACGATCTTGCCGTCATTGATTCGTCCGCTGCCACCGGCACATCGACCAGTATTACCGCCAATCGTATCTCCTACGTTTTCGACCTGCGCGGCCCCAGCATGGCAGTCGATACCGCCTGCTCGTCTTCGCTGGTCGCGTTTCACCTTGCATGCCGTTCCATTGTCTCGGGGGAGAGCACGCAAGCGATCGTCGGCGGGGTCAGCCTGCATTTGCACCCCTTTGGATTCGTCGCGTTTTCGAAGGCGTCAATGTTGTCGAGGCGAGGAGCCTGCAGCGTATTTGACGCCTCCGGCGACGGCTATGTGCGATCGGAAGGCGCTGGCGCATTTATCCTCAAGGATTACGATCAGGCGCTGGCTGATGGCAATCGCATCCTTGCCGTGGTCCCGGTCTCGGTAGTCAACAGCGACGGCAGGAACTCCGGATTGACGGTACCGAGCATACAGTCCCAGGTCGCCCTGCTGAAACAGGCGTATTCCGAAGCGGGGATCGCTCCATCGGAAATTGACTACATTGAATCGCATGGGACGGGCACCGCGGTCGGAGACCCGGTTGAAACCCATGCACTGGGCGAGGCGCTGGGTCAATGCCGTTCCAAGGACAACCCGCTGTTGATCGGTTCGATCAAGAGCAACCTCGGACACCTGGAGGCAGCGGCCGGGGTTGCAGGTCTGGTCAAGGCGCTGTACTGCATACAGTACCGAACCGTGCCCGCGAACATCCACTTCGACAATCCGAATCCGAACATTCATTTTGATGAATGGAATCTCCGGGTCGCCACCAGGACCACGCCACTTAAAGAAACCGGAAAACTCGCGATCGGAATCAATTCCTTCGGATTCGGAGGAACGAATGCGCATGTAATCCTGGAAAGCGCGGAGATCTACGCGAAGGAGCAGCAGATCAAGCCGGAGGGCGTGCCACTGCCGGTCATCCTCTCGGGAAAAAGCGCCTCGGCCCTGAAAGCGGCGGCGCGCGACCTCTCTGGTTTCCTGCGCGATCGGGACGACGTTGAGTTGTACGACATCGCATACAGTGCCGCCTTCCACCGTGAGTGGCACGAACATCGCGCCATCGTTCAGGCCGACACCACGGAATCGCTGGCATCAGCGCTGGCGAAGTTCGCGGAAGATGCACCCGATCAGATCCAGGTTGAGTCCGGCACCGCCGTGCCATCTCCCGCGGGCCTTGCATTCATTTACACGGGCAACGGCTCCGTGTGGGAAGGCATGGGGCGGCGCCTCATGGCCGAAGAGCCCGTATTCCGCGATGCAGTGCTGGAGGTCGATGAAATCTTCCGGCAATGGTCCGGCAGTTCGCTCCTCGATGAATTGGCGGGAAAGAACGGGGCCGGGCGCTACGAGTACACCGAGATCGCGCAGCCGGCGCTGTTCGCCCTGCAGGTGGGCATCACTCAGATGTTGCGCGAGCGCGGGATCACCCCTACCGCGGTAGCCGGCCACAGCGTCGGCGAAATCACAGCCGCGTGGGCGTCCGGCGCTTTGTCGCTCGATCAGGCGGTGCGCGTTATCTACCAACGCAGCCGGCTGCAAGGCGCAACGAAAGGCAAGGGACGGATGACCGCCGTCGGGCTTGGCGAAATAGCGGCCCGAGAGCTGCTGGAGCAGGCCGGATTGTCCCGCATCCTGTCAGTGGCGGGGATCAACAGTTCCAACAGTATTACCGTTGCGGGCGAGGTCGCCGCGCTGGAGAGACTCGAAGCGGCATTGACGGAACGCAAAATATTACACAAGCGCCTGGATCTCGATTACGCATTCCACAGCCCGGCAATGGACACGATCAGGGCGGACATCGTGCAGGCACTGGCGGATCTCCGTCCCGGTGAAACGCGGACTCCGTTTTATTCCACGGTAACCGGTGCGCGCCTGGATGGGACAGCGCTGAGCGTGGACTACTGGTGGCGCAACATTCGCGAACCAGTGCAGTTTGATCAAGCCGTCAAGAGCATGCTCGCGCAAGGCGTCAAGGTCTTTGCGGAAATCGGACCGCATGCTCTGTTGCGCGGTTACATCAGCAGCTGCCTGAGGGACGAGGATATCCAGGGCCGGGTGATCCCGACCGTTCTGCGTGACGATGATAGTCCAGGGCGGATCTGGAGCGCCGCGTGCCAGATTGCGATAGCCGGAGCCCCGCTTGACTGGAAGGCGCTGTTTCCCCATCGCGGCCGGTTTGTCCAGCTTCCGAACTACCCGTGGCAGCGGGAGCGTCACTGGCACGGCGTTTCTCCGGAGTCCTACCAGCGCCTGAATCGGCGCCGGGAACACCCGCTCCTTGGCTACCGGCTGCACGAGAGCGAATGGGCCTGGGAGACCAAGGTAGACACACAGCTCTGCCCTACGCTTGCTGACCACGTGATTGGTGAAGCGATCGTTATGCCTGGAACGGCTTACGTCGAAATGGCGCTGGCGGCGGCGCGACTGTGGCACGGGGGCGAGATCGTCGAAATCGAACAACTGGAGATTCGCTCGCCCCTGATACTGAGCGATTCCCAGACAAAGACCGTCAGGTTCAGCATCGACTCCCCTGATGGGAGTTTTACGATCAAGAGCAGAGATCATCTGGCCGACGCCGCCTGGACTCTGCACGCTGTCGGCAGGCTTTTTCGGGAACCCGGCGCCTTCCCGCTGCAGAAGGCTCCATTGATTCTCCCCGCGCGCTCCCCTGATTCCACCGGCGCGGATCACAACGGGCTCACCAAAACGGTGGGCCTGGATTACGGACCCGCATTCCGGGCAATAGACGCCGTCTGGGTCGAGGGCGGTACGGTGTACGCGAGACTCCGTGTGCCGCAAGTCGTCGAACCCGAACTGGAACTGGTACACCTCCATCCCGCCCTGCGGGATTGCACTTTCCAGTTGATCATCCAACAGCTGAAGGACGCCTACATCGCTCAGGCCGGCACAGTTTACGTGCCTTCAAGTATTGACGGCTTACTCTACCGTTCCGGCAGGGGGACGCCACACATGGCGCGTGCGACCCTTCACAGATCCGGTCCTCATTCACTTACCGCGAGCTTCGCGCTCTTCGACGCCGACGGCGAATTGATTGCCGTGATCAAGGAAGCCCGCTTCAGCAGCGTACGGCTGAGGAAGAACCCGGCGGATCGGCTGCGATATCTCGACTACCATGCAATCCCCAAGCCTCACCCGTTGTCCCCGGGCACCGCCCCGCATCAGCTCTTTGAGCAGTTGCAGAAAAAGCTCGCCGACCTCGCAAGCTTCGGCCCGAGGCTTGGCGCGTTCAAGCGCTACACCGGTGAGATTGAACCGCTGCTCGATGCACTGTGCAGCCGTTTCGCCGCGCGTGCGCTGCGATCGCTCGCGGCGGATGGCAATGTGCTGGCCGAGGCGGATGTCCTGGCGTGCACGGAAGCCAATCCCGAGATTGCGCCACTGCTTGCGAGCCTGATCGGAATTCTCGAGGAAGACAAGGTGATCGCGCCTGTTCAGAATGATTGGCACTTTCTGCCGGAGAAGGACCCCGTCGCCCCCGAGGATATCTGGAACAGCCTCATAGCGGATTACCCCGACTATCTTCCGGTTTTCCTCGGCGTCGGCCGCATGGGCATGCACCTCGCGGACCTGTTGCAAGGCCGCACCACGCCGGAACAGATTCTCCCACGGGATTGCACATCGAGCCGGCTGACCAGTCCGGTACTGGCCGACGCAGGAATGCCGGCCCTCGAGCATGCGATACGGGATCTGGTGGCTCAAGCACTCTGCCAGCTTCCTGCCGGCGAGCGGCTCAGGATCCTCGAGCTCGGCGCAGGCAGGCCCTCGTTTGCCGCGATCATCTGCAAGGCAGTCGATTTCAATCGGTGCGATTACACGTTCGCCACTACCGCATCCGCTGTCCCGGAAGAGTGGCATTCGCTGCAGGAAAGATTCCCCGCGGCGGAACTACGGCAAATCATGCCGGACGAGAACCTGGAAGCGTTTGCAATTCCCGCCGCCGAGCAGTTCCAGTTGGCACTCGTCACCGCGGATTTCGACACTGAGCAGGAAGCCCTGCTCGCGCTGGCCTACTCGAGACGCCACCTGTCTGCCGGGGGATCAATACTCGTCATCGAGCAGCATCAATCCCGCTGGATGGATTTCGTCTTCGGCGCACGGCGGTCCTGGTGGTCCGTGGCGCCGGACGGCTCCTGGGCGTCGCGATGCAAACCGCCCCAGTTCTGGCGTCACCAGATGCAAAGAATCGGCTTCCCTGCCGGTGTCACGATGGAACTTTCCGCTGACGGCGCGTCCGGCCCTTACCTGCTTCTTTGCCAAGCACTGGAACAGGTGGGCACCGCTTCGCAGCCCATTCAAACAATTGCCAGGAATTGGCTGCTGGTAGCCGACAGGGAGGGATTTTCCGCCCGGCTCGCCGACCAGCTTGGCAAGATGTTGGAAGCCCGCGGTGACTGCGTCATCCACGCGACGCCTGGCGCTCATTTCGCCGCCCTCGACGCTCGCCACTACCAGCTTGTTCCGTACGACGCTGTTCAATACGAGGCACTGTTTGAGCGGCTGGAGGCTGACTTCGGCCGGTTCGACGGCATCCTGCATCTTCACGGATTGAGCGCCTCCACCGGCGACAGCGATCCTTTGCTGCTTCTGGAGCGGCAGGTTGATCGCTGTGCAGCGACCGCTGCAATGCTGCGTGCATGCGAAACAATCGGAATCAAGACCAACTGCTGGCTGGTGACCGCACACGCCCCTGTCTGTTGGTTGCGCGAACGTGGCAGGCAGGGCAAAAGCACCGAACTCGCGGACACCATGGACGCCGCACTGTGGGGATTTGGCCGGACGCTGATGAACGAGGCGTCCAATACGACGGTTCGGCTGGTCGACATTGACGATCAAACATCGCTGGATACGCTCACTTACGCTCTGGCCAGGGAAATCTCGCATCCGAATGCCGAGCAGGAAGTCGTACTGGCGGCGTCCGGCGACCGCTACGTAACACGACTGCGCGTCGAACCGCCCACGGCCAGCGTGCCCGGGCCCGCCGCCACCAATTTACCGGTATTGCGCCTGGGGCTTCAGTTACCGGGACAGTTGCGCAACCTTCGCTGGGAATCGCATCCGCGCGTTCCCCCCGGGGATGATGAAATCGAAGTTGAAGTACACGCCACGGGACTGAACTTCCGTGACGTAATGTATTCCCTCGGCCTGCTATCCGACGGGGCGGTCGAAAACGGTTTTGCCGGAGCCGCGCTGGGCCTGGAGTTCGCCGGGCTTGTGACGGGCGTAGGGAGCCGGGTCCGGGGTTTGGCGCCCGGCGACCGGGTTTTCGGTTTTGGGCCGGGAAGTTTCAGCAATCGTGTAGTGACAAAGGCTGGCTGCATCTCCCTGATCCCGGCCGGCACAACGTTCGAGGCCGCCGCCACCATTCCCAGCGCCTTCTTCACCGTTCACTACGCCCTCAATCACCTGGCCCGTCTCCAGGAGGGGGAAAAGATCCTGATTCACGGCGCCGCCGGCGGCGTCGGGATCGCGGCGATACAGTTCGCAAAGTGGAGCGGAGCCGAAATTTTCGCGACGGCAGGTTCTGATGAAAAGCGCGACTTCCTGCGTCTGCTGGGCGTGGATCACGTCCTCGACTCGCGGTCGCTCGCCTTTGCCGACGAGATTTTGGCAATCACGGAAGGCCGTGGCATCGACGTGGTCTTGAACTCACTGGCGGGCGAGGCCATCGACCGCAACCTGCGAATATTGAAGCCTTTCGGAAGATTCCTGGAGCTTGGCAAGCGCGATTTCCAGGAGAACACAAAGATCGGTCTGCGCCCCTTCCGTAACAACATCAGCTATTTCGGCATCGATGCCGACCTGTTGATGAAAGAGCGCCCTGAACTTGCCGAGAAACTTTTCCGCGAAGTAATGGCACTCTTCGGCGAAGGCGTCCTTAAGCCGCTCCCCTATCGTTGCTTCGAAGCGGAAGACATCGTGGATGCCTTCCGCTACATGCAACAATCCCGCCATATCGGCAAGATCGTCGTGACATACCAGAGCGGCATACACCCCGTGCATGCTCCACGGCGCGAAAAGCGCAGGCTCGAGTTGACCGCAGACGCCAGCTACCTGGTCACCGGCGGCCTGAGCGGATTAGGCCTCAAGACCGCGGAGTGGCTGGCGTCAAAGGGCGCGCGTAACCTGGTACTGGTCGGCCGCCGCGGCCTCGTCACTCCGGAAGCGCGGGCGGCCGTCGCCGCACTCGAAAGCGTCGGCGTCAGGGTCCACGCCGCCGCGTGCGACGTGACCGACTTCAAAGCGATTTCAACCCTGCTGTCGGAAATTGCCGTGATCCTGCCCCCGCTGCGGGGCATCGTGCACGCCGCGACGGTCATCGAAGACGGCCTGATCCGCAACGTGAGCAGGGACCAGATCCGCCGTGTGTTTGCGCCGAAAATCCTGGGCGCCCAGTACCTGCATCAGTTGACGCTAGACAAGCAGCTGGATTTCTTCATCCTGTTCTCGTCAGCGACCACGCTGTTCGGCAACCCCGGCCAGGGCAGCTATGTCGGGGCCAATGCGGGAGTTGAGGCGCTCGCCGTGCTGCGACGGGCTATGGGCCTGCCGGCCTTATGCGTGCGCTGGGGCGCCATAGACGACGCGGGCTACCTTGCGCGCAATGCACAGATCAAGGAAGTGCTTCAGGGCCGCATGGGCGGTTCGGCGATCCAATCGGCCGTTGCTCTCGATGTCCTCGAGGAACTGCTGCTCGCCAACCGCTCGGGGATGGGCGTGCTTGAACTGGACTGGAAGGCGCTCAAGCGCTTCCTGCCGACGGCAGCCTCGCCGAAATTCAGCGGGCTCGCGCCCGTCGCGGACGATGTGAATACGGACAATGAAGGCAGCCAGGATGTTCGGCGTCTGCTGACAACGCTTTCCGCGGACGAGCTTTCCGCGACCTTTATCGAAATGCTCAAGAAGGTGGTCGGGGATATCCTGCGCACCCCCGCCGCCAAGATCGACGAACATCGCGCCCTCTACGATATGGGGCTCGACTCCCTCATGGGGGTCGAGTTGTCCACCGCGATCGAGGCCCGATTTTCCGTCAGGCTCACGGTAATGGCGTTGAGCGAGAATCCCACCATAGCCAGATTAAGCGAGCAAATCATTTCCCAGCTCAACGGCGGTAACGGCGCGGAAGGGAATGCGGCGCACATCGAGGCAGCCGATCAAGCCCGGCAGATCGCGACTCAACACGCGGACGAGGCAAACGCCGATGTCATTGCACTTGCCGCCGAAAAATTGCGCTCCGGAGAAATTGCCGCGACCAGCCGGATGATCCAGTGACCAAATAGCTTAGCCGCCGATGGACGCAGATACACGCCGAAATAAGATCAAGACTGGAAATTCAGCCGCCGATGGACGCCGATACACGCTGAAATAAGATCAAGGTTGACAAATCAGCCGCC
>JANOGP010000161.1:0-3326 GCA_031406075.1 Betaproteobacteria bacterium
GCAACGGTAGCGGCGCGAAAAGTGCCGCACCTGCAGCTCCCAGGTCCGGTAGTCGCCCGCGAACTCATGTACGAAGACTATCGGCACGCCGGAACCGGTTTCCTCGTAGAACAGGTTCACGCCGTCGTCCGTCTTCAGGGTGGGCATGCTGGTCGCTCCTGCGGGAAGATTCGGGTTAGACGTTCATGGCACTACCTGAAGCCACTCATCCCTCATAAGCTCCTTCCTCTGCGAGCGGGGGAAGGTTAATGGGATGGGGGCATGTTTAACGTGTATTTGCAAGATTCACCCCCACCCTAACCCTCCCCCGCAAGCAGGGGAGGGAATCTAGTTCCTTAAGGTAGTTCCATGGGGTCATAAGGTAGTTCCATGGGGGTCATTCCATGGGGGTCGGGCGTTTCAAGCGGCAAGAAAGCCGCCGTCCACCACCAACTCGATGCCGGTGATGTACGACGCTTCATCGGACGCAAGGAACAGGATCGCGTACGCGGCTTCTTCCACCCGCCCCGGGCGGCGCATCGGGATCGATTCCAGCAACTTCTCTCGAAGCTTGGGATCAGCGGCGGTCACCGAAGTGCGCATCGGCGGCATTAGGCCGGGATGGACCGAGTTCACACGGATGCCGTCCTTCGCGTACTGAACGGCCGCTGACTTTGTCATCATACGGATCGCGGCCTTCGCGCCGTTGTAGCCCATGTGCACGAATTCCTGTCCGACGAAGCCCGAGATCGACGACAGGTTGACGATCGCGCCACCACCCGCCTTCTGCATTTCCGGGATGGCGTACTTCATCCCGAGGAAAGTCCCGCGCGCGTTCACGGCCATCAGCTTGTCGAAATATCCGGTGTCCATCCGGTCCGGCACCGCGCCGCTGATGCCGGCGTTGTTGACCAGCACGTCAAGCCGGCCGTAGCGCTTGACGATGACCCCCACCGCCTCGCGCCATTGCTCCTCGTCGGAAACATCCAGCCGCAGGAACATCGCCTCGCCGCCGGCCGCGACGATCGACGCGGCGACCGCATTTCCTTCCTTTTCCAGCACGTCGGCTGCCACGACTTTCGCACCCTCGGCCGCGAAGATCCGCGCCGCGCTCTCCCCCATCCCCGACGCCGCGCCCGTAACCAGCGCGATCTTGTTCTTCAGTCTCACCTTGCCCTCCTGTCAACGGTTGGTCATCGGGGTGTTTGTTGTTGCTTTGAGAAAGTGCCTGTGATTCCAGACTATATCCTAGACGATAACCATCGAAGCAAAGTGACGCAGCATCCTTTCTGTATCGGGCGCAATGCCGGTAAATAAACGGAACGACTCGGCCGCCTGAAACACCGCCATGCCACCGCAGTCCAGCGTGGGACAGCCGATCTCCTTCGCGGTGCGCAGCAGTTCGGTCTTTAGCGGAACATAAACGATCTCGGCAACCCATAACTGCGACCGCAGGAACTTCGCGGGCAAGGGCAGCCCCGGATGCTTCCCCATTCCGGTCGGTGTCGCATGAATCAGCCCATCGGCTTCCGCCATCGCGCGGCCGAGGTCGATGCCTGTTACCGCCCGTTTTTTTCCGAACCTGGCGACGAGGTTATCTACAAGGCGTTGCGAACGGCTCGATTCGATATCGAAAACCGCAACCTGCCCGACTCCCAGCGTCAGCGCGGCGTGCGCGACCGCGGCGCCGGCGCCGCCGGCACCCAGTTGCACCACGCGATCCCGCCTAACATCCGGCAAACCGCGCCGGAAACTTTCCGCGAAGCCCCACCAGTCGGTGTTGTGGCCGATGCGTTGGCCGCCCCGCAGAACCACGGTGTTTACTGCGCCCAAAGCCCGCGCGTCGTCGGAAAGACCGGTCAGGAGCGGAATGACCGTCTGCTTGCACGGGTGGGTGATGTTGAGTCCGGCGAAGCCTTTGCGCTCCGCTGCCGTCAACAATTCCGGCAGCGCATCGGCGCCGAGATCGAGCTTCTCCAGATCAAACAATTCGTACCGGTAGCGCAAACCCTGTTCGGATCCCTCGTGCTCGTGCATCGTCGGCGTGCGCGAGGCCTGAATGCCGGCGCCGATGAGGCCGACGAGGAAGGATCGTGAGCACACAGTTTCCTTGACTGCCATTGTGAGATTTTCGGGCAGGACGCATTATGCCCGTTGACGGCTAGAGAAAAGATAAAAGAGGAAAGGGCAATACCGGGGACCCGGAAGCCAACCATGATCGCGACGATAGAATGCTGCTTCCACCGGCTTTTATCTTTCCTCTTTTCTGTTTCCTCTGAGCGACGGGAATGAATATGACCAAAGTAGCGGTTCTCGATGATTGGCAGGGCGTGGCGAAGAGCAGCGCGGACTGGTCGCGCCTGTCGGAGCGCGCGGAAGTCGTTTTCTTCCAGGACCCGTTCAAGGATGCCGATGCGGTCGCGAACGCGCTGGCTGGTTTCGAAATCATCATCGCGATGCGCGAGCGCACGAAATTCCCCAAGGAACTGATCGAGCGCCTGCCGAAACTGAAAATGATCGCGCTGACCGGCGGTCGCACCTGGACCATGGATTTCGACGCACTAAATGCGCGCGCCATCGTCGTATCCCACACCGGCGGCACGCACTCCACCACAACGACCGCGGAACTGGCGTTGGCATTGTTGCTATCCGCGGCACGGCACGTTCCGCGCGCCGATGCGTCGGTGCGCAATGGCGGCTTCCAGCGCGGGGTGGCTGCGGGCCAGGTGCTCGAAGGCAAAACGCTCGGCGTCATCGGGCTGGGCAAGATCGGCTCGAAGATGGCGCGCTACGGTCAGGCGCTCGGGATGCGTGTCTTGGCGTGGAGCCAAAACATGACCGAAGAGAAAGCGGCCGCGGCCGGCGCGAAACTGACGGACAAGGCGACGATCCTGTCGGAGTCGGATGCGATTTCGCTGCACCTGGTGTTGTCCGACCGCACCCGCGGCATCATCGGCGCGCCGGAGCTCGCGCGGATGAAGCCTGGCGCGATCCTGATTAACACCTCGCGCGGTCCCCTGGTGGACGAAGCGGCGCTGGTGGAAAGGCTCAGGACTGGAAAGCTGATTGCGGCATTGGACGTGTATGCAGTGGAGCCGCTTCCCACCGACCATCCGCTGCGCGGCCTGCCCAATACCGTGCTGACGCCGCACCTCGGCTACTGTGCTCGCGAAGTGTATTCGCAGTTCTACGGGGATTCGGTGGAGAACGTACTGGCTTTTCTGGACGGCAAGCCGATAAGGGTTCTCAAAGGGACGTGACGACGTGACGATCGTGACAAGGTAGAACAACAGTGCCGGCCCAGCGTCAAGAGCGTTTAACGCGTAGGAAACCGGGAACGAGATTGT
>JANOGP010000413.1:0-56653 GCA_031406075.1 Betaproteobacteria bacterium
CATCTCGCGATTGCCTGTGGCGGCGACCAGCGCGCCGTGAAAGGCTTCGTCCAGCGCGCACACCCGCTCCCCGTCGTCGAGCCTTGCATCCGCTGGCACCAGCCAGACGGATTTCAGTTCCTCCAGGTTGGGGCGGTCGGCCTGATCGCAGAGCTGTTTCACCGCGGCGGTTTCGAGCGCGATGCGCAGGTCGTACAGATCGTCAAACTGCTTGAAATCGAGTTCGCGAACGCTCCAGCCGCTGCGAAAGTGCACCTGCAGGTAGCCCTCGCGCTCCAAACGGTAAAGCGCTTCGCGCGCCGGGGTGCGGCTGACGTTCAGCCGCCCGGCGACCTCGTTCTCGGTAAAACGATCCCCGGGCAGCAGGCGGAAATCGAAGATGTCTTGCTTGATGCCCAGATACACCGACTCGGCAAGCGACGGTTTACGTTCCTCTTCGACCGCGACCGTTCTGCGTTTGCCGGCGGCAGGACCGGGGCTCCGCGGCCGGCTGCGATCGTCCTTCCGCTTCAACGTGCAGCCTTGCTGGCGAGATATTCGCGCCAGCCGCCGAGGTGCGTTATCTCCTCGGCGCCGTTCACCGCCCAACTCTCGCACAGAAAACCCTGGACCCACTCGCCGTCGTCGAGTTCGACGCGCCCGATTCCCAGCGGTGACGGGATTCCGGCAACGAACGAACCGTATTCGGCCACGGGCAGTCGCCAAACCTCGACGGCGATGACGCTGCCATTGTCGGCATCGCGAACCAGGCCGGGCTTCGGCGGCGTCGTGCCGGGCAGTGCGAATAGCCGGTAGCGGGAGGCGGTGCGTGCCGATTGTTCCAGCCGCGCACCGCGCTCGGTCAGTTGATGGTTGAGCGGCAGTCCCGACAGGTGTGCCCCGACCACGGCCACGCGCACGGTGTCGTCGCCGGTGATGATCGGCGCGGGCGGCGGCAGCACTTCGTCCAGTGCGCCGAGCTTGAGCCCGGTCAGATGATGGAAGCGCTGCGCGAGATCCGCGAGCATGAGGTCGTTTCCCGCCGGCGCGACCAGCGTGATGCCGAAAGGCAGGCCATCCGGACGTATCGAGCCTGGAACCGCGCAGGCGGCGAGGTCCATGAGGTTCACGAAATTGGTGTAGTGCCCGAGCCTGCGATTGTTCAGGAACGGTTCGTCGAGCACCTCTTTGATCGTGTAGATGTTCGGTGCGGTCGGCACCACAAGCACGTCGGCCCGGTCCCAGAGTCCGGCGGCGCGCTTTTTCAGCGCCTCCAGCTTCGTCAGCCCGGTGAAAAGATCCGCAGCCGAAAACTTTGATGCCCCCTCGATGATTTTGCGTACTACAGGGTGTAACTGATCGGGACGGCTTTCGAAGAACGCACGGATTGCCGCCAGCCGTTCCGCCACCCACGGCCCTTCGTAGAGCAACGCCGCGGTTTCCAGGAACACCGAGAAATCTACGCCGACCGGCCGGCCGCCGAGGCCCTCGAGCTTGTCTACTGCGTCATGAAACGCGTGCCTTGCGTGGTCGTCGCCGTGGAATTCGAGCGGCTCGGGAAGCGCGAAAGTGAAGCGCTCGGGCAGCGCCGGGACGGACAGATCGAGTGCACGCGACCAGGGGTCATCCGGATCCGGGCCACGCGCCGCGCCGAGTACCGCGATAGCGTCGGAAACCGTGAGCGCGAACACCGATACGCAGTCCAGTGACTGGCAGGCGGGCACGACGCCGCGGGCGCTGATCAGGCCGCGGCTCGGTTTCAAGCCGACAATGTTGTTGAATCCCGCCGGTACCCGGCCCGACCCAGCGGTATCGGTTCCAAGCGCGAAGCTCACCTGGCCACGGGCGACCGTGACCGCGGAGCCGGAACTGGAGCCTCCGGAGATATACTCCGGCCGGAATGCGTTGGGAACTGCGCCGTAGGGCGAGCGCGTGCCCACCAGTCCAGTGGCGAACTGGTCCAGATTGGTCTTCCCGACCAGGATGGCGCCGGCCGCCTCGAGTTTCTCCACCACGGTGGCGGAGCGTTTGGGAACGTAGGAAAAGGCCGGACACGCCGCAGTTGTCGGCATTCCCGCAACGTCGATGTTGTCCTTGACCGCAAACGGGACCCCGTACAGCGGCAGGCGGTCAATTACGCGCGCATCCTCGCGCAGCATTTGTTCGAGATTGCGGGCGCAACGGGCCAGTGCGTCGGCGCCGACCCTGCAGATCCAGGCGCAGGCATAGGCCTCATCGTTCCCGGACTGCAGTGATTTCAACACTGCGCCGGGTGTAAGCTTGCCCGACCGGTAATCGGCGAGCAGCGAAGGTATGGTCATGGACACTGCGTTCCCCCGTGTGGCATCTTGTATACTAGCAAGTATACCAAGCGATGCTCTAATCAGTCAGGAGGATAAAAATGGCAACCAAGGCGATCGAGGCTGAACCGTACGAAATGGAATTCGACCCGAAGACCACTGCGCTGCTGATCATCGACATGCAGCGCGACTTCGTCATGCCGGGAGGATTCGGCGAGGCACTTGGTAACGACGTCACCCCGCTGCAGGCGACTATCGCGCCGACCAAGCGGGTGCTGGAGGCGGCGCGCAAGAAGGGGATGCTGGTCATCCACACCCGCGAGGGCCATAGACCTGACCTAACCGACTGTCCGCCGACCAAGCTGGTGCGGGGCAGGGGAAAGACGCGAATTGGCGATGCCGGGCCGATGGGACGCATCCTGGTGCGCGGGGAGATCGGCCACGACATCGTGCCGGAACTGTATCCCGCGCCCGGGGAGCCCGTGATCGACAAGCCCGGCAAAGGCGCGTTCTACGCCACGGACCTCGAGCTGATTCTGCGTGATCGCGGCATCAAGACGCTGATCGTGTGCGGCGTGACGACCGAAGTCTGCGTCAACACCAGCGTGCGCGAAGCCAACGACCGCGGCTATGAATGCGTGGTGCTCTCCGACTGCGTGGGGTCATATTTCCCGGAGTTCCAGAAAGCCGCGCTCGCGATGATCAAGGCCCAGGGCGGCATCTTCGGCTGGGTATCCGACTCGCGCCGCGCGCTGGCCGCGCTCGGTGCGTGAGAACAGGTACACGGCGGCGCGGCGCGTTTCCGGTGGTTCGGTGACAGACAACGGGGAGGTCTTGTTTGCAGACAGCGTCGGCGCGCGCGTGCCGCCGCGCGCCCGCGCGCAAGTACACAGCGTTTTCCTGCGCGCATTCAACATCGAAACGGATTCCGGCGAGCTGGTTACCTTACTCGCGCCGGGCTCCGGCAATCTCCCGCACGGGATCCGCTGCGCCTCGCCGATCGCGCCGTTTCGCGCTTGGCTGCGGCAGGGACAATCGGCGATTCTCGAAGACGCCACCTTGTGCATTTCGGCTGCGGGTTTCGTGGTGGATCTCTCCCGTGCCGCAATCTGGGACGGAACGGTCGCCGCCGCGTTACCCGGACTGCGCGGCGCGGTGCCGCAAGGAGCGCTCCGCGAATTGTGCGGGACGCTGCGTGAGCGCGCGCCGGATCAGGGCGTCGCGCCGGCGCTGTTCTCCTCCGCAAGCCCTCGCTCGACGCTCGAACGCGCGTTGGTTGCGCGCATGGCTCAAACGCTGCCGAGGCTGGCGCGCGCGACCGAAACAAGCGATGCTGGCGCCGTCGTTTCGGCGATAAGCGCGCTGGTGGGCCTCGGCACCGGGCTCACGCCGGCGGGAGACGACTTCATCGTCGGTTATCTCGCGGCGCTGTGGAGCCGCGCGCACCACGAATCCGGTATGGCAGCGCTGTTGAGCGCGCTCGCGGTACCTGTCGGGCAGTTGTCGCTGGGTACCAACGCGATCAGCCGCCAGATGTTGCTCGATGCGCTACAAGGTCATTTCGCGGAGCGCCTGACCGAAGTGGTGCGCTGCGTTTGCGGTGGCGGCGACATCGCTGGTGCCACCATGCGGGCCCTGGAGGTCGGACACAGTTCGGGAGCGGACGCTTTGTGCGGGCTGCTGTTTGGATATTCGCCAACGCCGACCGCGAGGCGGATCCAGGCCGCCGCGACAGATATTCATTTCCGCGTTTGCCATGCCGAGCGCGCGGCGGCGATCGCCTGTTGACCCGGGAGAAAAGGTTTTGTCGGCCACACTGGTAAAAATCGTGCCCAGGGAATACCGGGACTCGGTCTCGCTGATGCAGCTGTCCGCGTTGCTGGGGAAGCTACCCGGCGTGGAGCAGGCTTCCGCAGTGATGGCCACCGAGAACAACCTGGCATTGCTCGCGGAAGCGGGGCTGCGCGTCGATGCGAAAGGCGCGAGCGCGAGCGACTTGATGATCGTGGTGCAGGGAGAGAAGTCGGCACTGCCTGCCGCGATCGAGGAGGCGATGAAGAGCCTCACGCGGCAGACCGAGGATACCGGCGGCGAGGCGCGGGCCGCGCTGCGCCCGCGCAGCGTCCAGATGGCGCTGAAGACGACGCCGGAAAGCAACATGGTGCTCATATCCACGCCGGGGGACTACGCCGGGGCCGAAGCGATGAAAGCGCTGCGCCTCGGTCTGAATGTGATGTTGTTCAGCAACAATGTCTCGGAGGAGGAAGAGCTCCTGCTCAAACGTTTCGCGCGCGATTCAGACCTTATCGTCATGGGCCCGGACTGCGGCACCGCGATAATCAACGGGACACCGCTCGCCTTTGCCAACGTGGTGAATCGTGGCCCCATAGGCGTGGTTGGCGCCTCGGGCACCGGGTTGCAACAGGTCACCGTGCTGGTGGACCGGCTGGGCTCGGGCATCTCGCAGGCGATCGGCACCGGCGGGCGCGATCTGCACCGCGATATCGGCGCAATCTCGATGCTCAAGGGGTTGAAGGACCTGGCCGCGGATCCGGCGACCCGGGTCATCGTGCTGATATCCAAACCGCCCGCTCCCGAAGTGGCCGAGCGCGTACTCGCCGAGGCGGCCAAGGCCGGCAAGCCGGTGGTGGTGAACTTCCTCGGCACCGATCCCAAGCAGGTCGGGCGCAAAGGCGTGCACGCCGTGAAAACGCTGGAGGATGCCGCGCGCGCGGCCGTCGCCTTTGTCAAGGGCGAAAAGCCGCGCGACAGTTACGCCGAAGCGCCTGCGGCGCAGTCCGGGCTGCCAAGCTTCGGCGACACGCAGCGCTATGTTCGCGGGCTCTACAGCGGCGGCACGTTCTGCTACGAGGCCACATTGCTGCTCGGCGAACTCCTGGGCGACGTCCATTCGAATACGCCCACGCGCGGCACCGCGGAACTGGCCGACGTCTGGCAAAGCCGGCAGCACACGCTGGTCGACCTCGGAGACGACGTCTTCACGCGCGGGCGTCCGCACCCGATGATCGATTACCGCTTGCGCACCGAGCGCATCGGCAAGGAGGCGGAGGATCCGGAGACCGCCGTGATCCTGCTCGACGTGGTGCTGGGATTTGGCAGCCACATGGACCCCTCGAGCGAACTGGTGCCGGCGATCCATCGTGCCCGCGCGACCGCGTCTGCGCAGGGAAGAGCCATTGCCTTCGTCGGCCAGATCTGCGGCACCGCCGCCGATCCGCAGGATTTTGCCCGGCAGGCGCGGGCGCTTGCCGACGCCGGCATGCTGTTCGCCGATAGCAATGCGCAGGCGGTGCGTCTCGCGGCCGGCATCGTCTCGACGCTCGCCCCATCGCAGGCCCAGCGCTTGCGCAAATCGTAACGCGGCATCCAAACGCGATGAACAAGCTGTTCCAGGAAAATCGGCCTCTGATCAATGTCGGATTGCAGTCGTTCGCCGATTCCATCGTGGCGGCCGGGGGCAGGGCGGTGCAATTGGACTGGACGCCTCCCGCCGGGGGTAACCGCGCGGCAGGCTGGTGCCTGGCGCAGTTGTTGAATCATCCATCGCTGGAAGCTGCAAACGAAAAAGCGTACGCCGCATTCCTGGCCGCGCAGCCTGTGCTTGCCGGGATCGGTGTAGCGCGCGAGAATCTGCCCGATATGGGTGAGCGCATGATCCTGCACGCCGGACCGCCGATCGCGTGGAAAGAAATGTGCGGGCCAATGCGGGGAGCGGTGATTGGCGCGATCCTGTACGAAGGCTGGGCAGCGGACGCGGACGCGGCCGGGCGGCTGGCCGGCAGCGGCAGCATCGCTTTCGAGCCGGCGCATCATCACGCCGCGGTGGGCCCGATGGCCGGGGTCATGAGCCCGTCGATGCCGGTATGGATCATCGAGAACGCAGCGGGCAAAAACCGCGCGTTTTCCAACCTGAACGAGGGCCTCGGCAAGGTGCTGCGCTTCGGCGCAAATTCACCGGAAGTGATCAAGCGCCTGCACTGGATGGCGCAGGTCCTTGCGCCAGCCCTCGCCGCGGCGCTCGCGAAACTGGGACCGATGGAACTCAAGCCGCTCATCGCGCAGGCGCTGCAGATGGGCGACGAAGTCCACAACCGCAATGCGGCCGCGTCGTCGTTGTTCCTGAAAAAGATCGTGCCCGCGGCGCTGTACTCCGGCTTCGACGCGCCCGCGATCGCCGATGCGGTGACGTTCATCGCCGGCAACGATCACTTCTTCCTGAACCTGTCGATGGCGGCATGCAAGACCATGCTCGATGCCGCGCACGGCGTGCCGGACAGCAGCCTGGTCACCGCGATGTCGCGCAATGGCGTGCGCTTCGGCATCCGCCTTTCTGGGACCGGCGAACAATGGTTCGAAGCGCCCTCCCCGGTGGTGGGCGGACTGTACTTCCCGAGCTACGGAGCAGAGCACGCGGCGCCGGACATGGGCGACAGCTCGATTACCGAGACCGCGGGCCTCGGCGGCTTCGCAATGGCCACGGCGCCCGCCATCGTCCAGTTTGTCGGCGGTACCCCTCAGGACGCAATCGCCAATACGCGCGAAATGCGGCACATCACGCTGGGACGCAACAGCGCATTCACGCTGCCGGCGATGAATTTCAGCGGCACGCCCGCCGGCATCGATGCCCGCCGCGTGCTCGATACCAACATCACGCCGATCATCAATACCGGCATCGCGCACAAGGAAGCCGGAGTCGGCCAGATCGGCGCCGGCATCACGCGCGCGCCGCTCGAGTGTTTCACCCAGGCCATCATCGCGCTGGCCTCACGGGTCGGCGTCGGCATGCCCGGCAGCATCCGCTCCACACCCTCATAGAGGAGATCGCGATGGCCAAGCGCAAACATACGGCGGTCGTTGCTGTCGGCGGCAATTCGCTGATCGTGGACGATCAGCACCAGTCGATACCTGACCAGGTGAAGGCGGCGACGACAACATCGCATTACGTCGCCGACATGGTCGAGGCCGGCTGGACGGTAGTCCTCACGCACGGCAATGGCCCGCAGGTGGGATTCATCCTGCGCCGCTCGGGAATCGCGAAGGGCGTGGTGCCGGAGGTGCCAGTGGACTACGCCGACGCCGACACGCAGGGTGCGATCGGCTACATGTTCCAGCGCGCGCTCTACAACGAGTTCCAGCGCCGCAAGCTCAAGCGCAAAGTGGTGGCCGTGGTCACCCAGGTGCTGGTGGATCCGGGCGATCCCGCATTCCGCAGTCCGACCAAACCGATCGGTGCGCACATGACCGAGGACGTGGCCAAGTCGCTGGCGGACGATCTCGGCTGGGTCGTGAGGGAAGATGCCGGCCGCGGCTGGCGGCGTGTGGTCGCCTCGCCGATGCCGCAGCAGATCATCGAGCACGACATCATTGAGGCGCTGATCGACCTGGGCTACATCGTGATCGCCTGCGGTGGCGGCGGCATTCCGGTGCTGCGCGACGCGCAGGGCGACCTGCAGGGCCTCGAGGCGGTGATCGACAAGGACTTCGCCTCCAGCCTCCTGGCACGCGACCTCGGCGCCGAACTGTTCGTGGTTTCCACGGGCGTGGAGAAAGTGGCGATCGACTTCGGCAAACCTACGCAACGCTGGCTTGAACGCATTACCCTGGCGGAGGCGCGCAAATATCTTGCCGATGGCCAGTTCCCGAAGGGAAGCATGGGCCCGAAGATCGAGGCCATCAATTCATTTCTGGAAGGCGGCGGCACGCGCGCCATGATCACCAATCCGCCCAATCTCGGGCGCGCGCTATCCGGCGCCACAGGCACGCATATCGTGCCCGCCTGAGCGCCGGATTGCGCGGCTGCGCTGCTTAAACTCTATGCCGCCGAGGTCTGGCGCGACATTGCCAGGCAGAGCGCACCGAACATGACGTAACCGAGCGACACCAGCGGCGAGACCATCCAGCCCAGAGCCGGCCCGTGTATCAGACCGACAAAGGCCAGTGCCGCGCCAATGAATGCCGTCACCGCGGCGTGCGAGAGCTTGCGGTCGATGATGAATGCCGCCATCGCACCCAGCACCATGCCGGCCAGCACCGATCCGCTGCCGAGCACCGCGAGCCCCTGATAGACCACGCCGACCTGCCCGAGCGCGGCCATGCCGACTTTGTCGGCGCTGGTGCCGGCAGCGCCCAGCGCACCGTCGATATTGATCTTTGCCCACTCGGCGATGTTCGGAATGATCGCCAGCACCACCGCAGGCGCGTGCTTGGCAGGGCTCGCCTGAAATGCCTGCGCACCGATCACCAGGCCGATGTAAAGCAGGATCGGCAGGATCGCCACCAAGGGGATCAGGTTGAGCAGTAGTGCGGTGAGGCCGAGGAAACACACCAGCGCAATCGCCACGCCGGTGGCGAGCGAGTAACCGATGCGGCCGCCCACCGATTTCCAGCCCGGATGGCCGATGTAGACCGCGGGCGGGAACGGGCTTCCCAGCATCGAACCCACGATCGCCCCGATGCCGTCTGCCGCGAGAATTTTGCGCAGGTTGTAATTATCCCCTGCCGCCGAGGCGCTTTCTACGTTGTTCATCGCCTCGGTGAAGTTGTAGATTCCCAGCGGGATGGCCGTGGCCAGCAGTGGCGCGATTCCGGCGAGGCCGCGGAACACATCTGCCGAGAACCACGGCAGGTGCAGGCCGAATTGCTCGAAGGCCGCGCCGACCTGATCGCCTTTCATGTAGTCGCTCCAGCCGAACGCAGCCGCGAGCCAGCCGATCGCGGCGCCGACAAGCACCGCCGCGAGGCCGCCGGGAATTCCACCAGGCAGGCGGATGTTCGCGGTCCAGGCTATCAGCACGATAGCGAAACAGACGAAGCCGATCCATGGCACTTCCCACATCTGGAATGCCGGGCGCATCGAGATGAAGGCGATGGAGATGCCGGCCAGCGTGCCGAGCATCGCCGCGCGCGGCGTCATTTTGCGGATCCACGGCCCGACGAAACACCCCAGCAGCACGATCACGCCGATGATGAAGGCCCAGGCCAGCCCCGCTGCATAGGCAATCATCGGGTCCTTGGTGGCGAGGTAGGTGGGCAACATCACCACCAGCACCACGATGAACATGTGTGGAACGCTGGGCCCGTAAGGCATCGCCGTGACGTCGGAGCGGCCCTCCTTCTTCGCCATTTGCCACGCGAGGTAGGCGTAGAACAGGTTGCCGATCGGCAGCGCGATACCCAGTGCCGGCAGCACGCGCCCGTAGACCGTGTCGGGCGGAAGTTGCACCACGTAAAGGCACAGCGTGGTCAGGACGATGACATTGAGCAGAACGTTTGTGAAAAGACCGAAGAAGCCGTTCCAATCGCCCGGCACCCACCAGCGTGGGCTTGCAGCAGATCCGGCAGCACTCATGGTTTTTTTCCCCTTCAGTGTTGGAATAGTCTGTTGTATCCCGCCCGGCAGCGCTGTACAGGCAAATTCACGGCCGCAATGATGGCGTCGTCATAGGGCAGCGGCCCGTCGCCGGACTGCGCAGAAGCATGCGCCCGCAAAACCGGCAAGTCCAGACCTTCGCAGCCATTTGACCGGGGTACAGGCCCGGACTAGGCTACCGCCTTCGCCCGCAAACGGTGTGGATATCACGGGACCAGCGCGGGCCGGGAAAAGGATATGTCCACTGCGATCAGGATCATGCAGGGCAGCTTCGGCCGTGTCGCCCTGCTCGACATGGACAAGCCACTGGTCACGCACGCTCACCACCATTGCCACATTCTGCTGAAGGCGAGCGGGGCGGATTCCCGGTTCACGGTGCGCGGGCGCATGCAGCCGCTGACCGCTGCCAGCGCCGTGCTGGTAAATGCCTGGGAACCGCACGCGTATACGCCGCTGGACGAGTCGCTCCGCGGAACGGTGATCCTGGCGCTCTATATCGATTGCACCTGGCTTGCCGGCATCCATCGGCAGCTCGCGGTGGCCGGCCATCCGCACTTCTTCTCGCAGCCCTGCGTGCCGATCACGCCGGCGATCCGCAAGCGCGCCGACGATCTGGCAGCCGAGATGACTTGTCAGCCGGACATTGCGCCGGCGCGTCTCGATCAGCAATTGTCCGGACTGGCGATCGCGGTGCTCGATCCTTTCTCGGAATGGCGCAATGCCGGCAGCCTGGTGCGCGCCGGATTACCCCGTGCGCCCGATGCGCGCATCCGCCGCGCGATGGGTTACCTGCAGGAGCACATTACCGAGGGCATAGGCATGGACGCACTGGCCTCGCGGGCCTGTCTGTCGCGCGCGCATTTCTTCGCGCTGTTCCGTAAGTACACCAGCCTTTCTCCCGGGGTGTACGCCAATGCGCTGCGCATGGAGGCCGCCATCGGCGAACTCGGTTACGGTGACCGGCCCATGGCGGAGATTTCGCACGGTCTCGGTTTTTCCGCACAAAGCCATTTCACCCGCTTCTTCCGCCAACACCTCGGCATTACCCCTACCGACTACCGCCGCAAGGCCAGCGTGCTGACCGCAGCCGGGTCTTAGGTTCGGGGCCGGGCCGCGAGACCCCGCCAAATAATTGCAGGGCGCACGACGACCGGGGACAGAATCGCTTCCTGCTCCGTGGCCTGTGCGTTCTCTGCGGTTCAAGGTCGTGCCGTCGAAAAATCGGACTCCAGGGTAAATCCGCGCCCCCATGGCCAGGGAACCGCGGCACTCGCGGGCTTAGACTTCCTGCAATCAGCCAGCAAGGATGGTCAAGTGGTGAATCCGCCAAACCCGTTTGCAAGCGAAGCCGCACCCGTACCGTCCACTCGCTGGACGGGACTGCCGGTCGAGCGCCGGGAAGACGCGGCGCTGCTCACCGGCACCGGCCGGTTCGCCGACGACCTCGGCGTTCTTCCGGACACGCTGCATGCGGCCTTCGTCCGCTCACCGCACGCGCATGCGCGCGTGAACGGCATCGATGCCTCCGCCGCGCTTGCATCTGCCGGTGTTCGCGCGGTGCTCACCGGCGAGGACGTCAAACGCTGGGGTGCGCCGTTTGTGGTCGGCGTAAAAGCGCCGATGCAGCACTGGTGCCTGGCGCTGGACAAAGTGCGCTATGTCGGCGAACCGGTGGCGCTGGTGGTCGCAGAGAACCGCTACCTCGCGGAGGATGCAGCCGACCTGGTGCGCGTCGAATATGCGCCGTTGCCGGTGACGGTCGATATCGAACACGCTGCCGCGAACGGCGCGCCGCTGCTGCACGACGCAGTGGGGTCGAACGTGATCAGCGACCGCAGTTTCGTCTACGGCGATCCCGATGCCGCGTTCGCAGCCGCGCCTCATCGCGTGCGCCTCAAAGTGCGCTACCCGCGCAACTCCTGCACCCCAATCGAGGGATTCGTCGCGGTAGCCGAGCACCTCGCCGGCGACGACGGCTACGATGTATTGTCGAATTTCATGGGGCCGTTTTCGCTGCACGCGGTAATGGCGCTCGCGCTCAAGGTGACGAGCAACAAACTGCGCCTGCGAATGCCGCGCGATTCCGGCGGCAGTTTCGGCGTCAAGCAGGCGATCTTCCCTTACCTGGTGGCAATCTGCCTGGCCTCGCGCAAGGCCGGCGCGCCGGTGAAATGGGTGGAGGACCGCCTCGAGCATCTTGTCGCCGCTACATCCGCCACCGGCCGCGTCTCCACGATCGAGGCCGCGGTCGAGCGCGACGGCCGCATTCTTGCGCTTGCCTACGACCAGTTGGACGACGTCGGCGGCTACCTGCGCGCGCCGGAACCGGCAACGTTCTATCGCATGCACGGCTGCCTGACCGGTGCCTACGACGTGCAGCATCTGCGCGTGCGCAATCGCGTCGTGGTGACCAACAAGACTCCCGCAGGCCTGGTGCGCGGCTTCGGCGGGCCGCAGGTCTATTTCGCGCTGGAGCGCCTGATCAACCGGATCGCCGTGGAACTGAACCTCGATCCCGTCGGGGTGTACTTGCGCAATTTCGTTCCACGCAATGCCTTCCCTTACCGTGCGCCGGCGGGGGCGCTGATCGACTCCGGCGACTATCAGGGCGCACTCGAACTTGCATCCGTGGAGGGCGGGCTGGCCGATTTGCGGAAGCGCCGTGACCAGGCGCGCGCCGAAGGCCGACTCTACGGCATTGGCTTTGCCGCCATCGTCGAGCCGTCGATCTCGAGCATGGGTTACATCACTACGGTGATGAGCAGGGAGGCGCGCGCCAAGGCCGGCCCGAAGAGCGGTGCCATTGCCACCGCCACCGTCGGCGTCGATCCGCTCGGCGGCGTCAATGTCTCGGTGGCCTCGGTACCGCAAGGTCAGGGACACATCACGGTGCTGACGCAAGTGGTGGCCGACGTGTTCGGCCTCAGGCCCGGGGACATCGCGGTCGATGTCGAGCTCGATACCCGGAAGGACGCCTGGTCAGTCGCCTCCGGCAATTACTCCAGCCGCTTCGCCGGCGCGGTGGCCGGCGCCGCGCATCTCGCCGCGATACGCCTGCGCGCGAAACTCGCAGTCATTGCGGCGGCGCAATTCGGATGCCACGAGGGCGACATCGTGTTCGAGAACGCCAGGGTTTTCCCGCGCAGCGAACCTGCAAGGGCGGTTGCGTTCACGCGCATGGCCAGCGGGCCGCACTGGGCGCCGGCACTGCTGCCTCCCGGCGTTGAGCCGGGACTGCGCGAGACTGCCTTTTGGACACCGGAAGTGCTCGCCGCGCCCGACGAACAGGACCGCATCAACACCTCCGCGGCCTACGGCTTCGTTTTCGACATCTGCGGGCTCGAGATCGACCGCGCGACCGGCAAGGTGCGCGTCGATCGCTACGTCACCACGCACGACGCCGGAACGCTGCTCAATCCCGCGCTCGCCGACGGACAGATCCGCGGCGGTTTTGCGCAGGGATTGGGTGCCGCGCTGATGGAACAATTCGCCTACGCGCCGGACGGCGCTTTCCTCTCCGGCACTTTTGCGGACTACCTGGTGCCGACCGCGATGGACGTGCCGGAGCCGGTAATCGTTCACATGCAAACGCCGAGCCCGTTCACGCCGCTGGGCGCCAAGGGACTGGGCGAGGGCAACAACATGAGCACCCCGGCCTGCATCGCCAACGCGATCGCGGATGCGCTCGGTCCCGCGGTCGATCCCGAATCGATCGTGCTGCCGATGACGCCATCGAAAATCCTTGCGCTCATCGGCATGCCTGATCCGCCGCCGGCTGGGCGGGCGCGCAGCGACACGCCGCGGCGGCCGGGCAGCGGGCAGGCGCTGGTCATGTCCGGTGCGGTCGAACTGGTGGCGTCCCCTGAGGCGGTGTTTGCAGTGCTGCTCGATCCGGCGGCACTCGCCTCGGTGATTCCGGGTTGCCACGAACTCAAGGCTGTCGGCGAGAACCGTTATGCCGCCGAGCTCACGCTCGGGATCGGACTGGTGAAAGCGCGGTACGCCGCCGAAGTGGCGCTCTCCGAGATCGACCCGCCGCGCTCGCTGAGATTGGCCGGGCGCGGCATCGGATCGCTCGGCGCCATCGAGGGCAGCGGCAAGGTGAAGCTCGTTCCCGCCGGCAGCTTCACCCGGTTGGAATACGAATACGAAGTGGCGGTGAGTGGCAAAATTGCAGCGGTCGGCGGGCGCATGCTCGAAGGCGCGGCGCGGGTGATTCTCGATCAATTGTTCGAGCGGCTCGGCCGACGTGCGCTGCGTCGAAAAGAAGGCGGCCCCGGAGAACGCGCCGGCTTCTGGCAACGCCTGCTGCGCGTGTTGCGGATGACACGATGAAACCGGCAGCCTTCGATTACATCCGCGCCGACACGGCAGACGAAGCGGTCGCTGCCCTGGCCGAATACGGCGACGATGCGCGCATTCTTGCCGGCGGGCAGTCGCTAATGGCGATCCTGAACATGCGGCTGGCGCAGCCGAAAGTGTTGATCGACATCCATCGCACCGGCGATCTGTCGGGAATCGAAGCCCGAAGCGACCGGCTGCGCGTGCGCGCGGCGGTGACGCAGGCCGGGCTCGAGCGCCATCCGCGAATCGAAAGCCTGGTGCCGCTACTGGCGCAGGCTCTTCCGCATATTGGCCATTTCCAGACACGCAACCGCGGCACGGTTTGCGGCTCGATCGCGCACGCCGACCCAGGCGCCGAACTGCCGCTGTGCCTGGCCACGCTCGGGGGCGAAGTGGTGCTGCGCTCGAAGAACGCGCGGCGCACCATGGCGGCACAGGATTTCTTTACCGGCATGCTGCAGACCGCGCGCACTCCGGAGGAGATGGTCGAAGAAGTGTGCTTTCCGTTGGCGTGCGACGGCGAGCACCACGGATTCATCGAAGTATCGATGCGCCACGGCGATTTCGCGGTGGTCGCGCTGGCCGCGGTGGCGGGCGCGGACGGCATTCGCCTCGGCGTCGGTGGCGTCGCAGACCGTGCGCAGGTCGCGCGCTGGCCTCGGCTGCGGGGCGCCGCGCTCGACGAAGCTCTCAACCAGCTTGCCTGGGATCTCGGCGCTCAGGATGACCAACATGCCTCCGCTGCCTACCGCCGGCACTTGGTGCGTACCCTGGGACGGCAACTGATCGACAAGATGGACGCGCCGTGACGAGCACACCATGAAACGACTCGCACAAGGCACCCTGCATCGCTTGGATATCACCCTGAACGGCACGCGTCGCAGCGGCCACTGCGAGCCTCGCACGCTGCTTTCGGATTTCCTGCGCCAGGAACTCGGCGCCACCGGCGTGCACGTCGGTTGCGAGCACGGCGTGTGCGGCGCCTGTACGGTGCGGGTGAATGGCGTGGCGCAGCGCTCCTGCCTGGCTCTTGCCGTCAGCGTGGATGGACAGAGCATCGGAACCGTCGAGGGGCTGGCCGCGGACGATGGCACGTTGTCCGACCTGCAGGCCGCATTTCGCCGCCACCATGCGCTGCAATGTGGATTCTGCACGGCGGGCATCCTGATGTCGGCGGCGGAATTTCTGGAGCGAGTGCCGGAACCGGACGAAGGGCAGGTGCGCGAGATGCTCTCGGGACATCTGTGCCGCTGCACCGGTTACACCAACATCGTGCGGGCGATCCTCGAAGTCGCCGCAACACGTCGCGATGAGGTCAACCGTGCTTGATCTGGGCCGGACTTTCCTGCAGAGCGTCGAGCGGCGTCCGCATCAGACCGCCATCGTCGATGGCGCGGTTCGCCTCACCTACGCGCAGTGGTTACACAGGATTGCCGCGGTCGCCGGAGGCTTGCAGGCACTTGGACTTGAGCGCGGCGATCATCTGCTGGTGGTGTTGCAGAACCGCTGGCAGATGGCGACGCTGCACTGGGCCTGTCAGTTTCTGGGCGTGATCGTCACGCCGCTCAACTGGCGCGCCAAAGCCGGCGAAGTCGAATACTGCGCGCTCGATGCCGAGGCCAGGGCCGTGGTGTTCGAGGCCGCAAGCGCCGAAGCGGTCGCCGGATCGGCGGCTTGCGCCCAACTGACGCGCATCGCGGTGGGCGAGACCGGCGTCAATGCCGCACCCTTCGACGGCCTGCTGCGCGCGCCTGAGCCGGCGATGCTGCTCAATGCAGGCGCCGAAGACTGGTCGCTGATGCTCTATACATCCGGCACCACCGGCAATCCCAAAGGCGTGCCGCGGCGCCACCGCGCCGAGCGAGCCGCTGCGCTCGCGCATGTCGCGCAGAACCTGTACCGGGTTAGCGAGTGCACGCTGGGCGTGATGCCGCTTTACCACACCATGGGCGTGCGCTCGCTGCTGGCGATGGCGCTCACCGACGGCTGCTTCGTCTGCCTGCCGCACTTCGACGCCGGCGAAGCGCTGCGCCTCATCGCTGCCGAATCGGTGACCAACCTCTATCTGGCGCCGACGCTCTACCACGACTTGCTGGCGCATCCGGGATTTGCCGCCGCCGATCGCAGCTCGGTGGAGAAGCTGGGATTCGCCGGCGCGCCGATGCACGACGCGCTGCTGCGCCGGCTGCAACAGGCCTTCAAGCCGCAGTTGCTGGTAAACCATTACGGCTCATCCGAGATCTACACCTTTACCATCAACCAGAATGCGGCGGCGAAGCCCGGCTCGGCCGGCCATGCGGCGTTGAATTCCCGGGTACGTGTTGCCAGGCTGGATGCGAAAACGCCGGACGAACTCGCCGCAACCGGCGAAGAAGGACAAATCATTGCCGACCTCGCCGGCGACGAGGCCTTCGAAGGCTACTGGAAGCGCTCCGACGCCGATGCCAAGGCGCTGCGCCAGGGCTGGTACTTCACCGGCGACACCGGCTATTTGGACGAAGATGGCGATCTGTTCGTCACGGGGCGGGTAGACGACATGATCATCTGTGGCGGCGAGAACATCTCGCCGGTGGACATCGAATCGGCGCTGTCGCTGCACCCCGCGGTGGAAGAAGTCGCGGTGGCGGGAGTGAGCGACGAGCGCTGGGGCCAGCGCGTGGTCGCTTTCGTCAAGCGCAAGGGCCCGGTGGACGCGCAGGCGCTTGACGCCCACTGCAAGGCCACGGACCTGCCGAACTTCAAGCGCCCGCGCGAGTACGTGTTCGTCGCCACGATCCCGAAGTCGCCGGTGGGGAAAATCCTGCGCCGCAAACTCATCGCCGGTGAATACGAGCGCGACGCCGTGACTTTCGCCGGAGTCAAACCGATCGCCTGAATCATTGGAGGTACCGACATGACCATCAAACATCCATCGGCCGGTTTGCCCGACCAGCAAGACGGCTTCCGCATCGAAGTGGATGCGGCGCGAAGACGCGCCGACATCATACTGGACCGCCCACCGCTCAACGTGGTGAGCATGCCGCAGCGCGATCAATTGCGCTGCGCCTTCGAGGCGCTCGATGCGCATCCGGACGTACGGGTCATCGTATTGCGCGCCGTCGGCGAAAACTTTTCCAGCGGCGGAGACATCAGGGGATTCCTCGAGGCCAGTCCCGAGAAGGTTTCAAAACTGGCCTGGAACATCGCCGCGCCTGCGCGCTGCGAAAAGCCGGTGGTCGCGGCCAGCCGTGGCTATTGTTTCGGGGTTGGCTTCGAAATCGCGCTCGCCTGCGATTTCCGCATCGCCTCGGTCACAGCGCTCTTTGCGCTGCCGGAGCAGAAGCTCGGGCAGATTCCAGGCTCGGGCGGTTCGGCGCGGCTGCAGAAGATGGTGGGCATTGGGCGCACCAAGGACATCGTGATGCGCTCGCGCCGCATCCCGGCGAAACAGGCCTGCGACTGGGGCGTGGTCACCGAGTGCGTGCCCGATGCCGAGCTCGAACGCGCCACCGACGCGCTGGTCGAGGAACTGCTCGCCTTTTCGCCGCTAGCGCAACGCACCGCCAAAAAGCTCCTGAACGACACCGAGGATTCGACGCTGTCGATCGCGATCGAACTCGAAGGGCATTGCTACAGCCGGCTGCGCTCCTCTGAGGATTTTCGTGAAGGCGTCACCGCCTTTCACGCCAAGCGCAAGGCCGAATTCAAGGGCAGTTGAGTGTGCGGATGGCGATGCGTCCCGGTCAGGGGCGGCGTCCGGCGCGGGCAATCAGATAGGTCTCGCGAAGTGTGCGCCCGATGAAAGCGCGGGCATCGGCGCGATCGAAGCGCTTGCCGTCGGCAAGTTCTTGCGCGTACTCGAAAAACGGCTCGAACAGGCGGCCCTGGTCGACCGGCGCCTTGAGCGTGAAGCGCGTCTCGCGCTGGGCGATCTCGCGCCAGGCGGCGCGCACTTCGGCCCAGAAAGTTTCCGTGCGCGCGAAGTAGTTTTCTCCCGCGCTGAAGTCAAATTGCCTGATGCGCTGGTAGCGCGCAAACCCGTACTCGCGCGCCAGGTACGGCAATTCGGTCCGCGCCCTGCCGTCGCCGTCCAGCGCGAGCTTGAGGTTGTTTTCTTCCTGCACCCAGCCGTCTGCGGTAACGGTGTGGCGGTTGGTCCCCACCAGCGCGTGATAGTCCTTGCGTACGCTCCACTCCCGGCGCGGCAGCGGCCGCCAGGTCTCGTCGCTGATCCATGTGGAGTAGCCGTCGTTATGCTGCCAGCGTCCACGCGCCGCGTAGCGCGGCGAATCGTCGACCTGGTACACGCTCTGCACCCATGCGCCTTCGCGCTGCTGCGCGGGCACCGACCGTCGCGCCCAGGTGTTGGCACCTTCGTAGGCCAGCAGAGCATCGGACTGGTAGCGCCATTCCTGGCGCCAGTGGCGCACGACGATCGGCATGCTGGTGCTGCCGTCTTCCATTTGCATGCGCATCACCAGGATGTGCTGCAGGGCGATAAAGTCGTCGCGGTCGTCGGCTACGAAGACGTATTCCGTGCCCCAGCTCTGGTACGGCGCATCCGGCTTCAACGCGGGATCGAATCGCAGTACTTCCAGGAAATCGAAACTGACCCGATACGGGCCGGCCATCGCCAGAATCGCGCGGCGGTCGCGCTCAAGCGCACTCAGGCCGGGCTCGCGCAGCCGTTTCCAGGCTTCGCCGGGCGCCGGGTCGAGAACGACCGGGGCGCCGCGCGTTGTGGCGCCGCGGGGTTTGAGCGCATTCTCGCCAAGCGGCCAGGCGAACGTGAACCAACTGGCGCTGGAGTCATCTGCCTCGCCGGGTTCGTAGGCTTGCGCCGCTCCGGGCAACAGGGCGAAAAGCAGGAGCAACGAAGTTTGTCGCAGCATGACGATTATTGAATTTCCGCTAGTGTCCTGTTCCGCTAATCCGTGGGGTAACTCTCGAATTTTGGAGGCCAGTCCCATGATCTGTTTGACAGCGATCAATCATCGATCGGAAAACCCGCGAAATCGGCGTCAGGCAAGGCGCGAGTCCTTGACAGTGGCGGGGGCCGGTGGAACGTGGAGCAGGGGCCCCGCTTGCGGGGATGCGACCGTGCAACCGGCCAATAGCGTGTCGACCACCGGCCTAACGCGTGTCTCCGCGGTCAGATCCCCAGAGGGGCCCCTCTTCCGCGCTCCGACACGCACGGCGAGGACTCGTAACACAGCATGGCGCCGACTCTCGTCGGGTTTTCAGCCGCGAATTAGCGGAACAGGACACTAGACATGCGGATTGTAGACGATTGACGACGGGCAACAGCCGGCGTTGCCAAACGGGCATACTTGCGTAAAGATTCGAGCCTCAAGCCCGGTGACGTGAGGGAAAATTTCAGACTGACCAAGGAGAGTGTCGATGGCTGGCGAGAACAAGACCAAAGTGACCATCCTGACCGGAGCCTACCGGATCAAGGGGCACATCGAATTGACGCTGGGGGCACGGATAACCGACTACCTGGTCGAGTCGAAGGAATTCATTGCGGTCACCGATGCGGAAGTATGGGAGATCGCGGGCCGGCATGTCATGAACACCCCGTTTCTCAACGTGAGCCGCCATCACATCGAGATCGTCATACCGGGACATTGATCCGGTGCCGCCTGCTTTTTGACGGCGCCTCGCTTCGTTTCAGTCAAGGCCGCGCTTGTGCCGCCGCCACAGTCCGATCGTGACTCGCACGAGCGAGGCCAGGGTCAGGGCCAGCAGAACCGGGTAAATCAAAAGTAGATCCACGCGGATGTTGCATTTGCCGCTGCACAGTACGCGAATCTGCATCAGATATTCGTAGCCGCCGTAAACAATCCACAGTGTTCCGGTCGCGAACAGCAGGCGGGGTGTGCGCAAGCTTGAAGCAGGCCACAATCAGCAGGCCGAACAACACGGCAAGCAGCGCAAGTCCAATCAGCGTCAGCAATCGGTCCCTCCGATCGTATTGACCACCTGTTCAGGCCGTTATTAGCTTCGCGGGCAAAAGCGCTCAAGCGTTATCCCGCAGCGATATCTGGCTCTCCGAAAAGTCTTGTGGCATCATGGGCTTAACATAAGGGGGAGAGTGCCATGACCAGCGACCACCACGCGCAGGAAATTCAGATGCTGCGCTCCGAGATCGAAATGCTAATGAACGAGCGGCAAAGCCTTTTGCGCGCCACCGGCGCAGCGGCGGTTTTTGTTGCCAATCTCGATAGCGAGTCGCTTCCCGAGAGTACCTACGCGGTCGCGGATATCCTCGCGCAGGCGCTCAACCAACTCTCCGAAGACTCGCTGCGCGACGCACTCGAACTGGTCCGTCCCACGGTCGAAACGGCACGCAACGATTCGAAGAAGCAGGGTCAATAGCGGCGGGAGGGTCACAACCCGCGGCCGGCCGGCCGCACACACATGGACGAATCCACATCCGGCGCGAAAACCAAAATCGGTCTGGTCCTGACCGGCGGCGGTGCGCGAGCTGCCTACCAGGTCGGATTCCTGCGCGCGGTGTCGCACATGCTGCCGCGCGGCGCACGCAATCCATTTCAGATCATCTGCGGTACTTCGGCAGGCGCGATCAATGCAGCGGCGATGGCCGCCGGTGCCACCGATTTCCACCGGGCCGTGCGCCGGCTGATGCTGGTCTGGAAATATTTTCACGCCGATCAGGTCTATCGCTCCGACGTTCCGGGTGTCATCGGTACCGGCAGCAAATGGCTTGCCGCGCTGCTGCTCGGCGGTCTGGGCAAGAACAATCCGACCTCGTTGCTGGACAATGCGCCGCTTTCGCAACTGCTAGGCCGGCACCTGGACTTTCCGGCAATCCGCAGGAGCATCGAGGCCGGCGCGCTGTACGCGCTGTCGGTCACGGCATCGGGATACACATCGGGCCAGTCGGTGAGTTTTTTCCAGGGCGTGCCCGGGCTTGCGGGATGGCAGCGCGCACGCCGGATCGGCGTTCCGGAGATGATCGACGTCGGCCATCTCATGGCCTCGAGCGCATTGCCGTTCATTTTTCCGGCAGTGCCGTTGCGACGCGAATTTTTCGGCGACGGCAGCATGCGCCAGATCGCGCCGATCAGCCCCGCACTGCATCTGGGCGCAGACCGGGTCATCGTCATCGGTGTCGGGCGGCAGGCGGGCAATGCGACGGAACGCGTCAAGACCATCGCTTATCCGTCGCTGGCACAGATCGCCGGCCATGCGCTGAACAGCATTTTTCTCGACAGCCTCGAAGTGGACATCGAGCGCCTGCAGCGCATCAACCGGACCATTCGCTTGATTTCTCCCGAAGACCGATCCAGGCATGATTTGCAGCTTCGCGAAATTGACGTGCTGGTCATTTTCCCGAGCGAGGAAATCGACAGGATTGCCACGCGCCATACGCACGAACTGCCGCGCCCGATTCGTTTCCTGTTGCGCGGGTTGGGCGGCGCCGGGACCGGCGGCGCGACGCTGACCAGTTACCTGCTGTTCGAGCCTGCGTATTGCCGGGCGCTGATTGCCCTCGGCTACAAGGACACCATGGCGCGGCGGGAGGAGATCCTGCGCTTCATCGGTCCGGTGGCTACGCAAAAGTGAGTCGGGCGCCTGTAAACGCAGCGTCGGCGACGTGCACGGAATGCCAGCGAAGAACGGACTGATTATCGAGGCCGGGCATCCGATGCCGGCGTACGACCGGATGCCGGTTTTCAGGCGCGAGGGGCGAGACTAAAGCGATTTCACGATTCCGAGAACTTCGCGGAAGACAGCATTGTCCGCGTGACCCAGCCACTCGAACATCGCCATCTCGGCGGACACCACCGGTATTCCTTCTGCGCGCAGACGGTCGATCGCGGCCGCGTGATCGGCGAGCCGTCGCGAGCCTGCGGCATCGCCTACGAAAAAAGGATGAAAGCCATGTTCCGCCAGACCGAGCGCTGCCTGCATGGCACACACGTGCGCCTCCATTCCGGCAATCACAGCCTGAGACCGCCCCAGTCTCTTGAGTCTTTCAAGGAACACAGGATCGTCCGCACAGGAAAAATGCCGCTTTGCTATGATTTCGTCATCGGTCAGAAGCCCTCGCAATTCCGGTACGATGGGACCGATTCGCTCCGGGCAGTGCTCGCTGGCGAATAAAGGCACGTCGAGCAACCGCGCCGCCTGCACCAGAGCAATGCAACGCGCCGTGACGTCTTCGTTCTCCTGGACAGCCGGCGCGAGCCTCGACTGGATGTCGATGATGAGAAGAAATGAGCTGTTTCGATTCAGTCGCACGTTTCATGCTCCGAGGTCCGGTGCTTGAGCTTTGCGGCAATCTTTGACATCTTGGCAATGTGACATGTTAGTTGAGTTTTCACGCAACGAGCGGAATCGATCGATGCCCGGCCAGGCCGTGCAGTGATGGCAGCATGTAAACCGCGAAAGCTTCCTTAACCGAAGAGGATCAAGAGAATGGATTTGGCACCCAGGGAGAAAGACAAGCTGCTGATTTTCACCGCGGCGCTGCTGGCCGAGCGGCGCAAGGCGCGCGGATTGAAGCTGAACTACCCCGAATCCGTTGCCTTCATTACCGCCGGGGTTCTCGAAGGTGCGCGTGATGGCCAGAGCGTAGCCGCATTGATGAGTTACGGCAGAACCTTGCTCGGACGCAACGAAGTCATGGAGGGCGTGCCGGAAATGATCCCCGACATACAGGTCGAGGCGACTTTCCCGGACGGGACCAAGCTGGTTACCGTTCATAATCCGATTTCCTGATTCCAGCCGACGTTCGGGGGAGAAATTCAATGATTCCAGGAGAAGTCAGGACGCAGCCGGGAGACATCGAGCTCAATGCCGGTCGCAAGACCGTCACGGTGACGGTGATCAACAGCGGAGACCGGCCGGTTCAGGTCGGATCGCACTACCATTTCTTTGAAACCAACGAAGCGCTGCGGTTCGACCGCGACAGCGCCTACGGTTATCGCCTCAATATTCCGTCCGGAACCGCGGTCCGATTCGAACCGGGTCAAAACCGTCGCGTCGAGTTGGTCGAATACGGCGGCGGGCGTACCGTCTACGGTTTTCTCGGAAAAGTGATGGGGGCGCTGAAATGACTTCCAAACTGAGCCGGGGCGCGTATGCGGACATGTTCGGTCCGACGGTCGGGGACCGCGTGAGACTTGCGGATACCGAATTGTGGATCGAGGTCGAAAAGGACCACACCATCTATGGGGAGGAAGTGAAATTCGGTGGCGGCAAGGTGATTCGCGACGGCATGGGACAGAGCCAGCGTCCGCACGCGGAGGTCGCCGATACGGTGATAACCAACGCGCTCATCGTGGATTACTCGGGCATCGTCAAGGCCGACATCGGCATCAAGAACGGAAGAATCTCCGGGATCGGCAAAGCGGGAAATCCCGACATTCAACCCGGTGTGAACATCGTTGTGGGCGCTGCCACCGAGGTCATTGCCGGAGAGGGCATGATCGCGACCGCAGGAGGCGTGGACGCGCACATCCATTTCATCTGCCCGCAGCAAATCGAGGAGGCGCTGATGTCCGGCATTACCACGATGCTCGGCGGCGGCACTGGGCCGGCGACTGGAACCAATGCGACAACCTGCACGCCGGGACCGTGGCATATAGCGCGCATGCTGCAGGCCGCGGAAGCGTTTCCGATGAATCTGGGTTTCATGGGCAAAGGCAACTGCAGCCTCAAGGACCCGCTCATCGAGCAGGTGGCGGCTGGCGCGATGGGCCTGAAGCTGCACGAGGACTGGGGTACGACGCCGGCGGCGATCGACAATTGCCTCGCGGTGGCGGACGACATGGATGTTCAGGTTGCAATTCATACCGACACGCTCAACGAGTCCGGGTTTGTCGATACGACGATCGCGGCTTTCCGCGGAAGAACTATTCACACCTACCACTCGGAGGGCGCGGGCGGCGGTCACGCGCCGGATATCATCCGCGTGTGCGGCGAGACCAATGTTCTTCCTTCGTCGACCAATCCGACGCGTCCCTTCACGCTGAACACACTCGACGAGCACCTCGATATGCTCATGGTGTGTCATCACCTCGACCCCGGCATACCCGAAGACGTGGCGTTCGCCGAATCGCGCATCCGCAAGGAGACCATCGCCGCGGAAGACATCTTGCACGACCTCGGTGCGATCAGCATGATGTCCTCCGATTCGCAGGCCATGGGAAGGGTGGGCGAAGTGGTGATACGCACCTGGCAGACTGCGCACAAGATGCGCGTTCAGCGCGGCTTGTTGCCGGAGGAGAAGTCCGATTGCGACAATTACCGGGTCAAACGCTACGTTGCAAAGTACACGATCAACCCGGCGATCACCCACGGGATCGCGCACGAAGTCGGTTCGCTGGAAGTCGGCAAGTATGCGGACATCGTAATCTGGAGGCCGGCGTTTTTCGGCGTCAAACCGAGTCTCATCGTGAAGGGCGGCATGATCGCCGCAGCCGTGATGGGCGACCCGAACGCGTCCATCCCGACGCCGCAGCCGGTCCACTACCGGCCGATGTTCGGTTCGTTCGGGGCCGCGTGCCAGGCGACATCGCTGACTTTCGTATCGGCGGCGGGCATCCAGAACGGAATCGGCGAGGCGCTCGGTCTGCGGAAGAAATTGGCCGCGGTTCGCGGAACGCGGACCATCGGAAAGAAAGACCTGCCGCTGAACGGCTACGTGCCAAAGATCGAGGTGAACCCGGAAACCTACGAAGTTCGCGCGGACGGCGAACATCTTACATGCGAGCCCGCTACGTCCCTGCCAATGGCGCAGCGTTATTTTCTGTTCTGATCGCGAGCCGGCGCGGGGCAGGGTGGCAACCCGGGAAGCGCCGGCGCTGCGCGTCCGCGCTGTTATGACTTCGGATCGAAACCGAGTATCTCGTTCGCATTGATCACCGCGTCGGCGATTTCCTCGGCGGTGACGCGTTTGCTCATCGCCTGATCACGGATGATCTTGTAGGCGTCGTCTTCCGACAGGCCGCGGGTGTTCATCAGTATCGCCTTGGCCTTGTTGATCTTGCGCAATCCGGAAAGTCTTTGCTCGAGGCGCGCGATGTATTTTTCCTGCGTACGGGCCTTCTCAGCCTGATTCACGGAAACCACGATCGAGGTCAGCAGGCCGAATGATTTTACCGGAGAGGCAATGACGCCGTAGGCGTTGAGCTGCAGTACCGCTTCGACGATCACCGGGTTTTCGTAATTCACGACAGGGATGACCGGCGGAGATCCATCGCGCCGCAGCCAGGGCAGATCCATTGACAACACCTCGGGTCGCATGGCGAAAATCACGATGTCGGTTTCTTCCGGGAGCTTGTCCAGCGGCGGCCAGAATGCCTTTACACGGCATCCGATGCGCTGCAGCTGACTGAGCAATTCCTGCCCGTCCTGATCGTCGGGATGGAAAACCAGCACGCGAAGAGAGCGCAGCTCTCTCAGCAGACGCGGTGTGCCTTCGCTCTTTCTCATCGCGTATCCGTCGAGGGCCCGTTACCGGGCGTGAATCTGCGCACGGGCCGACCAGTCCTCGAGCGAGTGTGACACCAGGTAAGGATCGGGCCGAACCCAGCGCTGCGCCTCTTGAAGGATGTCGAACTGGCCTTTGGCATTCACTCTGCCGATGCGTGGCCGCAGGTAGGTATGGTGGTTATGCTCGTCAATTCGTACTTTGCCCTGCGGCCCGGAGAATTCCGAGCCCGGAAGGACGCGTAGCAGGTCCAGGATGTCGTCGGTATCGACGCGGCGCATCGCATCGGCAAGAAGGTGAGTCTGGAAGTACGCCGCTTCCCAGCACATATTGGTAACTTCGTCCGCGCCAAATCGATTCTTGAACTGCGCGACACAGCGCTTGTTGGTTTCGGTATCGATGCTCTGAAAGTAGGGCGCTGAAGTGATGTGGCCTTCGGCAATGTCGGCCCCCATCTGCCGCACTTCCGCTTCGCAAGTGGTGAGGCTCGCTATGGGCATTTTCGCCGGGTCCAGTTTGACTTGCGCGTACGCCCGATGGAGCAAAGATGTGCCGAACCCCACAACGGTCGAAAAAATGAAATCCGGGTTCGTCGCCTGGATTTTTTTTGCGACGGTGACGTAGGATTCCCAGGACGCGTCAAGCGGCAAGTAGACCTCCGCGACTTTCTCGCCGCCGCGTTCGACGATCAGGTCGCTCATGATGCGGTTGGATTCGTACGGATAAATGTAGTCCGATCCGACCATGAATACACGGGAGCCGAATTCGCGCATCATGAATTCCGCGAGTTGCACACTGTTCTGGTTTGGGGCGGCGCCGGTGTAAATGACGTTGCGCGAGTACTCGAAGCCCTCATAGAGCGTCGGATACAGAAGCAGGCCGTTCCAGCGCTCGACAACCGGAATCACCGCCTTACGGGTGCTCGACATGTAGCAGCCAAGAATGACCTGGACCCGGTCTTCCAGAAGCAACTGTTTTGCCTGCGAAGCGTACAGCGCCGGGCGCGATTGCGGATCGTAACTTGCCAATTGCAGTTCGCGGCCGTTGATTCCGCCGGCTTCGTTGATTTCCTGCACTGCCAGCAGCGTACCCTGCCTTTCGGAGCGCTCGATAACCGAGGTGACGCCGGTTTCGGAAAACAGGAGACCGACACGAATCGGTGCCGTTGATCTGGATTTCATTTTCCTGCCTGGACTGTTACGCGGGTAAGTCCTGTTCCTGTCCCGCCGCGGCTTGCCCGAGCGCGGTGGAATTGGGCCTTGGCCTGACTTCCGGTTTGAGCGTGGGCACAAGTGTAGGCCATGATGAACGTGGTGCGAAGCGCATTGAGCGCTTGAATTTGGCACGGGTAAGGATTATATATACGAGCAAAGGGAGGGGAGACCGCCATTCTCGGCGCAGCATTCGGGATGACCCGGAAATGGGCGCCGGACTCGCAAAGCTGCACGAACTCAGTGCAATCGCATAGATTTCTGCAGCGTGGAACCCGGAACCGCAAAACCCGAGCAGCGCAAGAGGTCCGTCCAAATTTATTCTGAAAGCCGTTCTGCCTGGCAGGCGGTACCCGGCCCGCCGGAGGTGCTATTGTGCGATGAACAATTGGCCGATCGATGGATGCGCGAATTGAGTTGGTCCGGATATTGCGTCACGGTTGGCGAAAATGCGGAAGCGCACCGACGCGTGTCCGCGAAAGCATTGGGTTTTTTCGGCTGAAGACAAAGACGTCGAAGCCGAGCGAGGCAGAGGAGCCCGCTGACCGGAGGTACCGGCCAGTGGGCTTTTTTTCTGATTGCCGCGACTTGCGGCGCACGTTTCCGACGGGAGAGGAGTCACAATGAGCAAGTTCGACAGGCGGGACTTTTTGAAGGCTGGCGCCGCAACGGCTGCGGCGGGTATTTTGCCGGCACCCTTTATTTGGCCCAAGGGTGCGCACGCAGCCGACACCGTGAAGGTTGGCATCCTGCATTCGCTTACCGGGACGATCGCGATCGCGGAAAAATCGGTTGTCGACGCGGAAATGCTGGCGATCGAGGAGATCAACAAGGCCGGCGGCGTCATGGGCCACAAGATCGAGGCGGTCGTCGAAGACGGCGCCAGCGATTGGCCGACGTTTGCAGAGAAGGCCCGCAAGCTGATCGTGAGGGACAAGGTCGCGTCAGTGATGGGCTGCTACACGTCGGCTTCCCGCAAAGCCGTGCTGCCGGTATTCGAGAAGGACAAGGGACTCCTTTACTACCCGACCTATTACGAAGGACTCGAGATATCGCCGAACATCATGTACACCGCCCAGGAAGCCACCCAGTCGGTGGTCGCTGCCATGGAATGGCTGTACAAGAACAAGGGCAAAACCTTCTACATGATCGGCTCGGATTACATCTGGCCGCGGACCACGATCAAGATCGCCAAGGCCACGCTGGCGCGTCTTGGCGGTAAGCTGGTCGGTGAGGGCTACTACCCGCTGGGACATATCGAGTTTTCCTCCGAGATCAACAAGATCAGAGCCTCCAAGCCCGACGTTGTCCTCAACTGCGTCGTGGGAGGCAGCAACGTTGCATTCTTCAAGCAATTGACTGCTGCCGGCATCACCGGAAAGAACCAGACGGTTCTGTCGTTGGCGGTCTCGGAAGAAGAGGTCTCCGGGATTGGTTCGGACAATACCGAAGGGACTCTGACCTGCATGGGCTATTTCCAGAGCCTGAAGAATTCGGCGAACGATAAGTTCGTCAAGGCGTTCAAAGCCAAGTATGGGCAGAACCGCGTCGTGGGCGACACTCTGGAATGTGGCTACATCTCGGTATACCTGTGGAAGATGGCGGCCGAGAAAGCCAAGAGTTTCGACGTCGAGAAAGTGGTCGCTGCATCTTCCGATCTGGCGATCGATGCACCGGAAGGAAAGGTCAAATTCCACAAAGCCAATCACCATTTGTGGAAGCATGCGCGCATCGGCACTTTCCGCAGGGATGGCCAGGTGGACATGATTTACGAATCTTCACTGATCGAACCGAATCCTTTCCCGAAGCTGTAACGATAGTTGGTGTTTTGCATCAGGGCACGGGCGCGGAGGGGCCGCGGAAGAAATCTTTTCAGCGGTGTTCTCCGCGCCGCGCCGTCCCGGGATGCATGGAATTGATCGGTTGAAACAAAGGCGGACTGTCATATGACTGCGGATATGCTCGCCATGCAGGCGTTCACCGGACTGAGCATCTTTACCATCCTGATGCTCATGGCGCTGGGGCTCGCCATTGTCTTCGGTCTGATGGGCGTCATCAACATGGCTCATGGCGAGTTGATGGCGATGGGGGCGTACGCCAGCTACGGAACCGCTTATTTTTTCCAGCATTTTCTGCCGCACTGGATGGACGCCTACATCTTTGTGGGCATCGCGCTCGCGTTCGTCGTCACCAGTATTTTCGGATATCTGCTGGAGCGCGGGCTTATCCGGTTTCTGTATCAGCGTCCGCTTGACACACTGCTGGCGACCTGGGGTGTCAGTCTTATTCTCCAACAATGCTATCGCCAATTCATCAATCCACGAGAGGTCGAAGTTCCTACCGTCTCCTGGCTTCGGGGCGCGTGGCAGGTGACTGAAGGTGTTTCGCTGCCGTTATCGCGGATTTTCATCATCTGCCTGGCAATCGTCACGGCCGTACTGGTTTACCTGCTTCTGTACCGTACGCGTGCGGGAATTCTGATTCGAGCAGTGACGCAGAACCGGTCCATGGCCGGTGCTGCCGGGATCAATACCAAGCGCGTCGACGCCTACACATTTGCCCTGGGGTGCGGACTTGCGGGAATCGCGGGCAGTTCCTTTACCATGCTGGCCTCGACCGGGCCGACGACGGGTCAGCAGTACATCGTCGATACGTTCATTGTTGTCGTATTCGGTGGCGTGGAAAGTCTCATCGGAACCGTTGCCTCGGCGTTCATCATCGGTCAGATGCAGTCCTGGTTCGAATTCGGAATGAGCGGGTCAATGGCACGCGCGAGCATCCTGGTTCTGGTGATCGTGGTTCTGTATTTCCGGCCTAACGGTCTGTTCGCAACGAAGGTGAGACGATAATGGCCGATGGCGTCCCGCTCGAGCGCGCGGGCGAAGCTGCTGCCGCGGATCTGCACGACCGCGGCATATGGATAGGAAGAGCCGGACTGGCGATTCTTGCCGTGATTTTATTCGCAGTTCTGCCATTCGCGCTGGATGTTTTCCGTCTGGGATTGGCGGCAAAATATCTCAGCCTGGCTTTCTGTGCGGTAGGAATCGTTCTGATCTGGGGTTATGGCGGAATCCTGAGTCTCGGGCAGGGAGCGTTCTTCGGCCTGGGCAGTTACATGATGGCCATGTTCCTCAAACTGGAGTCGACCTCCTCAGGCAGCTCGGCACAGGCTTTGTCCTCCTTTTTCGGATCCAACCTCCCCGACTTCATGGTCTGGAACAGCGTCGAAACGCTGCCATGGTGGTGGGAACCGTTTCATTACGTCCGGTTCACCATTCCGGCCATCCTGCTGTTGCCGCCTTTGCTGGCGTTTGGTTTTGGCTACGCGATTTTTCGCAAACGGGTCGGCGGCGTGTACTTTTCAATCATCACGCTGTCGTTGTCCGCGATCATGTCCATCATGATCATCGGTCAGCAAGGCGTGACCGGCGGCGTCAACGGAATCAACGATTTCCGGACTTTCATGGGGATCGACCTGAATACGGACGACGCGAAGCGGGCGATGTATTTCATTACCTGTGGGCTACTGCTCATGTGCGTGGTCGCGGGAAGTTTCATTCTGAAAAGCCGGTTGGGCAAGGTTCTGGTGGCGATTCGCGACCGGGAAGACCGCGTCCGGTTCTCGGGGTACGACCCGGCACTCTTCAAGGCATTCATTTTTGCCGTTGCGGCATTTTTCTCCTCGCTTGGCGGCGCGATGTTTACGATTCAGGTCGGCCTGGCTTCGCCTTCGCTGGTGGGCATCGTGCCGTCGATCGAGATGGTGATCTATGCCGCCGTCGGCGGCCGGCTGTCCCTCATCGGTGCCGTGTATGGCGCGCTGCTCGTGGGCGCGGCCAAGACCTTGTTTTCCGAGAATTTTGTTGAATACTGGATGTATTTCATCGGCGGACTGTTCGTTTTCGTGGTGATGTTCCTGCCTCATGGGCTGGCAGGATTACTGGAGCGAATTCGCGGCTACCGGACTATCCTGCCCAAGCTGTCCAGGTTGCCTGACAGCCAACGCGGCGGGGCCGGCAAATGAGCGAAATGATCCTGTCGGTTGAGGATTTGAGCGTCTCGTTCGACGGATTCAAGGTCGTGGACAAGCTGGCGTTTTATGTCGAGAAAGACGAATTGAGATGTGTGATCGGCCCAAACGGTGCGGGCAAGACAACGCTGCTCGACATGATTTGCGGAAAGACCAAGCCATCCAACGGAAGAATCCGGTTCAAGAACTACGAGCTGACGCAAATGATCGAGTATCAGATTACGCGCGCCGGCGTCGGCAGGAAATTTCAGAACCCATCCGTGTACGAAGATCTGACGGTATTCGAAAACCTGGAAATTTCTTACCCCGAGAAGCGCGGCATTCTCGGCTCGCTGTTCTTCAAGCGCGACGAGGAACTGATTCGCAAGATCGATAAGGTTGCCAACCAGATTTTTCTTCACGAAGTGCTGCGCCATAAGGCCGCGCAGCTTAGCCACGGACAGAAACAGTGGTTGGAAATCGGGATGCTGCTGATGCAAGACCCCGAGCTTCTGCTGCTTGACGAGCCGGTGGCGGGGATGAGCCCAAGGGAAAGGGAGCAAACGGCGGAGCTTCTGAATGGGATCTCGAAGGGAAGGTCCATCGTCGTGATCGAGCATGACATGGCCTTCGTGCGCATGATCGCGCACAAGGTCACGGTTTTGCACCAGGGCCGTCTTCTCGCGGAAGGCAGCATGGACGAAGTGCAAGGCGACGAAAGGGTCAAGGAAGTTTACTTGGGCCACTGATTGGAGAGGGGCAGAGGTGCTTAGCGTAACCGGGCTAAACGTATACTACGGAGAGAGCCACGTAGTCAGAGATGTATCCTTCGAGCTGAAGGACGGAGAGACCGTCGCGATCATGGGCCGCAACGGGATGGGCAAGACCACATTGCTCAAGTCCCTGATCGGGATCCTTCGGCCCCGCGGCGGGAAGATCGTCCTGAACAACCGGGACATTACCAACGCCGAGAGTTTCGACCGGGTGGCTGCCGGAATGGGCTATGTTCCGCAAGGGCGCATGATATTTCCCTACCTTACGGTGGAGGAAAACATCCTGGCGGGAATGGAAACTTCTGTGAGCAAGGAAATCCCGGAATACGTATATTCCGTGTTTCCCGTTTTGCAGGAAATGCGCATGCGGCGCGCCGGAAATCTTTCAGGAGGACAGCAACAGCAACTCGCGATTGCGCGTGCACTTGTAAGCAATCCCAGGGTACTGGTTCTGGACGAGCCGACCGAAGGCATTCAGCCATCCATCATCAAGGAAATTGCGAGGGCGCTAAACAAGCTTAAAGCGGACCGCAAGTTCGCGTTGCTGGTGTCCGAACAGGTGCTGAGTTTCGCGAAGGAGATCGCGGACCGGTTCCTGATCATCGAGAGCGGGCGGTTCGTATACGAGGGATTCAAGGACAACCTGGATACAAAAAGCATTCACGCGTATTTGACGATTTGAAGACATTTGGACCGATCTGCGATAGCACGGTCTTTTTCGCATCCGGCATTGCTTGTCTGTATGCCGACGGCGACCAAAGGGCAGCTCAATGGCGAGCGTGTGATTAACGAGCGATGTAAAGGAGAAGCAAAATGCTACACGGAGACATTTCGAGCAGTAAAGACACCGTAGGGGTCGCCGTTGTCAATTACAAGATGCCGCGCCTCCATACGAAAAAGGAAGTGCTGGAAAACGCCAGGAAAATCGGGGAAATGCTCAAGGGCATGAAAGTCGGCCTGCCCGGCATGGACCTGGTGATTTTTCCGGAGTACAGCACCCACGGGATCATGTACGACAGCAAGGAGATGTACGACACCGCTTCGAGCTGTCCGGGTGAGGAAACCGAGATCTTCTCTGCCGCCTGCCGCGCAGCCAAGGTATGGGGCGTATTCTCGCTGACCGGGGAGAGGCATGAGGAGCACCCGAACAAGGCGCCGTACAACACGCTTATCCTGATGAACGACAAGGGCGAGGTCGTGCAGAAGTATCGCAAGATCATGCCCTGGGTGCCGATCGAAGGCTGGTATCCCGGCAACTGCACTTACATGACGGAAGGCCCGAAAGGCCTGAAGGTGTCGCTGATCATCTGCGATGACGGCAACTATCCGGAAATCTGGCGCGACTGCGCGATGAAAGGTGCTGAGCTGATCGTGCGCTGCCAGGGGTACATGTATCCGGCCAAGGAGCAGCAAATCATCATGGCCAAGGCCATGGCCTGGGCCAACAACGTCTATGTCGCGGTCGCGAATGCGGCTGGCTTTGACGGCGTTTACTCTTACTTCGGCCATTCGGCGATCATCGGCTTCGACGGACGTACCCTGGGAGAGTGCGGCGAGGAGGATTACGGCATCCAGTACGCTGCCCTGTCCAAAAGCCTTATCCGCGACGCACGCAAGAACATGCAGTCCGAGAATCACCTGTTCAAGCTGTTGCACCGCGGATATACCGGCCTGATCAATTCGCGCGAAGGCGATAAGGGCGTGGCGGCCTGTCCGTACGACTTCTACAAGAAGTGGATCACCGATCCGGACGCCACCCGCGAGATGGTCGAAGCGATCACCCGCACCACCGTCGGCACGGACGAGGCGCCGATCCCGGGTATTCCCAACAAGAAAGAGCCGGCGCACCGCTGACCGGATGCCGCACCGGCAGGGGCCGTGCTTTGCGCACGACCGCTGCCGGACGGCTATTTTTCGAATGGCAATGCTGAAACTCGAATGCATCGTCGGCGCGGCGACCGAGCCTTCCATTGCCGGCAGGCTGCACGAGCTGGGCCATCACGGGCGGGTTGAATATCTGACTCTGTCTCAGGAGGACACGCACCGGCATCGTCTGCGTGCCGACACCGATGCCGGTACCGAGTGCGCGGTGATCCTCGATCGCGCGGAGCATTTGTACAACGGCGCGGTGCTGATGCTCACCGATGAGCGCGCAGTGGTGGTTCGCATGCGCGAGACCGAGTGGCTGACCCTCGCCCCGCGCGATACCTCTGCCGCGCTTGAGCTGGGATACTTCTCCGGCAATATGCACTGGGCGGTGCAATTCGACGGCGCGCGGCTGCGCATTGCGCTGCAAGGCCCGGCACAACGCTACCTCGAGCGACTCGAGCCCTTCCTGGCGGACGGCCGCGTAAGGCAGATCGGCGATGCCTGAGCTGCAAAGCCTTTTGAGCGCGCTCCAGCACGCCGACAGTTTCTTCCCGAGCGGAGGCGTCGCGTTTTCTTCCGGACTCGAGACCCTGCACGCCGACCGCGAAGTGACTTCCGTGGAGCAACTTTCAGTCTTTGTCGAGGGGCAGCTGAAGCACCGATGGGCCACTTGCGACGCCTGCGCGCTGATATCGGCTTTCCGCGCCAGCGGCAGTCTCGACCGGATTGCCGCGGTTGACGCGATCGTCGAGGCAATGAGCCTTGCAACGGAACTGCGCGAAGGCTCGAAACGTGCCGGTGCGTCGTTGTTGACGGTGCACGCCAGGCTCGGCACGACGGGCGCGGCCGATTACCGCGCGCTTATTTCGGCGCGCAAAGCGTTCGGCCATCTGCCGGTGGCGCAGGGTCTGTTGTGGAGCGCCGTCGGCATGACGGAAGACGCCTGCCGTGCGGTCTCGGCACACACGCTTTGCACCGGACTGATCGGGGCGGCACTGCGGCTGGGAATGATTGGGCACCTCGACGCGCAAAAAGTGCTGCTGGGCGTCCGGCCGATGCTGAGTGAGCTGCTGCGCCTGCCCGTGATGGATATTGATGAAATATGTGCCTACATGCCCGCCACTGAAATCGCGGCCATGCGTCACGAGGTGCAGGACTCGCGCTCGTTCGCCAACTAAGACATTGGCCACAGAGGCCACAGAGGGCACAGAGAACTTCAGGTCTACAGTGCGGAATTCAGGGAAGAATTGTACGACGCCTTTCATGCTTCAATTTTGGTATCGGCTTTCCTCTGTGATCTCCGTGCCCTCCGTGGCAAAGGAAAACCCATGTTGTTAACGCCAACAGAGTTGGAACGACTGACGATCTACACGGCCGCGGAACTGGCGCGCAAGCGTCGCGCCAAGGGCCTGAAACTCAACCATCCCGAGGCCACGGCGATTATCGCCGACGAGATCATGGAAGGCGCGCGTGAGGGGAAATCAGTCGTCGAGCTGATCGGCTACGGTTCGACCATCCTCACCACCGACGATGTCATGCCCGGGGTGGCGGAGCTCATGCCGGTTTTGCAGGTGGAAGGCACTTTCCCCGACGGCACCAAGCTGGTGACGGTGCATGACCCGATCAGACCCGGCAAGCAGAAGGCCGACACGAAGGCCGTGACCCCGGGAGAGATCCTCACCCCGGACGAGGATATAGAACTCAATGCCGGCCGCAGGAAAGTGAAGGTCAAGGCGGTGAACACCGGCGACCGGCCGATCCAGATCGGCAGCCACTATCATTTCTTCGAAGCCAACAAGGCGCTCGATTTCGACCGGGGCGCGTCCTTCGGCATGCACCTCGACATTCCCGCGGGCACCGCGGTGCGTTTCGAGCCGGGTGAAGTCAAGGAGGTGACGCTGACCGAATTCGGCGGCACCGGTGAAATATTCGGATTGAACAGCTTGACCAACGGCACGACGCGCAGCGATAGCCGCAAAGCGGAGGCGCTGGCGAAGGCGAAGGCGAAAGGTTTCAAGGGGGCATAAGAACAGGTACGGGGGCCGAGGTTCGAGGATTGAGGAATAAGGATCGAGGACTGAGGACTGAGGATTGAGGATTGAGTTCCGGTTTCCTCTCACCCCTCGTCCCTCGCCCCTCTTAAGGAGCATCCATGGCACGAATGACCAGAAAAGAATACGCCGCAATGTACGGTCCGACGAAAGGCGACGCCGTCCGTCTTGGCGACTCCTCGCTGTTGGCGGAAATCGAGCACGACTATGCGATTCCGGGCGACGAGTGCCTGCACGGGGGCGGGAAGACCCTTCGCGACGGCATGGGGCTGAAGTCCGGCTTTGACAGCGCAGAGGGTGCGCTCGACATGCTGCTCTGCAACGCCACCGTAATCGATCCGGTGCTTGGCATTGTCAAGGGCGACATCGGCGTAAAGGACGGGAAGATCGTTGCCATCGGCAAGGCGGGCAATCCGGAAGTGATGGACGGTGTGCACCCCCGACTGGTCTGCGGTGTCGCCACCACGGTGCGCGACGCCGAAGGCCTGATCGCCACGCCCGGCGGCATCGACGTGCACGTTCACTTCGATTCGGCGCAGCTGTGCGAACACGCGATCTCTTCCGGTCTGACCACCATGATCGGCGGCTCGCTCGGGCCGATTACGGTAGGCATCGACTGCGGCGGAGAGTGGAACGTCGGCAAGATGCTGCAGGCTTCCGAGTCCTGGCCGATCAACTTCGGTTTCCTCGGTCGCGGCAACTCCTCGAAACCGGAGTCGCTGGTCGGCCAGCTGCGCGGCGGTTGCCTCGGACTGAAGATCCACGAGGACTGGGGCGCGATGCCAGCGGTGATCGACACCTGCCTGACGGTTGCCGACGAGCACGATTTCCAGGTGCAGCTGCACACCGACACCCTGAACGAATCCGGCTTCCTCGAGGATACGCTCGCCGCCATCAAGGGCCGCACCATCCACATGTACCACACCGAGGGAGCGGGCGGCGGGCACGCGCCGGACATTATTGCCGTCGCCGGGCAGATCAACTGCCTGCCGTCCTCGACCAATCCGACCAACCCGTACACCGTCAACACCTTCGACGAACATCTCGACATGATCATGGTGTGCCACCACCTCAACCCGGCGGTGCCGGAAGATGTGGCCTTCGCGGAGTCGCGCATCCGCGCGCAGACCATCGCCGCCGAGGACGTGCTGCACGACATTGGCGCCATCTCGATGCTCGGCTCCGACAGCCAGGGCATGGGGCGGATCAACGAAGTCATCGCCCGCACCTGGCAGCTCGCCTCGAAAATGAAAGACCAGCGCGGCCGCCTGCAGGAGGAGAAAACCAGGCTTGGCGACAACGAGCGTATCAAGCGCTACATCGCCAAGTACACCATCAACGCGGCCCGCACCTTCGGCATCGACCGCTACATCGGCTCGCTGGAGGACGACAAGATCGCCGACATCGTGCTCTGGCGCCCCGGGTTCTTCGGAATCAAACCGGAACTGGTGGTGAAAGGCGGCTTTATCGTCTGGGGCGCGATGGGCGATTCCGCGGCCTCGCTGATGACCTGCGAACCGCTGCTCATGCGTCCGCAATGGGGCGCCTTTGGCGAAGCCAAGAAAGCGCTGTCGGTGAACTTCGTCAATCAGTTGGCAATCGATGCTGGTACCCAGAGCAAGCTCGGAATGACCAAGCGGCTTCTCCCGGCGAAAGGCACGCGCAAGCTCAACAAGACCCACATGCTGCACAACGACGCCTGTCCGAACATCACGGTCAACGCCCAGACCTTCGACGTGATGATCGACGGCAAGGTGATTACGTGCGAGCCGGCGAAGACGGTTCCGCTAAGTCAGCGCTACATGCTTCGCTGAGGGGCGAGGGGCGAGGGGTGAGGGGGTAAAGCAATTCCTGCAATTCCCTCTCCCCTCGTTCCGCGCCCCTCTTCCCTGCCGCGCGACCGATCGTACATACAGGAGGAAAGCGATGAACACTGTTACTCCCGAATTCGAAGGCAAGGCGGTCGCTGAGCGGCATCCCGGCGCCGCCCGCGTCGGCATTGGCGGTCCGGTCGGTTCGGGGAAGACGCGGTTGCTGGAACAACTGATCCCGCGATTCACCAGCCGCGGCACCAACATCGCGGTGATCACGAACGATCTGGCGACCAAGGAGGATGCGGAGCGCGTCCGCCGCAGCGGCTTGATCGATCCCGCTCGCGTGCTCGCAGTGGAGACCGGAGCCTGCCCGCACACCGCGATCCGCGAAGACCCGACCCTCAACATCCAGGCGGCCGACGCTCTCGACGAGAAGTATGGCAACCTCGACCTTATCCTGATCGAATCGGGCGGCGACAACCTTGCCTCGACGTTTTCGCTCGACCTGGTGGACTACTGGATTTTCGTGATCGACGTGGCCGGCGGCGACGACATACCTCGCAAGCGCGGCCTGGGCGTCTTGCAGTGCGATCTGCTGGTGATCAACAAAACCGATCTTGCGCCGTATGTTGGGGTCAATCTGGAACGCATGGTGCGCGAGGCGAACGAAGTGCGCGGTGGCAAACCGGTCCTGCTCACCAACTGTGCGAAGGGCGAAGGCGTGGACGCAGTGGTCGATGCCATCGCCAACCAGGTGCTGTTCGACAAATGAAGCCGAAGGACCTTCCTGACGAGGGGTTGGTGCCTGCGAGTTCTTTCGTTTTTCAGGCCGACATCGAGTTCGCGCGCGATCCGGACGGCGCCACGGATGTCTGCCGGCAACGCGTGGGCTATCCCTTCCACCTTGGGAGGGCGTTGAGAATGCCCGGCGATCCGGCAGGCATGCCGACGGTGTACCTGCAGTCGTGCTCGGGCGGCATTTTCCAGCGCGACGATTTGCGAATGCGAATTGTCGCGGGCGCCGGCGCGTCGGCGCATGTAACGACCGCCGCTTCCACGGTCGTGCACGGCATGGAATCGGCCGGCGCACGGCAGTTTGTGGAACTCGAAGCCGGTGCCGGAGCGTTGCTGGAATACCTGCCCGATCCCCTGATCCTGTTTCCTCGCGCCCGCCTTGATAACGGTGTTCAGGTGCGGCTCGACCCGCAGGCATCGGTGATTCTCGGAGATGCGCTGATTCTTCACGACCCGAAGGGTGGGGGCGGCGCGTTCGAGTTTCTTGAATCGGAAACTGTCGTTCGTGACCGGGCGGGGAAACTGCTGGTCTGCGATCGCTTCAGATGCAGCGGCGGCGATCTCGCGCGCGCGCGGCCCGGAATTAACGGAGCCTACGCGGCGCAGGCGACCCTGTTCGCGCTCACGTTGACGCGTCCCGCGAATGCGCTGGTCGGCGCGATGCGGCAGGCGCTGTCGTCGATCGAGGACGTCTATGCCGCCGCGTCCGCGCTTCCCAACGGCGCCGGCGCCTGGGTTCGCGTGCTCGCCCGCGACGCAATCGGCGCGCGCGCCGCACTGCACGCCGCCTGGGCCGCCGCACGCACTGAAATAACCGGCCAGGCGCCGGCGCCGCGACGCAAGTAAACGCGCGAACAAGAAAAAATGCGCAGTGTATTCTGTCGTTCGTCAATTGGTACGAAGAAATCGCGGGCACGATCCACGCTCGCGTGCGCAACTTTTCCAAACAGCTCCCGCGGGCGTACGATAGGGTCTTAATGGACTTCGCCTTGGCATTCACGCAGACCGCGCCGCGGGTCGCGTACGCTTACGAACAGACCCCATGAGGAGTATGGAGGTGACGCAATGAACGCGCCGGCAATGGACAAGATCATCGAGCAATATCGAATCTCCGAGGAGCCGTATTACCGGGCGATCGGCGACGAGGTGCAGACCTTCGATGCGGCGTACGCGGTGCGCATGCCGATAATGCTCAAGGGCCCGACCGGCTGTGGCAAGACGCGTTTTGTCGAGTACATGGCGTGGAAGCTCGGCAAGCCTCTCATCACGCTCGCGTGCAATGAGGACATGACCGCGTCCGACCTCGTGGGCCGCTATCTGCTGGATGCCGACGGCACCCGCTGGCAGGACGGCGCGCTGACGCTCGCGGTGCGCTACGGCGGAATCTGTTATCTGGACGAAGTGGTCGAGGCGCGCCAGGACACCACCGTTGTCATTCATCCGCTGACCGATGCGCGCCGCGTGCTGCCGCTGGAAAAGAAGAATGAGCTGATCCACGCGCATCCGGATTTTCAGCTGGTGATTACCTACAACCCCGGCTATCAGAGCATCCTCAAGGATCTCAAGCAATCCACCAAGCAGCGCTTCGGCGCCATTGATTTTGACTATCCGACTCGCGACATCGAGATCGAAATCGTCATTCACGAATCCGGAGTCGCAGCGGAGATCGCCGGCAAGCTCGTGACCATCGCCGAACGTGCGCGCAATCTGAAGGGCCACGGTCTGGAGGAAGGGATCTCCACGCGCATGCTGATCTACGCCGGCTCCCTGATTGCGCAGGGCATAGAACCCGTGTCCGCGTGCCATGTGACGCTGATCAAGCCCATCACCGACGATGCCGATATCCGGGACGCCCTCGGCGCCGCCGTGCGTGCTTGTTTCTGAATAGTTTAGGTCAAAAGCATTGAGGCAGAGGGCGCAGAGGAAAAACGAGAGAGGACGCAGGGAAAGGCTGAGGATATTGGTATATCGGAATGGTATTCAGCAACCATCCCATGTATCGACATTGCCATATCCGGGCAAAAGCCAACAAATGCCGACTATCTACATGGATTTCATCGCCGAATCGTTTTTGTTTCCTCTGTGCTTTTTCTGCCTTTCCTCTGCGACCTCTGCGTCGACGCTTTTGATCTAGAGAGATATGGCGAAGCTTGAAGACTACAGCGAGCTCCTGACAGCGCTCGGGCCGCATGCGCGCCAGCTGGTCCAGTCCACCTGGCTGGAGGCCACGCGTTCGTTCAGCCCGTCCGGCCTGACTCGCTATCTGGAGGGTGCGCGTGAGATCGCCACCGCCGGGCTGGGCTGGAGCGTGGTACTGGCCTATCTGCGGGAAACGCCCGCGATCGCGCGCCAGGTCGGGGAGACCACCGCGTTTCGGACCATCGATGTCGCGCTGACGGTATATGCTCGTACCGATGCACGCACTGGCGAACAAGTCTTCTCGTCCAGTATCGTAGCCGCGCGCCGCCTTGGAGACAGCGCGCTGTTCGCCGCCTATCTGGATTTCCTGTCCGAGCTGGCTGAGCTTGCGCCGGCCGGAATAGCGCCGATCCTTAATCGCATCGACCGTCTCCTGGAGCAGCTCAGCTTCGACGGACTGCGTCGCTGGGCGCTGCTCGGTGTGCAGTCGCACATGCGCGACCCCAATGCACAGGCGCGTTACTTTCAGCTCGACAGCGAAGAAGGAAGGACCCTGCTGCAGGCCGAGGGCGACCAGACCGTGTTCGCCGACGTGGAGCGGCGCATGTCGCTCTATCTGCGCGCACTGTGGGGGCGCAACATGAAACTGCGGCCGGTGATCCACACCAAGGGCGCCAATGCCGGCCGGCGTTCGACCATCGACGGTCTCACTATCCGCCTGCCGCAGTCCTATCGCGGTTTTGCCGGTCAGTCGGGTCTGGCGCTTTACCGCGCGGCGGCGGCGCACGCCGCAGCGCACGTCGTCTATACCACGCAACGTTTTCCGGTGGGCAGCCTCAAGCCATTGCAGGTCGCGTTGGTCTCGTTGATCGAGGATGCACGTGTGGAGCAACTGGCGATCCGGCAATTCCCCGGGTTGCGGCGGTTGTGGAAGACGTTTCACGTGGCGCAGTCCGGCGGCGCAGTGACCGCAGATTCGTTGATGGCGCGGCTTGCGCGTGCATTGATCGACGAGGAATTTACCGACGACGACCCGTGGGTGAGCAAAGGGCGGCGGTTGTTCTTCGAACAACGCGCCTACTGGGAAGACCAGTCGATCAGCCGCGCGCTCGGCGGTCCGCTCGGAAACGACATGGGCCAGATGCGTGTGCAGTTCAATTTCAAGACTTACGTGGTCGAGCCGGCGTATCGCGACGACAACCAGGGCGTTTGGAATTTTGGCGACATGGCTGAGCCCTCGCCGGATGAAGACGATGTGGTGACCCAGGGGGCGCGGCTGGCCGACGGAGAAAAAGGCCCCGAACGGGAAGAGGAGGAAGAAAGCGAGCCGCCCCCAGGCGAAGAGGAGAAGGTCAAACTGACCGCGCCGTCAAAGCACAACGAGCAACTCAAGGAAGAACCGCTGTCGCCACCGATGCGCTACGACGAGTGGGACTATCTGATTGGCCGGGATCGGCCGGCCTGGTGCACGCTGCTGGAAAAACCGGCCGAGGAGGGCGATGCGCACGACATCGCTGAGATCCTCGATCGAAACGAAGATCTGGTGAACCGGGTAAAGGTGCTGGTGAAGGCTGTGCAGGTACAGCGACCGGTGCGTCTCAGGAGAAGGTTGGAAGGCGACAGGCTGGATCTGGACGCCTGCATCAATGCCACGATCGATCTGCGTACCGGCGTGCCGCCCGATCCGCGGGTTCACGCGATCCTGGGCCGCCAGCAACGCGACCTTTCGGTACTGGTGCTGCTGGACCTGTCGCAGTCCACCAACGACAGGGTTGCGAACACCGATACGACGGTGCTGAATCTGGCGCGCGAAGCCACGGTGCTACTGGCCGACGCGATGGCGCGCATCGGCGACAGTTTCGCGATCCACGGCTTCTCGTCTAATGGCCGGCACGATGTCGGCTATTACCGCTTCAAGGATTTCGAGCGGCCCTACGGTGATCTGGCGAAAGCGCGGCTCGCCGGCATGACCGGGCAGCTCTCCACCCGAATGGGCACGGCACTGCGCCATGCCGGCGGCTACCTCAAGGACAAGCGCGCGCATAAAAAACTTATTCTGCTCGTCACAGACGGCGAACCCTCCGACATCGACGTGCACGATGCGCAATACCTGATGTTCGACGCCAAGAAGGCGGTGGAGGAGAACAGCCGCCACGGCATCTTTACCTACTGCATGAGCCTCGATCCGAAGGCCGACCGCTATGTCTCGCGCATCTTCGGCCAGCGCAATTACATGGTGGTTGATCACATCCGGCGCGTGCCGGAGAAACTGCCGATGCTGTACATGCGGGTGACGAATTAAGCTACCGCCCAGCCCGTGAACATCCTCGTTTTCGGCGCATCCGGCCCGACCGGACAGCAGTTGGTCATGCAGGCTCTGGGCCACGGTCACACGGTCACGGCCTTCGTGCGCAATCCCGCGGCATTCCCGACCAGTGGCGAACGCTTGCGCGTCGTCATCGGCGACGTAATCCAGGACCGGCCCAAGATTGCCGAGGCCGTGAGCGGGCAGGACGTGGTGATCAGCGCCCTTGGACGCCGGAATTCATTCAAGTCCGATCACCTGATCGAGCGCAGCATGCAGACGATCGCGCCGGAGATGGAGCGCGCCGGGGTGCGCCGCTTGATTCTGGTCTCCGCGTTCGGAGTTGGGAAGTCCCGCCGCGATGCGCCGCTGATTCCCCGCATCATGTATCGCGTCTTGCTGAGCGATATCTTTGCCGACAAGTACGCTGCGGAGGAGAATCTGCGGCGCAGTGATCTCGACTGGACCATTGTTTACCCGGTTATCCTGACCCACGGGCAGATGACCGGCGCGTACCGTGTGGGCGAGCGCCTCGAACTGCACGGGCTTCCGAAGATTTCGCGGGCCGATGTCGCTCACTTCATCCTCGCCGAGATTGAAAAACGCGCGTTTGTGCGTAAAGTCGCGGTCATCAGTTATTGAGTGCCGGGCGCACGGCGAAATCGCCAAATGAAGTATCTCTAGCGGACAACACGCGGCCCATCATTTTTTGACCTTAATTCCCTCTCCCGCCGGGGAGAGCGAGCCCTAAGTCTTCAAATTAAATGCGCACTATCGATCGATCGTTTCCTGAATGCTTGTATCTGGGAAGACGGCTGGAACGCACGTTCATGCATTGTTCAATTTTGACCTTATCCCCTCTCCCCTCGCGGGACTCATTTCAGTACCCCCTCGAGGGGTAGAGGGCTGGGGAGAGGGGGATGTCTGACATTCACGAGGGGGGTTGTCTCTGCGGAGCAGTCCGATACCGGACCACGGCACAGCCTGTCCGCACCACGGTTTGTCACTGCACGTTCTGCCAGCGTCGCACGGGAAGCGCCTTCTCGGTGGACGTGTTCTTCCGGGAAAAAGACGTGGAATTCACCTCCGGCGTTCCGGCCTCTTTCGAGCATCGCTCGGACGAGAGCAGCCGCTGGCTGCGCGCAGAGTTCTGTCCCCGGTGCGGCACTCCGCTCGCGCATACCGCGGAGCTTTTTCCCGGAGTTCGTGCCATCGCCGGCGGCACGTTTGACGATCGTTCATGGTTCAGGATAGAACGCCACGTGTGGACACGATCGGCCTGTCCATGGGTGATCGTGCCGGAGGGCGTCGAGGTATTCCCGAAGGGTTCGGTGGACTCGATTCAAAAGCCGCTTTGAAGTGCTGAACGCGCAGCGCCACTGGCGTCTGACTTTCGAATTCGCGAACGCACGCGCTGCATTGTGCCGCAACCGTTATGGCGGTCCTGCAGAAGAATCTCAATTCATCAACTGAAGGGGAAAGAACAATGGCGGGACTCGAGGAAGCGCATTCGACCGACAGACGTCCAATTGCAAAGGTGCAACTGCGCCGTTCCCTGTCGCTTCCCCTCATCACCTTCTACGGCCTCGGGACGATTCTGGGAGCGGGGATTTATGTGCTGGTCGGCAAGGTGGCGGGCGTTGCCGGGATGTATGCGCCGATCTCGTTCGCGCTGGCCGCCGTGATCGCCGGATTGTCGGCATTCACCTACATGGAGTTATGTTCGCGCCATCCGCTAGCCGGGGGCGCGGCGGTGTACACGCAGGAGGGATTCGGCCTGCGCTGGTTGTCGATCCTGGTTGGATTCCTAATAGTGCTGTCCGGTCTGGTCTCTGCTGCGGCGATCTCCAGGGGGTTCGTCGGCTACTTCCAGGTCTTCGTAGAGTTGCCGGATGTATTCATCATCGTGGTTGTGGTCGTCGCCCTGGGGATGCTCGCGGCCTGGGGAATTGCGCAATCCGTTACCGCAGCGGCGGTGGCGACCGTAATCGAGGTCGGCGGGCTCATTCTCATTATCGTCGTGGCTTGGGCATCCTTCGGCGCGCTGCCCGAACGGCTGCCCGAACTGATTCCGTCGATCGAACCGGTGGCCTGGGAGGGTATCTTTCTCGGCGGCTTTCTCGCTTTCTACGCGTTCATCGGTTTCGAGGACATGGCCAACGTGGCCGAAGAGGTCAAGGAGCCCGAGCGCAATATGCCGCGCGCGATCCTGCTCGCCATCACGATATCCACTTTCCTTTATCTCGCGGTATCGCTCGCCGCAGTCCTTGCGCTGCCGTTGGACGAATTGTCGGCGAGCAGGGCCCCGCTTGCGCTTATGTTCGAGCGGGCGACCGGCGCCAGCCCGAAAATCATGGCATCGATCAGCCTTTTCGCGGTGATCAACGGCGCGCTCATCCAGATCATCATGGCCGCCCGTATGCTGTACGGGATGAGCCGCGAGGGCTGGCTGCCGAAGGGAATCGGTGCAGTGAACTCGCGCACGCGCACGCCTATCTTCGCCACGGTACTGGTCTCGATCGGGGTGCTCGTTCTGGCCCTGGCCCTGCCCCTTGTGACACTTGCCAAGATCACGAGTTTTGCGGTGCTGGCGGTCTTCGCGCTGCTCGGCCTGGCACTGGCCCGGATGAAACGCGCCGGTCCGCCGGCGCCCGGAGTGTATACGGTGCCCGCCTGGGTGCCTTACGCGAGTACGGTCTCGGCGATCGCGCTGCTTGGTCTTCAGGTCTATGACATGCTGCGCTGATGTCGGGTGACGACCGCGAGAGACAATGAATGAAACATCAGGAAGGGTTTTTCGGGGACGTTCGCGGCAGCAATAATTACTATCAGTGCTGGCTGCCGGAGGGTCCTCCGAAAGCCGTGTTGCTGCTGGTCCACGGCCTCGCGGAGCACAGCGGGCGCTACGAGAACCTGATCGGACATTTCATTCCGCGCGCCTATGCGGTTTACGGCATGGATCACGTGGGTCACGGAAAATCGGACGGCGCGCGGGCGTACGTCGAGCGCTTCAACGATTTCGTCGAACCGTTGCAGACGTACATTGGCATGGTCCGTGAGTGGCAGGCCGGTGTGCCGATTTTTCTGGTCGGCCACAGCCTCGGCGGGCTGATTGGGGCGACGTACCTGCTGGATCATCAGGATAGCCTGCAAGGCGCCATCCTTTCCGGACCGGCAGTGAAGGTTCCTGACAACATATCGCCGGTGATCATATTTGCCGGCAGGATCCTCTCCGCGCTGATTCCCGGGATCGGTATTCTGGGGCTGGACCCACGCGGTGTCAGCCGCGACCCGGCGGTGGTGGCCGCTTACGTCAACGATCCGCTGGTGTTCACGGGCAAAGCGACGGCGCGTCTGGGCGCCGAAATGCTCAAGGCGATGCGGCGCATAACGGCGGAAGCATCCCGGATCCGACTGCCTATCCTGATTCTCCAGGGCGGTGCGGACAAACTCGTCGATCCGGCCGGCGCGACGATGTTGCATGATCTGGCTGGCTCCACCGACAAGACCCTGAAAGTTTATGAAGGGCTATACCACGAAGTCTACAACGAGCCTGAACACGATCTGGTTTTGCGCGACGTCGAGTCGTGGTTGGAGGCGCGTCTCCCACCTCCCCTCCCTGCCCTCCACCCCTCAAGGGGGTCCTGAACTGAGTCCCGCCAGGGGAGAGGGAGCCTCCAATCCCTAAAAGCAAACGGGCGACCAGGTGGACGCCCGTTTTGCTCTGGCGCCTCAGAGTTCCCTCTCCCCTTCGCGGGAGAGGGTCAGGGAGAGGGGGGTGATGTTAATATTTCGCCATGTCATTCCTGTCCCTTGTTGCCGCACTATTGATCGAGCAGACCTGGCCGCTAAACCCGCGCTGCACGGTGTATCGCTGGTTCACGCGCTATGTGAACTCGCTGGGCAGCCATTTCAATGCCGGCGAGCGGCGTCAGGGCGTGATCGCATGGTGCCTGGCGGTGCTGCCGTGGGTGGTCGTTTGCATCGCCATCTACAATTTGCTGTGCGAAATCCATGTCGTCTTCGGCTGGGTATGGAATGTTGCCGTGCTCTATCTGACCATGGGTTTCCGCCAGTTCAGCCACCCGTTTACCGAGATCGTCGAAGCGCTGCGGGCCGGAGATCTGGACAGGGCGCGCCAGCTCCTTACCGACTGGCGTGGCGAACCGGCAACCGAGTATAACGGCACGGAGATCGCCAAGGTCGCAGTCGAGGAAGGCCTGATCGGATCGCATCGGCACGTGTTCGGCGTGATCTTCTGGTTCCTCATCCTGCCTGGCCCGAGTGGTGCCGTGCTCTATCGTCTGGCCGGCCTGCTGGAGCAGAAATGGGGAAGCCACTCCGAGGGGGATTACGGCGAGTTCGGGCAGTTTGCGCGAAAAATGTTCTCCTACATCGACTGGATTCCAGCGCGATTGACTGCGTTGGGCTTTGCGGTCGCCGGGGACTTCGAGGACGCAGTGCATTGCTGGCGTACCCAGGCAACGGGGTGGATGCATCAGGAGCTGGGTGTGGTGCTGGCGAGCGGCGCGGGGGCGCTTGGCGTGCGGCTCGGTGAAACATTGCACCACCACGGTACCGTGAGCTTCCGTCCCGATCTGGGTCTCGGCGACGAAGCCGATGTGAGCACCATGACCAGTGCGGTGGGAATGATCTGGCGCGCGCTGGTGATCTGGCTGCTCGTAATCGGGCTGATTACCGTGGCGCGCTGGATCGGCACGTAGGCCGGCGCGGCCTCAGAATCTCTTGCCCGACTCGATCTCTTTTGCCAGTTTTCGGTAGGCGTCCAGCCGCCGAATGTCGACGTTACCCTCCTCCACCGCTTGAGCCAATGCACAGCCCGGCTCCACCAGATGCCGGCAATTGTGGAAGCGGCAGCGACCGCTGAGCGGCCGGAACTCGCGGAACGCCCCGGCAACGTCCTGTTCCGTCAGGTGGTGGAGCCCGAACTCCTGCATGCCCGGCGAATCGATCAGGTGCGATTTCGCGTCGAGGTGATAGAGGCGCGCGTGCGTGGTGGTATGACGTCCGGAGTCGAGCGCCGCCGATACGTCCGCGGTCGCCGCGCCCGTTCCGGGAATCAATGCGTTGATGATCGTCGATTTGCCCATCCCCGACTGTCCCACCAGCACGCTGGTGTGCCCCTCGAGCGCAGGGCGAAGGGGCGACACATCGCGTTTGGCCGATAGCAGCGTCACGGCATATCCGAGGTCGGTGTAAAGCTTCAGCCGGTCGAGCGCGGTGGAGTCCTCATCGGCCAGATCGAATTTGTTCAGAATGATCAGGCAGGAAAGCTGTTGGTGCTCGGCGGCCACCAGGCAGCGATTCAGCAACTCCTCGTAAAAGCTCGGAACAATCGCCAGCACGATGACGATCTGCGTGACGTTGGCGGCGATCAGCTTCTGCCGATACTGGTCCGAGCGGTAGAGAAGCGTGGAACGCGGGTCTGTGGCTTCGATTACGCCCTGATCCGGCGCGATGCGAACGATCTCGACGTGGTCACCGCAGGCCAGCGTGCTGCGCTTGCCGCGCGGAAAACAGGTCAGGATCTCATCGTCGGCGAGTTCGATCAGATACTGCCGGCCGTAGGTGCCGACCACCAGGCCGTGCAGAAGCGGCTCCTTCTTGCTCAGTGGAGCCACCTCATGTACGCAGCGCGCTCAACGGAAAGATCGCAAAGTGACGCGAAGGAAAACCACGAGAGGAAAAATGCGATCCACGAATAGACAGTATTGCAGATGGGAACAGACCGATCAGAGGTCGAACAGCGCATCCAACTTGGCTGCGCATATAGAGTCATTTTAGTTCCAGTCGCACTGACGCGCTTAACTCTGCCACTTACAAGTGGCAGAGTTAACCTGCACTGAAACGATTCCATTGTGCCGCGACATTCAGAGGTCGAAAAGCGCATCCAATTTGGCGGCACAGATGAAATCGTTTTCGGATATTCCCTTGATCGCGTGCGTCATGTAAGAAACCGTCGCCTGGTTGTAGCCGACTGCGATGTCGGGGTGATGATCCTCGCGATGCGAGATCCATGCGGCGGCGTTCACGAATGCCATGGTCTCGTGGTAATTCTTGAACTTGAACGTCTTCCGGACCATTCCGTTCTTGCATTCCCAGCCTGACAGGCCCTCGAGCATGTGCCCGATCTGGGTTGGCGTCATCGGCGCCACTACACCCTCGCAGGGCTTGCATTTCTTCCGTAGCAGTCCTTCCGATATCTCGCTCATGATCTGACTCCAGCAAAAAATTCGTTAGCCACAGAGGTCACAGAGAACACAGAGAAGAACAAAATCAAAAGCGTTGACGCAAAGGACGCAAAGTAAAAAGAGAGGACGCAAAGAAAGCGATGAAGTGGAATCTGGAGTGGATGCACGCAACTGACCCGAGTTCGACATACTTGCAGCATCCAGCCACCGCAGTTATCCAAGCCCCCCTTTTTGGCCTTTCTCTGTGACCTCTGTGTCCTCTGTGGCTAATCTTGGTTTCAGGCTTTAGCCAAATGTTCAAGGCGGGCGATGCGAGTCGAGGCCGGCGGGTGAGAGTCATAGAACACCGAGTGCAACGGGTCCGGGGTGAGGGTCGAGGCATTGTCCTTGTAGAGCTTCACCAGCGCCCGGATCAGGTCGCGGGCGGGCGCGAACTGCGCCGCGTATTCGTCCGCCTCGAATTCGTGCTTGCGCGAGTACATCGCAAGCAGAGGCTGGAACAGGAAGGTGAACACCGGCACCACCAGGAAAAACAGCGTCAGCGCCATCGCGTCGGTAGCCGGGTAGGCGACGTTAAGTCCCTCGTAGAACCCGGCCTGGTCCTTGAGCGCGCCGAGCAGCCAAAGAAAGCCGAGGCTCATGGCGAAAGTCCACGCCATGCGCTTGATCACGTGGCGGCGGCGAAAGTGGCCGAGCTCGTGCGCAAGCACTGCTTCGATCTCCTGGACCTCCAGCCGCGACAGGAGCGTGTCGAAGAATACGATGCGCTTGGACTTGCCGAAGCCGGTGAAGTAGGCGTTGCCGTGGCTGCTGCGCTTGCTGCCGTCCATGACGAACAGGCCCTTGGAAGTAAAGCCGCAGCGGCTAATCAGATTTTCGATTCGTTGCTTCATCTCGCCGTCCTGCATCGGCGAAAACTTGTTGAACAGCGGAGCGATGAAAGTCGGATAGAGCGCCAGCACCAGCGTGTTGAACACCACCCACACGACCCAGACGTACAGCCACCACTGTTCGCCCATCTCCGCCATCAGCCACAGCACCGCGAACAGCAGCGGCAGGCCGATCACGACGCCGATCGCGGCGCTCTTCGCCAGATCGCCGAAAAACATCGCCAGCGTCATCTTGTTGAAACCGAAGCGGCTCTCGATGCCGAATGTCCGGTACAGACCGAACGGCAGCTCGATTACGGACATGATCACCGTCAGGATCGCGACGAACACGAGGCCGCGCGCGAGTCCTTCGGGAAAAAACGAGGCGGCCAGATTGTCTATCGCCTGCAACCCGCCGGCGAAGGTGAGCGCCAGCAGGACTGCCGCGTCGAAGAAGATTGCGGCGATGTTCAGCCGGGTCTTGGCGCTGCTGTAGTCTGCGGCTTTCTGATGCGCTTCCAGGCTGATTTCCTGGGCAAAAGCGGCGGGGACCGCATTGCGGTGCGCCTGTATGTGCTGGACGTGGCGTATTGCCAGCCACGTACGCATGACGGCAGCAATCATCAGCGCGGCGAGAAACAGAACGGAGAACGTGGACATTGCGCCTTTCGATTAGGGATTCAGTGCAAGCTATGACAAAATATCGCCGGGAAAATTCAGAAAAAACTTATCGAGGATTATGGCACAGGATCCCAGTTATTTGATCTGGATCGACATGGAAATGAGCGGCCTGAACCCGGAGGCCGACCGGGTCCTGGAGGTGGCGATCGTCGTGACCGACTCGCAACTCGTCACTGTGGCCGAGGCGCCGGTGAAGATCGTCCATCAACCAGACGAGGTGCTCGACCGCATGGATTCGTGGAACCGGTCGACGCACCGCAAAACCGGGTTGATCGACAAAGTGAAGGCGGCCACGCAGAGCGCGGCGGAAGTGGAGGCGGAACTGATCGCGTTCCTTTCCCAGTATCTGCCGGAGAATACGTCGCCGATGTGCGGCAATTCGATCTGCCAGGACCGCCGATTCCTCGCCCGGTACATGCCCAGGCTCGAAGCTTTCTTCCACTATCGCAACCTGGATGTTTCCACACTCAAGGAGCTGGCCAAGCGCTGGAAGCCGGAAATCATGACGGGCCTGACCAAGCACGGCAAGCACGAGGCCTTGGCCGACATCTATGAATCCATCGAGGAGTTGAAGTACTACCGGGAGAATCTTCTCAGTCTGTAAAAGCCGTGACGGCGTGACGAGATGAAGCTCGTGACGAGATGATGCTCGTGACGATCGTGAAGAGATGAAGCTCGTGACGAACGTGACGGCGTGACGAGCTTCGTCTCGTCACGCCGTCACGGCTTTCCTCACTCCAGCGTAATGTCCCCATCGAAGTCGACATTCAGCCCGATCGCGGGAATGGTGAGCTTCATCGTTGCCTGCAGCTTTTCGTTGCCCTTCAGTTTTCCCGAGGCCAGTGCCTTCGACACCGCCTGTTCGATCTCGCGCTGCGAGCCCACGCCTGTCGTCTTCAGAAATTTGCGGATGCTCATATTGAAATTTTCTTCGTTCACTTTTCCTCCTTGTTTTCGAGTATGTGATCGATCAGCCGCGCGGTAGACGCATCGTGCCCGCTGCGGGCTTTCCCTGCTTTCAGGTCTTCGAGCACGCTGCTGGCAAGCTGCTTGCCGAGTTCCACGCCCCACTGGTCGAAGGAATTGATGTTCCAGATTGCGCCTTGCGCGAACACCTTGTGTTCATAGAGCGCAATGAGAGCGCCCAGCGAGCGAGGATCCAGGTGGCGCAATACGATGGTATTGCTGGGGCGGTTGCCGGGAAAAGTGCGATGCGGAAGCAGGCGTTCGGCTTCGTCGCCCTCAATGCCGCGCGCCTTGAGTTCGGCGCGGACCTCACCGGCATTTTTTCCCCGCAGCAACGCCTCGCTTTGGGCAATGCAGTTGGCAAGCAGGATATCGTGATGTTCCGGAAGGCGGTCGGCGCCGTTTGCGGGGACGATGAAATCGGCGGGCGTAACCTGCGTTCCCTGGTGCAGGTGCTGATAGAAAGCGTGCTGGCCATTGGTACCGGGTGCGCCCCAGATTACCGGGCCGGTGGCGTATTCGACCGCAACGCCCGAGCGGTCAACGCGCTTGCCGTTGCTCTCCATGTCGAGTTGTTGAAGGAAGGCCGGGAAGAATGCCAGGTCCTGCGCGTAGGGCAACACCGCATGGGTCGGGTGGCCAAGAAAATCGATATGCCAGAGTCCGGTGAGCGCGGCCATCACCGGCATGTTGCGTTCCAAAGGTGCCGTTCGGAAGTGCTCGTCCATATCGTAGGCGCCGGCGAGCAGTTCGTCGAAGCGATCGAAACCTACCGCCAAAGCAATCGGCAGACCGATGGCTGACCATAGCGAATATCGGCCGCCCACCCAGTCCCAGAACCCGAATACCCGCGCCGGGACGATGCCAAATTTTGACGTGGCTTCCAGGTTGGTGGAGACGGCGGCGAAATGCTGCTGCACGGCCGTCTCCGTGCCTCCGGAAGCATGCGCTCGTGTGAGCAGCCACTCGCGCGCAGACCGCGCATTGGTAAGGGTTTCCTGCGTAGTGAAGGTCTTCGAAGAGACCACGAAAAGGGTCGTTTCCGCGTTGAGGCCGGACAGCGTTGCGGCCAGGTGGGCACCGTCCACGTTGGATACGAAATGAACGCGCAGGTCCGACGACCCAAAGGTGCGAAGCGCCGAGCAGACCATCAGCGGGCCCAGGTCCGAGCCGCCGATGCCGATGTTGACCACGTCCGTAAATGGCAGGCCGGTGTGGCCGCGGTCGACGCCGCCGCGCACCCGCTCCGAAAAATCCCGCAGGCGCGATAGCACTGCCCGCACGTCAGGCATCACGTCCTTGCCGTCTACCAACACCGGTTGGCTGCCCCGGTTGCGGAGCGCCGTGTGCAGGACCGCGCGCTTCTCGGTGATGTTGATGCGCTTGCCCTCGAACATCGCCGTAATTTGCGCGGGCAGGCTGGCGTCCTCGGCCAGTGCTACCAGCAGGCGGCGCGTCTTCCCCGACAGCGGGTTCTTCGAATAATCGAACAGCAGCCCGCAGGCCGCGATCGAGAACGCCTGTGCCCGCGCGGGATCCTGCGCGAATAGCTCGGCTATGCGCGCCTGACGCATCTCGAGGGCATGGGCCTCGAGTGCCTTCCAGGCGGGACGTTCGTGAAGGTGGGGCATAGGGACAGGGACGAGGTTCGAGGGCCGAGGAGCAAGTGGAATGGAAAACTTGCCGATTGTAATTAACCCGATTCTATAGGACCGCCGGCGAATGCCGAACGGGCAAAACAAAGGGCCTCGGGATCGCTCCCGAGGCCCTTCAAGGAAATCTGGTGTGGCTTAAGCGGCTTTTTTCTTCGTAGCGACGGTGTGGGTCGCGGCGGTCATCGTGGCTTCGGTCGCTTCGGCGACTTGCTTGGTAGCCTTGGAGAAGGCGTCATAAGCCTGGTTGGCAGCAGCCATCGCGGACTTCACGGCGGCCACGGCAACATCGGAGCCGGCCGGCGCGTTCTTGACGGCTTTGTCCAGCACCGTCACGAAGTTCTTGTTGGTTTCGGCAATGCGCTCTTCGAAGAACTTGTTCAGTTCGGCCTGGGTTTCGGCCATCACGGCGTAGACGCTGCGGGCGTAGTTGACGGCATTATCGGCGACCGGCTGGGCGATGGAGGTTTGGATCTCGGTCAGCTCCTGCACATCTTTGACGGCGCCGAGTGCTTTGGCGTTCTTGACCGCATCGGCGAAGACGCTCTTCGCGGCCCGCAGTTGCAGCTCGATCAGCTTCTCCGCGCCCGCCGCGGTGATCCCGGCAAATGCGACTACGGATTCAAGATTTTCCTTATTCGTGGTGACCAGCTGTTCAGGTACGTTGTACATAGGCTCTCCTGGAAAATAGGTTGGACGATTTAGGATGTTTACTGCCGAGGCTTCGCGACGCCGATTGGGTTTTTGTTGCACCGCAAAAACACGGCTATTCTAGAGATCCCGAATTGGAAGTCAACATGAATTCAAGGTTTTTCTTCGCAATCCCTGTAGCGCGTAGTAAATACATTATGTAACAAATACTTAATAAATGCGACCGATGCGTACGGAGCCTCTTTGGAAGCAGTAGTCAGGGCAATGGCAAAGGCCGTGGGCTCTCTTGTGCACCCCGTCATTCTGGTGATTCTACTGGTCCCGATGGTGTTCGCGGTCGCAGTCTGGCTGGGGGTGGCATGGGCGTACTGGGATACCTGGACGTCGACCATCCAGGCGCTGCTGGTAGACCACACGGCGTATTCCTGGACCGCCCGTTGGGACCTCACCGAGGCGGCGGGAGTGGTCGCCGTGGTCTTGATCGTGATCCTGCTCACGCCTGCGATCATCATTACGGCGTTGTTGATCGCCGCCGTATTTGCCATGCCGGTGTTGGTCGGTCACGTTGCCGGGCGCGACTATCCGCAACTGGAGCGACTCCGGGGCGGTACCGTTCTCGGCAGCGTCTGGAACGCCTTTGTGGCAATCGGCCTGTTCCTGCTCCTGTGGCTGGTTACGATCCCCCTATGGCTGCTGGGCCCGGTCGCGGCGGTGTTGCCGTTGTTGTTGTCCGCGTACCTGAACCAGCGGTTGTTCCGCTACGACGCGCTGTCGGAACACGCCAGTCGCGAGGAGATGCAACGGATTTTCGCGGAGGGCAGGGGAAAGCTGTTCCTGCTCGGCCTGATAACCGGCGTGCTCTACTTCATTCCACCCTTCAATTTGATCGGACCGGTATTCGCGGCACTGGCGTTCGTGCATCTGTGCCTGGCGGAGCTTGAGAGCCTGCGCTCCACGGAACCGGAAATCCGTGGAGAACGGCTCTTGTGCTGAGTACGAGGGGCGAGGGACGAGGGGCAAAGGACGAGGTTCGAGGTTCGAGGTACGAGGTTCGAGTAGAAAAGCCTTGGACCTTACTCGGCCCTCGTACCTCGTACCTGCCGCGATCGAAGAGCGTCAGAGGCGCTCGTAGATCGCGGCGATCCCCTGTCCCCCGCCGATGCACATGGTCACCAGTGCGTACTTGCCGCCGATGCGCTGAAGTTCGTAGAGCGCCTTCACCGAAATCAGGCAGCCGGTGGCGCCCACAGGGTGGCCGATCGCGACCGCGCCGCCGTTCGGGTTGGTCTTCTTCGGATCGAAACCGAGATCCTTCGCCACCGCGCAGGCCTGCGCGGCGAAAGCTTCGTTGGATTCGATGACGTCCATGTCGGAAACCTTTAATCCTGCCTTCTTCATCGCGTTTTGCACTGCCGGGATCGGGCCCAGGCCCATTAACGTCGGCTCCACGCCCGCATGGCCGTAGGCCACCAGCCGCGCCATCGGTTTCAAACCTTTTTTCTCGGCAAGCTTGCGCTCCATCAGCACTACCGCCGCAGCGCCGTCATTGATACCCGAAGCGTTGCCCGCGGTAACGGAACCGTCCTTCTTGAACACCGGCCTGAGTTTGCCGAGGCTGTCCATGGTGGTCTCGGCGCGCACGTGCTCGTCGGTGTCGAAAATCTTCGTGCCCTTTCGGTCCTTGATCTCGATCGGCAGGATCTGTGTTTTGAACCACCCGTTTTTGGCGGCATTAGCCGCGCGACGGTGGCTTTCCACGGAGAACTCGTCCTGCGCTTCGCGGCCTATCCCGTATTTCGCAGCGACATTTTCCGCGGTCACGCCCATGTGGTTGGCGTCGAACGGATCGGACAGCGCGCCGATCAGGGAATCCATCACCACCTGATCGCCCATCTTTGAGCCCCAGCGGGCACTCGGCAGCCAGTAGCTGGCGCGGCTCATGGATTCGGCGCCGCCAGCGACTGCAATGTCGGCATCACCGAGCGCCACCATCTGCGCCGCGCTGACGATTGCCTGCAGGCCGCTGCCGCACAAGCGGTTCAGCGTCACCGCGGGCACTTCCTTCGGAATGCCGCCGTTGATCGCGCACACGCGCGACAGATACATGTCTTTCGGTTCGGTGTGAATCACGTTGCCGAACACCACGTGGCCGACTTCGTCCGGCGCCACCTTTGCCCGCGACAGCGCCTCGCGCACGCAGCGCGCGCCCAGTTCGGTCGGGGCGAAGTCCTTGAGCGAACCGCCGAAATCTCCGACGGCGGTGCGCACGCCCGAAAGCACCACTACTTCACGTCCGTTGTTCATTTGTTGTCTCCATCAAAATCTTTTTGCCACAGAGGACACAGAGTACACCGAGAAAGGCAAGACAATGTGCTTGGAATGAATGCGAGTGCTGGGCGCCGCCAATGTGTCGGACTCTGATTGGTCGTGCTCGCCCATGCCAGATTCCGTTTATCGCTTTCTTAGCGTCCCTTCTTCTTCCCTTTGCGTACCCCACAAGGGGGATTTGAAAAGAATTCTTTGCGTCAACGCTTTTGGCCTTGTTCTCCTCTGTGAACTCTGTGTCCTCTGTGGCTAAAAGGGGTTTTCTAGCGCTCGATCGCGAGAGCCACACCCATGCCGCCGCCGATGCACAGCGAGGCGAGGCCTTTTTTCGCATCGCGCTTGATCATTTCATGGATCAGCGTCACCAGGATGCGGCACCCGGACGCGCCGATCGGATGGCCGATGGCGATGGCGCCGCCGTTGACGTTCACTTTCGCGGTATCCCAGCCCATTTCGCGGTTCACCGCGATCGCCTGCGCGGCAAAGGCTTCGTTGATCTCAAGCAGGTCCAGGTCCTTGGTGGTCCAGCCGGCTTTCTTCAGGCACAGTTTCGAAGCCGGGATCGGACCGATGCCCATGATGCTCGGATCCACGCCGGCGGAGGAGTAGGCCTTGATGCGCACCAGTGGCTCGAGGCCAAGTTCCTTCGCTTTGTTTGCCGACATCATGATGACCGCGGCCGCGCCGTCGTTGATGCCGGAGGCGTTGCCCGCGGTTACGGTCCCGTTCTTGTCGAACGCGGGTTTGAGTCCGGCCAGCGATTCCGCCGTGGTGCCGTGACGCACGAATTCGTCCGAATCGAACACCACCGGATCGCCCTTCCTCTGCGGGATCGTGATCGGCAGGATTTCGTCCTTGAAGCGGCCGGACTTTTG
>JANOGP010000006.1:0-13248 GCA_031406075.1 Betaproteobacteria bacterium
CTATTGCCCTGTTTTATGAAATGCCGAGAGGAGTCGCTGTATGGGCGAAGTGATTGCGTTCGATCACATCCATTTGATCAGCCGGGACCCGAAAGCGGCGGCGGACTGGTATCGGGAGATGTTCGGGGGCGAAATCGCCGCTGTACAGGAAAATTTGCGCGGTGCGCCGCAGATCGATGTCCGGGTCGGCGGCATGACGATCGTCATCCGTGGCCAGCGACCGGGCGAACAGCCGGCCAACACCAAACCCATGCAGCATTTCGACGGATACTCCAGCCACGACGAGTGGGGAACCGATCACTTCGGTTTCACCTACCGGGGAGACCTGCGGGCGTTCTGCGCGGACCTGAAACGCAAAGGCGTGCGCATGGCGGTGGAGCCGTGGGAATTCAAACCTGGGTTGGTACTTTGCTATGTCGCCGCACCCGATGGCGTAAGCATCGAGCTGATTCAGGAGAATCATCCGAAACCATAGGGGCGTTTCCTGTGCAATCTGTTTTCCGGACTGAACCGGTAGGTCGGGCAGGATGCACGAGGAATAGAAGTTCGGCGTCACGATGCATGCGCGCGTGGTGATGAATTGCCTGGGCGGACGGCTTGATGCCTGAAGAACTGCAGCAGCATCGACGACTCGCAGCCATCATGTTCACCGACATGGTGGGCTACAGCGCGCTGTCGCAGAAGAACGAAGCGCGTGCGCTCGAACTGTTGAACGAGCATCGCGAGCTCTTGCGCAGCCGCTTCGCCGCCCACGGCGGCCACGAGATCGAGGCCGTTGGCGACGGTTTCTTTGTCGAGTTTCCCAGCGCACTCGAAGGCGCCCGCTGTGCCGTCGACATCCAGCGCGCCCTCCACGATCGCAACGCATCCCAAGCGCCTGACCGTCTGATCCAGGTCCGCATCGGCCTGCATCTGGGGGACGTTGTTGCCCAGGACACCCGCGTCCACGGCGACGGCGTCAATATTGCCGCGCGCATCGAGCCGCTGGCCGAGCCCGGCGGCATCTGTCTGTCGGAGGACGTGGCGCGCCAGATCCAGAACAAGATCGAACTGCCGTTGCTCAGGCTGGGCAAAGCCGATCTCAAGAACATAAAGATGGCGGTGGAAATCTACCGGCTGGTGCTGCCCTGGGAGCGCAAACACCTCCCGGGCTCGCAGCGCCTGGCCTTCGGCCTGCGCCGGCAGAAGATGCGCCGCGCGCTGATCGGGGCCGGTGGCCTGCTGGTCGCCGGAGGGCTGACGGGTGCATGGGTTTGGAGGCGTGCCCAAACATCCGGGCTGGTCAACAACCGCATCGCAGTGCTGCCGTTCGTGAGCATGAGCGCCAGCGCCGAGGACGAGTACTTCGTCGATGGGGTGACCGAGGAATTGATCTCGCGGCTGTCGCGGGTCAAGGGCCTGGAGGTGATCGCGCGCACCTCGATCGCCTCGTACAAGGGCACCAAGAAGAAGATCGGCGAAATCGCCGGCGAACTCAACGTCGGCACCGTCCTGGAGGGCAGCGTGCGCAAGGCGGGCGGCAAGGTGCGGATCACGGCGCAGCTGATCAACGCGAGCAACGAAACGCATCTGTGGTCGGAAGACTACGACCGCGAGCTCAAGGACATCTTTACCGTCCAGAGCGACATCGCCCAGCGTGTCGCTGATGCGCTGGCTCTGCGATTAGGCAGCTCAGCGACGGCGCAGCGCGAAGCGGGCGGCACATCGAATATCGGCGCGTACAACACCTACCTCCTTGGGCGCTTTCACTACAACAAAGGTAGCCCGGAAGGCCTGCACAAGGCCGTCGAGTACTTCGAGGAGGCAATCTCACAGGACCCGTCCTATGCGGTGGCATACGCTGCGCTTGCCGACGTGCACGAACAGCTCGCGGCCTTCGACGGCGATTCGGCGAATCGATTCCCCAAGGCGCGGGACGCCGCGCTCAAGGCGTTGGACCTCGACCCGTCGGTCGCCGAGGCTCACTCCGCGCTCGGGGTGGAGAAGGCTTTTTACGAGTTTGACTGGATCGGTGCCCGTGAATCCTTCACGCGGGCGCTGGCGCTCAACCCGAACTCGGCTGTGACGCACAACTGGTATGGGTGGTACCTCTTGTACCTAAGGGAGTGGGATCAGGCGATTGCCGAGTTGCGCCGCGCGGTCGAACTGGATCCGGTTTCGATCATCATGAATAACGATCTCGCTCTGGGCCTCGAGCAGGCCGGCCGATGGGACGAGGCAATCGACCAGTCGCGCAGGACGGATAAACTGGACCCCGGGAATGCGTGGGCGCTGACGACCCTTGCTTGGGGTCACGTCGGAAAAGGAGACTACGAAAAGGGCCTGTCGCTGTTTCAAAAGCTGGTGGACGTTGCAGGCCGCGAGATCTGGGCGCTCCAGGGTCTTGCGTCCGCATACGCGTTCTCCGGCGACGCGCAGCGGGCATTGCAGCTGTTGGACGAAATGAAGGAAAGGTCCAAGGGCAAACCAGGCCGAGCGTACGAGGTCCAAGTCGTCTATTGGGCACTGGCGGCACGCGACGATCGCTATCTCACGGAGGTGTACCGCTGGCTGGATAAAGCCTACGAAGAGCGGTCATTTTTGTTGGTAAATACCAGTGCGCGCTGGTATGACGGTTACCAATCCGACGTGCGCTGGATCGCTTTCCGAAAGAAGCTGGGATTGCCGCCGTGAGGCGCTGTCCCCGATCTGACATCTCGATCATTTCCAGCATCGCGCCGAATCCATCAATTCCCAATACGAATCCGTCCTCGAAACCCGCTAGTAACAGAAATTGGGAGTACGCTATCCGGGTACTTCCCTGGCACCCCGTTCCTTCGGGGATAAGCTCAGACGCCAGTACTACGCAAGTGCTTCTTTCGGGTCGCAGGACCCGCCTTTTAGGTTCTCCTAGGTTCTGAGGCAGGCGAAGTAGGACTCCCTTGCGCATGGCTGCGGTCGCAGAAACGGAGGAGCTTAGCTGGTATGCTTCCGAAGCGGAATTTTCAATTCGGGTTACTTTCCAACATATCCAACGAGGGGGAGACATGAAGACAATCATTGCAGTGCTCGGCTTCGCGCTGCTGGTCATGCCCGTTCATGCTGCCACCGAGCAACAGGAAAAAAAAGCAAAAGCTTGCAACGCCACCGCGGAAAAAAAAGGACTGAAGGGCGATAAGCGCAAGGCGTTCGTTAAGGGCTGCCTCTCGGCTAAAGCCAAGACAAAGCCGAAAGCCGCGGCGACGCCAAAAGCGAAGGCGGCACGCCCGGCAACTCCCGCTGTTCCTGCGCCCGCCACCACCGCTCCTGCCCGGCCATCTGCGGCTTCCCCTGCAACTCCGGCGGCTCCAAGTCCAAATTCTGCTACCGAGAAGAAGCGGCTTAAATGCGAGGAAATGGCGAGACAGTCCAATGTTTCGCCGCCGAGGAAAAAAGATTTCATGGACAAATGCGTGGCGGGTTGATTGTCGATCCTCTACACACTTGAACAACCCCGCGCAGTGCTGGGTTCTTTTTTCGTCGCGCCGTCGCGCAATGCAGCGGTTGCCGGCATTGTGTCGCTGCCGATCTTTTAACTCCTGTTGACGGGCGGACCGGCGGGGTCACACAGGGTATTGGGATCAGGTCCTGAAAAATCAGTTTTCCAGACTGAACCGGTAGATCGTGCAGAATCCGTCAGGCTCTAGCCCGTATTCGTCCGCGAAACCCGCCTGTAGCAGAAATTGGGAGTACGCTATCCGGGTACTTCCCAGGCGCCCCGTTCCTTCGGGGATAAATTCAGACGCCAGTACTACGCAAGTACTTCTTTCGGGTCGCAGAACCCGCCTTCCAGGTACTTCTGTACCTCTGCGAAATCAGCCATCAACAGGACCCCGTTCCCGGGTGCCATATCGAGGAGGATTTGCCATGAACGCTTTCGTAACTGCAGCACGGGTTTTCCTGATTCTTGCGGTCGGCCTATTTGCCACCCAGTCGATTGCCATGGACTTCGTGGAGGCGGCGCCGAATCAGACCAAGGTGCTTGTCGACAACGAAAAGGTGCGGATCATTCGCGCCACGTTCAAGGCGGGCGACCAGGTCCCGATGCATTCTCATCCGGACATCATTGTTTACATCGTCAAGAGTGGAAGGGTGAAATTCACCCACGCGGATGGCAAGGTCACGGAGTCCAATAACAAAGCCGGGGAGGTGTTGTACCGGCCCGCGGTGACCCATTCCCAAGAACACCCCGAAGCGAGCGAGGCGATAGTTATCGAGCTGAAAAAATAAGCGCGGTCAGGTCGTGAAATATCAGTTCGTAAAATGACGTCCCAAGTGCAACTGAAAGAGGTGGGCAAGCTGAGATAGGATTGATGCGATCGAGAGGTTTCAATGCTTGTACAACAAACTTTGTCGCGCCAAACGCAGGAGCGACCTACGTGCGATTTATCGTAGCTCAAGCTGACAGACAAGTGCCGGGCAAGAAAATCCAACCTCTCTCGATTGGGTAACGCCGCTATGGCAACCGAAAACGATGTCCTCGATAAGATTGTTGACGCCGCGATCGAACTCGGCGAGCAAAAATCATGGGAAGCAGTGCGCCTGCACGACGTAGCGGCGGCGGTGGGAATCACCCTGGACGAAGTGCGCCACTATTTCCGCGAAAAAGAGGACGTGGTTGACGCCTGGTTTGACCGCGCCGACAGCGCCATGCTCAAGGAAGCCGAGGCTCCCGAGTTCCTTGACCTGACGCCGCGCCAGCGCCTGCACCGGCTAATCATGACGTGGCTCGGAGCGCTTGCGTCCCACCGTAAAGTAACGAGGCAGATGATCTACGGAAAGCTGGAGCCGGGGCATTTCCATATCCAGATACCCGGGTTGATGCGCATCAGCCGCACCGTGCAATGGATGCGCGAAGCCGCCCACCGGGACGCCACCTATGTCCGGCGCGCATTGGAAGAAACCGGGGTCACCACGATTTACTTGACCACTTTTTTTTACTGGATGAACGACGACTCGCCAGACTCAACCAGCTCCAGCCGCTTTCTTGACGGGTGCCTCTCCATCGCTGAGAGGCTGGACCGCGCGGTGTATCCCAGCCAACGCGGCGCTGTGCAACACATGAGCGGCAAAACCGATCCGCAGAGCAACGACAAACCCGCTGCATGAAGAGTTGAACGGCATGGATACGCTGACCCATGCTTTAAGCGGCGTATTGCTCGCGCGCGCGACCGCGCCATCGCAACCGCGTTCCAATGAGCTGACTCTGAGGGCACGCGTGACAACGGGATTCCTGGCGGCCGCATTTCCCGATTGCGATTTCGGGCTGCGTTTAATCGATACCCTCACTTATCTCAACTGGCACCAGGGCGTCACCCATTCGGCGGTCATGCTGCCCGTCTGGGCGCTGATGCTGGCGTACCTGTTTTCCTGGCTCACGCGCCGGCGATATCCTTGGCAAGCGTTTTTTGGTACTGCGCTCCTGGGCATCGCGATTCATATTGCGGGCGACGTATTTACCGCCTACGGCACGATGCTGCTTGCGCCGCTTTCCAACCAGCGCTTTTGCCTGCCGTTCGCGTTTTTGATTGATCCTTATTTCAGCGCGATTATTGCGGGGGGCCTGGCGGCCGTCATGCTCCTGCCTCGAAGGCGGTACACCGCCGTGCTGGCGCTAATCTTCTTGGGGTGCTACGTAGCTTTTCAGGGGACTTTGCATCACCGCGCCGTCAACGTAGGAGAGGCTTACGCCGGAACTCACGGACTCAGCGGAGCTGAAATCCACGCCCTACCCCAGCCGTTGACACCTTTTAACTGGAAAATTATCGTCGGTCATGACGATGGGTATCACGAGACAATGGTCAATCTGTGGCGCACCCGAAGCCCTGCGCCGCCAGGACCGGAAACCGGAATGCTTGGAAAAATCGCCGCGGGCTATCAACCTGTTTCAGTGGCAGTCTGGAAACGTCACGAGCGTTTTGGCGAAACAGCATCTCAAGCGGCGCTTGCTCGTGTCGCATGGAACCAAGAGGCGTTCGCCGATTTTCGCCGGGTTGCGATGTTTCCCGCTCTCGATCGCATCGAACTCACCGACAATCGCGTGTGCGTCTGGTTTCTCGATCTGCGCTTTACACTTCCGTCGCTCTTGCCTTCGTTCCGATATGGCCTGTGCCGCGCCGGCGCCACCGATAGCTGGCGGCTCGAACGAACGCGGGGTTCCTTTTGGATAGACTGACAAGAACGGAAGTTTTTCCCAGGTCTTCCACATTGCATTGAGCTGTCTGCCTACCAGTTAATTGATATGTCGAAAACAGTATCCGTCGTGATGTATCGTAACTAACGGTGAATTGTTGAGGCGCTGCGTGCCCGCATTGGGTAGAGTCCCTGAATTACGACGTTGAAGGTCCGCTCCGGATCGCTAACCGCCAAGTCACGAACCGGCCAAGAACTGTCGGTCGGGCTTGTGCTCCAGCGGACCGTCAGACAAAAAGACAACGGACCGGAAGTCGCCTGCAACTCTAGTTAGGGCAACGCCCATGACTTCCTGTAACGTTTCTTGGCTGCCTTTGTGAGCTCGCGCGAAACAAGGAGTCATCGTTGACCGAAGTTTCTGCGAAGATCGTCCGTACGATGTGTCCGATGAACTGTCATCCGACGCTTTGCGGCATGCTGGCTGAAGTGAGCGACGGCAAGCTTGTGGGCGTCAAGGGCGATGAGGCCAACCCGGACAGCCAGGGTTTCCTGTGCATCCGCGGGCAGGCGTCGCGAGAGGTCATCGACAACCCCGCGCGCCTTCTGTACCCGCTGATCCGGGATCGTCGCATCGACGAATTCCGGCGCGCCACCTGGGACGAGGCATTCGACCGGATCGTCGCGGGGATGCGAGAGCCGCGGGCGGTGGGCATCTGGCCGGGCCACGGCACGTTCACGACCAACTACGGCACGCGAATCAACACGCAACTCCTGGCGCGCTTCGCGAACTTCCATGGCAGCCAGTTCTGGAATCCTTCGATGATCTGTTGGGGTCTGGGCGCGTTCGGCCTCGGTCTCACCGGCATGCTCGAGACGAACACGAAGGAGGATATGGGCGAACATTCGCAGCTCATCATTCTCTGGGCGGCCAACCTTGCCAGCCAGCCGAATACCGCGCGCCATTTGCTGGCGGCAAAACGGCGCGGCGCGCACATCGTGACGATCGACGTGCGCAGCACCGAGGCGGCTGCCAAGTCGGACGATGTGCTGATCATCCGGCCCGGCACCGACGGCGCGCTGGCACTGGCGATAATGCACGTTATCTGCTCGGAGGAACGTCACAACGCGGCGTTCGTCGCGAAACATACAGTCGGGTTCGACCAGCTCGTTGCGCATCTGCGGGCGTACCCGCCGGCGTGGGCCGCCGAAATCACCGGTATCCCGGCCGATCGGATCGTGGCGCTGGCCCGGCGCTATGCGGATACGCGGCCAGCGATGATCGTGCTTGGTGGGAGTTCTATGCACAAGGGCGCCAACGGCTGGCAAGCCGGGCGCGCGATCGCCTGCCTGCCGGCGCTAACCGGGAACGTCGGCATTCCGGGTGGCGGTTTTGGCCCGCGCCATGGCAGCGCAGCCCACGGCCGCGGGCTGGGCAGCATCGTCGAACCCGGGCGCGCTGCGTCCGGGCCGGTCATTCCCAACCAGATGTCCGCTGTGACGGCGGCATTGTGCGAGGGCCGCATCCAGACCTTGCTGCTGATGGGTACGAATATGCTGTCTTCGTTCGCCGACGCCGGCGATGTGGCGCTGGGCCTGCAACAGACCAGGCTGGTTGTCAGCTACGACTTGTTCCTGAACGAAACGGCGCGCCGCTTCGCCGACGTCGTGCTGCCGGGCACCGCCTGGCTGGAGGAAGTGGGATGCAAGATGACGCATACGCATCTCTATCTGATGGAACAGGCGCTCGCCCCGCCTGGCGAGACGCGTTCACTCTACGCGCTCGTCAAGGCGCTGGCCGAGCGGCTCAACCTCGAGGGCTTTCATCCTTGGTCTTCGGAGGAGGCGATGGTGGATGCCATTCTGGATCATCCCTGCACCGGTCATGCGACGGTCGAGGCGTTGCGTGCGCAGGGCGGCATCCGGGCCCTGAACGTGTCGCACGTCGCCAACCCGGCGCTGGACTTCGACACACCGTCGCGCAAGATTGAGTTCTACTCGGAGCAGGCGGGGCGCCTTGGCCTGCCGCCCCTTCCGTCGCACGACGGATCCATTGCGAACGCGTCGCACGCCCACCCGCTCGTACTCAGCCAGGGGCGCACGATGACGCACTTTCACAGTTTCTACAACAACGGCCGGGAATTGCCGACACTGGCACGGCGCGAAGCAGAGCCGACGTTGTGGATTTCCCCAGCGGATGCCGAGCTGCGCCAGCTCGCCGACGGTGCAGCGATCCGCATCTTCAACGAGCGCGGGGAACTGGCGGCGCGCGCGCGCGTCACCGACCGCATACCAGCCGGCACCGTGTGGATGCGCGACGGATGGACCGGTCTCAACCGGCTGACGGCCGGGTCATCGGTATTGCCGGACGCTGCGGTCGACCTGTTCGCGTTTTCTGCGGGGCAAGCGACGTTCGACGCCATGGTGGAGGTCGCGCCAGCGTAGCTGAAACGGGAAAACCCGGGTTAGCTAGACCTGACCGTACGGGGTCTTGCTTATTCTCGGTCACCTGCCGTACTGAGCCCTAGCGAACCCTACGGCAGCCGTTTTCCTACCGTTCGTTCCGCGCTTTTGCACGCTTGCGACCGCGGCTTCCAGCCCCGGGAACCGCCTGTCGTACCAAAGCCGCCATAGGGCGGATTTCTCTGTCCCCGAGGGTGAAATGCGCGTGGAATAGGCGCATACGGGACACGCCACGGGACTTCCCGAAAGGCAGGGTGGGGTCTCCGAAGCGAAAAGGAGTGCAATCATGACCGAACCTTCAATGCCGGTCGGCAGCCGGCCGGTCGCACAAGCGAAGCCCCAGCTAACGGCGGCGCAACAGGCGTTGCTCGAACGCAATGTGCTGCCAATGAATTCGCTGGTGCACGGGGCTTCCTACAATGGGTTGCTGGACAATCTGACGACCATCGGCCGCTGGAATGCGGAAAAGCGCCGCTTTGTCTTTTGGGAACAAGGTATGCAGCAACCCCAATCAAAAGCGATCCCGCACGTGGCCGATCTCGGAACCGGACCGCGATTCGCTCCGCTTTCCCAGCAGGAGTCCGAAGGGAAATCCCGGGTCAGCGACTTCGCGTTCGCAACGACCAGCTGAACGAGAACGGAAAACGAGGGGGACGGGAAACCCGGGACAGCGCGGCTCTTGCTGCAACTTTTTGATGTGCCTTTTAGTCGGCTGAAGTCGGCTCGTCGGGCATGTCGAGGCCGGCCTTGCGCAGACCGTCGACCAATCGTTTTCCTAACTGCACTTCCCAATACCAACCTCGGAGGTGGGCTCGGCCGTCGACTCCGAAATTCGGAAAGACTCTAAGCAAATCGTCGACCGCAGCTTGAGCTTCCTGCGTCCGTCCAAGTTGTGCATACGTAGCGGCCAAAAGGTAATGGTTAACAAAAAACCCGGGTAATTTGATGTTCAAAGCCTCCACCAGGGCCTGTTCGTATTCACCCCTGTTGTAGTAATACACCGTAAGTGGCCAATACATCCAGCCTGGTGGATTGTGGCTCAAGGCGAAACCTTTTCGCACCAACGCAATTCCCCGCTCCCATTTACCTGCAAACGCGATTCGATGCCCCTGCCATACCAGCACATTGGCGCTGTTGGGATTGATGGCAACAGCGCGCTCCGCTTGTTCGTAAAAAGAGTCAGCGTCGTGACGGTCGAACAGGACGTCAGCCAAAAAGGCGTGGGCCGCCTGATTCAACGGTTCTAATTCTATGGCCTTCTTTGCCGCCGCTTCTGCCCTTTCCAGCGGATTCGGTCGCGGATTGAAATTGAATTCATACTCATCCCGATAGGTGCCGGCCAACCAAGTCCATGCATCGGCGTAACCGGGGTCGGTCGCCACTGCCTCTTCCAGACAATTTCGAACCACGAGGTGATAACTGGGGCTGAGTTTGGCTCGATAGTATTCATGCGCACGCAATACACACTCGTATCCGCCAAGGTTCTGCGTATGCTTACGCGTTACGTTTGTCATTTGAGTAACGCGGATAATCCCGTATGCATCCGCAATCGTTGTGACGATGTGACTTGTTACTTCGTCCTGTACCGCAAAAATGTCCGCGGCGGTCAAATCGCGTTCGTAGGATTGCGCCCAAAGGTGTTTTCCATCCTTCGCATCCAGAAGCTGTGCGGTGACCCGCATACGGCTTCCAGCCTTGCGGACGCTTCCTTCTACGACGTAATGCGCGCCTAGCTCTCGTCCCACTTGTCGGACATCTACCGCCTTGCCCTTGTACTGAAACGTGGAGATGCGTGAGATCACATGCAGCTCGTCGAATCGGGACAATTCGGTGATGATGTCTTCCGTAATTCCGTCGCTGAAGTACTCTTGCTCTGGATCACCGCTCATGTTGGTAAAGGGAAGCACTGCGATGGTGGGGCCGGTGGGCATGGCTAGGATCGGGTCTTCCGACTCGCCACCCGGCCGAAATACCACTCCAGCGACAACGGCAATCACCAAGGCTGCTGCGGCCGTGGTGGCAATAATTACGTATGGGACTTTGCGCGACCCTTGCCGTCTCGGCGCCGTCTCGTCCAGTACGATCCGATAGGCGTGCACTGGCTCCGCGATGTTCTTGACCTCGTGCTCGCCCGCGTCCGCAATGCCCACATCGATCAGGGTGCGCACTTGCATGCAGGCCGATTCGGAAATCATGATGCCGCCCGGTTCCCCCAGCGACTCAAGACGCGCGGCGACGTTCACCCCATCTCCGTAGATGGTCCCGTCGTCACGACTGAGGACGTCGCCAAGGTTGATGCCGATACGGAATTGCATCTGTCGGTGATCCGCGAGTTGCAGGTTGCGGCGACCGAGCTCACGCTGAATTTCGACGGCGCACTGGACCGCCTCCACCGGGCTGTCGAAATCCGCGAGAATATTGTCGCCCGGCGAATCCACGATGCGACCTTCGTGCCGGCTTACGAAGTCGCTAAAGATCGTGCGGTATTTAGTCAGAGTCTCTACGGTGGCGGCTTCGTCATCCTGCATGAGGCGCGAGTAGCCCACCACGTCCGCGCTTAGGATCGCGGCGAGCTTACGTCTTTGACCCGGTTCTGCCACGGCCATGCTCCTTACAGGAGATCCAGCTACGGAACACAGGTTATAAGATACGCCCCGACCTGCGTTCGTACAATTTACCGGGAAAACAAGGTGTTCTGGGCGTTTGAAGTCGGCTTGGGGTCAGTCAACGCCATGTCCTGCCCATGATCAAGTGGTGCGGTTAGATGTTGAATCCACCGCCCCCAATTGTGCCGTCTCGCCGATGGAATGGCGATGTCGGTTCTGCCTGACCCTGACCCGCTACGTTCTGACCCGGGCCTGCCAGCAGCCGCTACCGGTCTCCCTGATCGGTGACCGACGCTTGATGCTTCCCCGTCTTCGGCGCCGAATACAAAATCATGAGACCGGCCACCAGGAAGCCGAGATTCAATACGCCAATCCAGCGCAGCCAATCCGGGATTCCAAACAGGTAACCACCGACCGGGAAAAAAGACATGATGAACATTATTATCAGGGCCAGGCCGTGACCGCGTACCGAAGCAATCACGGCGAATATTGCAAACAGCATCATCAGTACGCCGACTGCGATATGTACGGGAGAGAGTGAAAAGGTGCCCTGAGGTGTTCCGAGGGCCCACAGCCATAGTCCGCACGCCGCAACGCCGGACGTGGCGCCGATGATTCTCCCGGCATGGTAAGTCAGGGTCCGTAGCATGTCAGTTTTCGTGAATCGAACGCATGATGGAATCAATCGCAAGAAAAGTTTAATCAACCCGCACGGATTTTCCAGTTCCATGATGGCTGCAACGCATCAGTCTTGCGTCATGGCGAAGGTTACTACCGTGTGCATCGACTTGGCAAAGAGTAGATCCCCGGGGGGGCTTGCAGCGACGCCAGCCCTTTTTCTATTTCCGGCCAGTTGCGCCTGGCGGCGGGCGCAGGTGCGGGAAACACGTGCCCGCGATTTTCAATATCATCAACCTGTAGAGGGAAGATCATGATGAAAGGGCACTACGAGAAGATGCTTCCGGGCGCCCGTCTGTGGACGGGCGACATGGTTGTGGAGGTGGGTGCGATCGAGCAGATCCGCAACGTCACCCAGCTCCCGATCCTGGCAGGGCCGGTGGTCGTCATGCCTGACGTGCATCTCGGAAAAGGTGCGACCGTGGGAACGGTCATCCCGACGCGCGCGGCCATCGTGCCGGCCGCGGTGGGCGTTGACATCGGTTGCGGCATGCTTGCCGTGAAGACGGACCTGGCCGCTGCCGATCTTCCCGAGAGCCTGAGCCGTTTGCGTGCGCAGATCGAGCGCGACGTGCCCGTAGGAATCAACTTCCACAAGCAGCCGTTGGCGCCGGAGGGAACCCGCGAGGCGCTCACGCTCGAGCATCGCATGAGGACGCTCGAGGAGCGTTTCCCGAAGCTGCGCATCATGGACGCGATGGGGCGCTTCGACGAGCCACGCATGTGGCGCCAGCTCGGGTCGCTCGGCGGTGGGAACCACTTCGTGGAAATCTGCCTCGACGCCGATGCCGCGGTGTGGATCATGCTGCACTCGGGCTCGCGCAATGTCGGCAACATGATCGGCCAGTGCGCGATGCATATGGCCAAGCAAGTAGCCGAACGGATCGATCGTAGTCTGCCGCATCGCGACCTCGCGTGGCTGGACGAGGGAACGCCGGAGTTCGAGGCGTACGTCGAAGGCCTCGGCTGGGCGCAGGAGTACGCTGCGCTCAACCGCGACCTGATGCTGCACCTGGTGCACAAGGCGATGGAGCACAGCCTCGGCCGCGAGGTGAAGTTCGACGGCGAAGTGACCAACTGCCACCACAACTACGCGCGCATCGAGGAGCACTTCGGCGAGCGCGTGTGGGTGACCCGAAAGGGCGCGGTGAGCGCCCGTGCCGGCGAGATGGGGATCATTCCCGGCTCGATGGGCGCGAAGAGTTTCATCGTGCGCGGCAAGGGCGAGGCAGCGTCGTACTGTTCGTGTTCGCACGGCGCGGGCCGGCGCATGAGCCGCACCCAGGCGCGCAAGGCCTTCGACAAGGGCGACCTTGCGCGGCAGACCGAAGGCGTCGAATGTCGCAAGGACGAA
>JANOGP010000043.1:0-45454 GCA_031406075.1 Betaproteobacteria bacterium
ATGCTGGTCAAGGACATACTCAAGATCAAGGGCGCCCAGATCTTCAGCATCGGGCCGGATGCACTGCTTCCGCTGGCGGTCGGATTGATGGTCGAGCGCGACATCGGCTCGCTGCTGGTCATGGAAAAGGGAGAAATGACCGGGCTGCTCACTTTTCGCGAGGTGCTCGCCGCCGTGAACCGCCATCGCGGCGATATCCACGAAGTCCGGGTCGAGGAGGTGATGGTCAGGGAGCCGGTCTGCGCCAATCCCGACGAAAGCGCGGACCAAATGCGCAGCATCATGACCGACCAACATATCCGCTACCTGCCGATCATGGAGAAGGGCGCATTGGTCGGTGTGCTGTCGTTTCACGATGTGGCGAAGGCGGCACTGCGTGCAGTGAACTTCGAGAACAAGCTGCTGAAGCAGTACATCAAGGACTGGCCCGAGCAAGGCAGGACCTGATCCCTGATACGACACCCATCCGAATGCGGGCCTGCGAGCCCCGTGCCAATGGACTCGAAGTCCTCCAGAAACCTGGTCGCTGACGTCCGGCCCCGCGAAGTATGGGGCTGGATGATGTTCGACTTCGCCAACTCCGGTTACACCACGGTGGTCATCACCGCGGTGTTCAACGCCTACTTCGTGGCGGTGGTGGCGGGGCAGGCGGTGTGGGCCACCTTCGCGTGGACCGCGGCACTGTCGGTGTCCTACGCGTTGATCGTGGTCAGCGCGCCGCTGATCGGTGCCTATGCCGACGCGCACGCGGCCAAGAAGCGGTTGCTTGTGGTGACGACGATCGGCTGCGTTGCCGGAACGGCGACGCTGGCCCTGGTCGGTCCAGGGGACCTGGTGCTCGGCATCGTGCTGCTGGTCATCTCCAATTTCTTTTTCGGCACCGGCGAGAACCTGGTCGCGGCTTTCCTTCCGGAACTTGCCAGGGGACGCTCGCTTGGCAAGGTATCGGGTTGGGGTTGGGGGCTGGGGTACATCGGCGGGCTGATCAGCCTCGGCGCATCGCTTGCCTACGTCACCTGGGCGCAGGCGCATGGCCAGTCCTCCGCGGAGTTCGTTCCGGTGACCATGCTGATCACCGCGGCACTATTCGCCGTGTCGTGCCTGCCCACTTTCCTGTTGCTCAAAGAACGCGCACAGCCGCAACAACTTCCTTCCGGCGCGTACGCGAGCGCTTTCGTGCGAACCTGGGAAACGCTCCGCAATGCGAGCCGCTATCGCGACCTGATGCGCTTCCTGCTGTGCATCCTGTTTTATCAGGCCGGCGTGCAGGCGGTGATCTCGCTCGCCGCGATCTATGCCGAACAGGAGATGGAGTTCTCAACGCAACAGACCATCATGCTGATCCTGGTGGTGAACGTCACCGCCAGCGTGGGCGCGATTGCTTTCGGACAGTTGCAGGATAAGCTCGGCCACGTCCGCACGCTGGCGCTGACATTGATCGGCTGGTGCCTGACTGTCGTGCTGGCCGGATTGGCGACCACGCCGGCGATGTTCTGGTTGGCGGCAAACCTCGCCGGTGTGTGCCTCGGCGCCAGCCAGTCCGCTGGACGTGCACTGGTCGGCTATCTGAGTCCGCCGGATCGTCGTGCCGAGTTCTTCGGATTGTGGGGGCTGGCGGTCAAACTTTCGTCGATACTGGGGCCGATCACCTACGGCCTGGTGAGTTGGATTTCCGCCGGGAATCATCGTCTTGCCATACTCATCACCGGCAGCTATTTCCTCGTCGGACTGGCTCTTCTGACCGGGGTCAACGCGCGCCGTGGGTATCGCGCCGCGCGTCCGCAGAGGAATGTGCCTCAATCGCGATAGCTGGCCGGTTCAAGAATTAAGAAACCATGATAAACAGCGCGTTATAATCCGGCGCTGTCAGGTTTTTGGCATGCGCTGAAGGCGCGAGGGGTGGTGATGCTGAACTGGATCAAGGGAACGCAGTCGGACCATCCGCTGGCCGAGGACAAGGCTGCGCGCGAACTCGTCTCCGAATTGCCCGCGAACGATTCCTTCAAGGCGCTCGAAGAACTTTCCTACTGGCTGGATTCGCTCAAGGGCGCGGAGGTCCTCAAGCTCGGGCGCCAGCTCGAAATTATCGACCTGATCGATCAGGCTTCAAAAAGCCATCAGCGCAAGCTTTCCCAGGATTATGTTGCCGGCAGCGCGCGGCTGCAGAAATTCCAGGAAATCCGCATCTGGAATACGTCGTTCACGTTCTGGAAGCAGCTTGCCGACGCCTATCAACTTTGTCTGACGCGCTACCAGGCCGGCGCCGGCGGCTGGGGTTCGCTGAAGGGGCCGCTGCCGATGATCGTGGCGCGGGCGATTCGGGCAATTTCGTGGCAGCTCAAATGGCAGTTGCTGCGCTACGGGCCGGTGGCGCCAAGGGTGTGGGAGGAGTACGGCAAGCTCTTCGCCTATGCCGAGGAAAAGGGCTTCGCCGCGACCAAAGTCGAGGTGTATCCGGGGCGGTTCGGGGATTCGGCAGTGCAGCGCGAGTTCCTCAAAGGGCTGATGCTGGCGATCTCGTCCACGGACAGCTTGTTGCCAGCGAAGCTCGAGATCGCCGAGAGGGTGGTGGCCCAGTATTCAGAATTCTTCGTGCTCAATCGCCAGCCCGCAAAAGGTTGTCACTACTTCATTGACCTCAACACCGGCAAGGGACCGGCGCGGATGGTATCGCGTCTGCAGATGACGCCCGGACTGCGATTCTTCGGCCCCGGCTCCGCCGCCCGGGAACTGGAAAAACTGATCGCGGTACTCGAGGCCGACGGCGTGGTGCCGTCCAACGTCAATCTCGGGGGCGTTTTCGATCCGGAGGTGGTGCTGGAAGTGCTTCGGCATCTGGCGCGTTATTGGGCGCCAATACCGCCGGCGCGGGGAGAGGAACGGCGCCGCTCGGTATCGCGCATCAGCGTGATTCACGGCTATGACGAAATCGTCGCCACCGTTTCTGCCGACACCCAGGAACTCGCCTTTGACAATTCGATGGAAACCTGGACCGTGGAAAACGAAAGCCCCGGCGGTTACGGAGCGCTGCTGCCGCAGACCAAAGGCGACTGGCTGAAGGTTGGAACGCTACTCGGTGTGAAGCTCGAACACGGCGCGGCCTGGGGTGTGGGCATCGTGCGCCGGTTATCAGCCTATGATCTCAATCAGCGCTATGTTGGCATCCAGGTATTCAGCAAAGGCGCAACGGTGGTGCAGCTAGCGCCGGCGGACTCGGGCAGCGACTCCAGCACGCAGGACGCCGTGCTGTTGCCGTCGAGCACACGCGACAGCACCGGCACAGGAGAAATGAGCCTGTTGTTGAGACCGGGAATCTTTTCGGAAACGAAGACCTACGAAATGCAGGCCTACGATCGCAATTACATGCTGGTTCCGAAAAAAATGCTTGAGCGCGGCGATGATTTCGACATGGCCCGCTTCCGCGTTATGCAGCGCACTTCCTGATAGCGTGAACTATCACCGCAAAGACGCAAAGACCGCAAAGAAGAACAGGCGTGTCAATGCAATTGTCGAGAACCCAAACAAGTCACCCTAGTACGTGCAAGGGGCGAATCGCCGGCATCGGCACACGTCCATTCAACTGACACCAGTTATTCGCCTTCTCGCATCCCTTTTTTCGTGCGTTCCTTCGTGTTCTTTGCGTCTTTGCGGTGAAAACGGGGTTAACGTTCAAAGCAGGACGCGCTTGAGCCAGGCGCCGATATCCACCAGTTCCTCGGCACAGACCGAGTGCTGCATCGGGTACTGGTGCCACTCCACCTCGTAACCAAGCTTGATCAGCATGTCGCGGGACATTGTGCCCAGCGCCGGCAGCACGATGTTATCGGCATTGCCATGGCCCATGAAGATCGGCAACGAATTGCTTGCGACGTGGCGCTCGACCTCGATCATCTGCGACATAGGCACATAGGCAGACATCGCCATCAGGCCGGCGAGCCGCTTGGGCTGCCGCAATCCGACTTGCAGTGTCATGACCCCGCCCTGGGAGAATCCCGCCAGCACGATGCGGTTGGAGGGAATGCCCCGTGCATTCTCGCGCGCGATCAGATCCTCGATCAGTTTCTGCGATTCGCGCAGCCCGCGCTCGTCTTCCTTGAAGGCGAGCTCCTGATACGCGATGTCGTACCAGGCGCGCATCACGAAGCCGCCGTTAATCGTGACCGGCCGCATCGGTGCATGCGGAAACACGAAGCGTATTCCCAACCGCGGAAGTTTCAGCTCCTTCACCACCGGCACGAAGTCATTGCCGTCCGCACCCAGGCCGTGCAGCCAGATCACCACGTGGCTCGGTTTCGGTTTGGTCTCGATTTCGATTGCTGGAAGGGTTTCACTCATGAAAAGAATCGATCACCGCAAAGACGCAAAGGACGCGAAGGAATGCGAATTCAAAAAAGAAAAAGACATTCAGAGATAACCAAGACAATGAGGTTGCATGACGGCAAAGTCAAACGTGCCGCGTGTGTTCGCCTATATCGGTATCCTTCTGTTCCATTGATTTCCTTCGCGTTCTTTGCGTCTTTGCGGTGAAAAGGTTAGCTCTTGTGGCGGAGAGCGGACTTGGGACGAAAGGCCTTGACCACGGTTTCGTCGGTCTCGATGTAAGGTCCGCCGATCAGGTCGATGCAGTAAGGCACCGCGGCGAAGATGCCGTGCACCTTCTGCTTGCCGTCGGCGTCCTTCAGGCCTTCCAGCGTCTCCCTGATGGATTTCGGCTGCCCCGGCAGGTTGATGATGAGCGTGCTCCCGCGAATGACGCCGACCTGCCGTGACAGGATTGCGGTGGGAACGAAGCTCAGGCTGATCTGGCGCATCTGCTCGCCGAACCCCGGCATCACCTTGTCGGCAACCGCCAGTGTGGCCTCCGGCGTTACGTCCCGCGGCGCCGGCCCGGTGCCGCCGGTGGTGAGCACCAGATGGCAGCCTTCCTTGTCGCACAAATCCGCGAGCGTGGCTTCGACCATCAACATTTCGTCCGGGATGAGCCGCGTGACGATCCGGCGGGGATTGAGCACGACGCGTCCCAGCCAGTCTTCGAGCGCCGGAATGCCTTCGTCCTTGTACACGCCCTTCGATGCCCGGTCGCTGATCGAGACCAACCCGATGATCACTTGCTCGTTTTTAGTCATATCAAATCAGGATCATTTTAGCCACAGAGGATTCTTCACAATACCCCCTTGAGGGGTACACAGAGAACACAGAGGAAAACCAAAAAACGAGAATGGCAAATGTGGGTCGAAAGAGGTGACTGTTTGAACACCGGTATCGCCAACTTTTGTTGCGATAGAGCATCAGCGAACAAACGGTATTAAATGCGACATCTATTTCTCTCTTTCTTTTCCTCTGTGTTCTCTGTGTACCCCTCAAGGGGGTATTGTGAAGAATCCTCTGTGGCAAATTCGTTTTAAGGGTGTTGCACGATGTGGCGGAGTGCCTGGAACAGTTCGCGGAAACTCCTGGGCGGTTTCTTGGCCTCGGCTTCGCGCTTGACGTTGCGGATCAGCGCGCGCAGGCGCTGCGCGTCGGCGTGGGGAAACTGGTCGATCAATTCGCCCAGCGCGAGTTCCTCCCCGATCAGGCGCGCGCGCCAGCGCTCGATCGAATGCAAGCGCGCGGTCTCCGCGACCGAGGTGCCTTTCCACACGTCGAGTTGCGAGCGGATGGCGCCGGCGTCGGTATCGCGCATCAACCGGCCTACATACTGCATCTGGCGCCGCAACGCCCCGAACTTGGAGATGTGCTTGGCTTCCAGCACCGCATCGAGAAGGCGGGTGGGGAGGTCGAGCTCGGCCAGCTTGTCCGTGCCCAAAGTGACCAGCTCTTCGCCGAGGTCCTGAAGTGCCTGCATCTCGCGCTTGCGCTGGGTCTTGCTGATCTGAAGTTCTTCTTCCATCGGAGGGTCGGGACGGTCGCAACTGGTATCATAACGAATATTCGATTCGCGGCGTGCCGCCCGGCTTGAAAGGCGGTGGCACGCCGCATTAATTTGTTCGTGACCATTTCCGGAATCATCGTGCCCAGCACCGAATTCACCCACGAAACCGCCACGCTCAAGCAGATTGCCAGCGACGTCCTCGAGTATGCCCGCGGCCGCGGCGCCACCGCCGCCGAAACCGAGGTGAGCGAAGGCTTCGGCCAAGGCGTGACCGTGCGCCGCGACGAAGTCGAGACCATCGAGTACAACCGGGACAAGGGCGTAGGCGTCTCGGTTTACGTCGGCAAACAGCGCGGCCATGCCAGCACGTCGGACTTTTCCGCCAAGGCGCTGCGCGACACGGTCGATGCGGCGCTGTCTATCGCCCGGCTAACCGCGTCTGACGAATTTTCCGGGCTTGCCGATGCCGACCTGCTTGCCACAGAGTTTCCCGATCTTGACCTGTATCACTCGTGGCCGATTTCTGTGGAGCAGGCAATCAAGCTGGCCCGCACGTGCGAGAGTGCCGCGTTCGCTGCGGATCGCCTGGTCAGCAACTCTGAAGGCGCTACCGTTTCGGTGCAGCAGTCGCATTTTGCCTACGGCAACTCCCAGGGCTTTCTCGCGGGCTATCCCAGTTCCCGCCACAGTGTCATGTGCGCGGTGATTGCGGGCAAGGACGACAGGATGCAGCGCGACGACTGGTACACGACCGCGCGCGCGGCCGCCGATCTCGAACCGGCTGACGGTGTAGGCAGCCGCGCTGGCAAGCGTGCCGCGCGCCGCGTCGGAGCGCGCAAAGTCGCCACCAAGCGCGTGCCGGTGCTGTTCGAGGCGCCGATCGCAGCGAGCCTGCTGGGCCATTACGTCGCTGCGGTGAGCGGAGGCAACCAGTACCGGAAGTCTTCGTTCCTGCTCGACAGTCTGGGGAAGCAAGTGTTCTCGGCAATCGTCAACATTCATGATTTGCCTCATGTGCGCAAAGGCCTGGCAAGCAGCCCATTCGACGACGAGGGCGTGGCGACCCGCGCCCGCGACGTCGTGAAGGACGGCGTATTACAGGGCTACTTTCTCGGCAGCTACTCGGCGCGCAAGCTGGGAATGAAGTCCACCGGCAATGCGGGCGGAAATCACAACCTTGTGATGGACGCGACAGGCGAGGATTTCGCGACGCTGTTGAAGAAGATGGGAACGGGACTACTGGTCACGGAAATGCTGGGGCAGGGGATCAACATGGTGACCGGGGATTACTCGCGTGGCGCAGCGGGGTTCTGGATCGAGAACGGCGAGATCACCTATCCTGTGCAGGAGGTCACGGTCGCAGGCAATCTCAAGGACATGTTCGGGAACATTGTCGCGATCGGCACAGACGTGGTGGTGCGCGGCTCGCGCCTGACCGGCTCGGTGCTGGTCGAGGGAATGACGGTGGCGGGAGAATAGAAGAGAAGGGACGAGGGATGAGGGGTGAGGGACGAGGGGAAAAGCCGGAAAGTCTTAAGCCTTAGAACCCTCGTCCCTCGGCCCTCGCGCGTGGAGCCATGAAGAGTAAAGCTCAATTAACCGCAGCGCTTTTTCGGAGTCTGCTGGTCGCGATTTCGCTTAGCGCGCTCTGCGCTTGCGGCGAAAAAATTCCGCAGCTGCCGAGGCTTGGCGCCGATGACGTCGTGCTGGCATTCGGCGACAGCATCACCTACGGGACCGGGGCGAGCGCGGAAGAGAGTTACCCGGAGGTGCTGGCCCAGTTGATCGGCAGGCGCGTGGTCGGAGCCGGCGTTCCCGGGGAAGTCACCGCGACCAGCGTGCAACGTCTTCCGGAGTTGCTCGACGAGGTAAGGCCGAAAATCCTCTTGCTTTGCCTGGGCGGTAACGACATGTTGCGCCGGGTGGCATCTGCGGCCATCGAGTCCAATCTGCGGACAATGGTGAGCATGGCCAGGGATCGCGGCGTCGCCGTCGTAATGATCGCGGTGCCTAAACCGGCGCTGTTCGGCGGCAACGCGGGTTTCTACCAGACCATCGCCAAGGAAAATGATCTGCCTCTGGAGGGCGCGATCCTCAAGGACATCATGTACGACAACGAATTCAAGGCTGATCCCATCCACCCCAATGCCAAGGGCTATCGGCGCATGGCCGAAGCGATCGCCGGCTTGCTGCGACGGGCAGGCGCAGTCTGAAGTTTCCTGGTGCGGAGCATGCCGTTTCGAACGCAGCACTTTTCAAGAGAAAGCACATCATGCGCACACGCCTTGTCGTTTCGGTTCTTGCACTGCTTTTCGTCTGTGCATGCGGTGGCGGGCGGGAGCGGCTGCCGCACGTGGACGTTTCTATCACAGACTTGCGTCTTGCCCAGGCCAGTGTGCTGGAGCAAACCTATGCGATGACGCTGCGGGTGCAAAATCCGCACAATTTCGAGATCGTCGCCGATGGTCTGTCGTTCTCCGTCGAAACCAACGGCAAACTGTTTGCCCGCGGGGTCAGCAACGAGTCGGTAGTCATCCCACGTCTCGGCGAGGCGATGGTGCAGGTCCGGGCGGTAAGCGACACGCCCAAGGCGATCGAGCAAGTCATGGACATGCAGAAAATCGGCCTCGGAGGCTTCCGATACCGTCTGGTCGGCCGGTTCTTCTCCGGCAACCAGAAGTATCCTTTCGATTACCGGGGCAAGATCGCGATTACCCGATGAACTAGACTGTGCTCGTGTTTGCGGGGCCGGCGCCGCAGTTCGTGCGCAAGACCGCGCAGCGCCGCATACCGCCTTTGTGGCGTAGCCGAATCCACATTAGCGGCTTCATCGAAAATGCGCTTGAGGAACACGAATGATCAGGGCACTTGATCTCGAAAGCGTGACCTGCACGTTTCCGGCCCGCGCTGGAAGCGCTGATCCATACACTGCGGTTTCCGATGTTGACCTGCGGGTGGCGGAAGGGGAATTCGTCGCGGTGGTCGGCCCGACCGGTTGCGGGAAATCCACGCTGCTCAACGTCGCCGCCGGATTGCTGAAACCGACCGGCGGATCCGTCACGGTCTTCGGCGAGCCCTTGGCCGGGATCAATCGCCGATCCGGCTACCTGTTCCAGACCGATGCGCTGATGCCCTGGCGCAGCGCGCTCGAGAACGTGACGGCTGGACTGGAGTTTCGCGGTGTCGGACCGCAAGAGGCGCGTGCGCAGGCAACCGACTGGTTGAAACGCGTCGGTCTGACCGCCCACGCGCACAAGTATCCGCACGAACTCTCGGGCGGCATGAAGAAGCGGGTGGCCCTGGCGCAGACCCTGATCCTCGATCCGAAGATCCTGCTGATGGACGAGCCTTTCTCCGCGTTGGACGTGCAGACACGCAGCCTTATGGGAACCGAGTTGCTGGGCCTCTGGTCGCAGAACCGCAAGTCGGTGATGTTCGTCACCCACGATCTCGAGGAGGCCATCGCGCTCTCCGACCGCGTGGTTGTGATGTCGGCAGGCCCGGCAAGCCGCCTGATCGGAAAGTTTCCGATCGACTTGCCTCGACCGCGCGACGTTTCCGAGATTCGCCTCACGCCCGATTTCGTCCAGTTGCACACGCTGATCTGGAGCGCGCTGAGGGACGAAGTGCAAAAGGCCTACGCCCATTCTCTAGCCTAAAGATTTTTTGCCACAGAGGTCACAGAGGACACAGAGGGAATTCAAAAACATGAAGAGAGGATTGGGATTGAAAACCGGGAGACTATTTGTGAACGATTGCGACCAACTTTCACTGTGATGGATCATCGGTCAATGAAAGTTTCTAATCCCACCTTTTTTTGTTCTTGCCTTTCCTCTGTGTCCTCTGTGACCAAGAAAAAGGGGTCTAATAATGAATAGAGGCGTTCTCGCTGCATTGCAGGCGGGACTGTTGTTGGCGCTGTTTGCGCTCTGGCATGTGCTCGTGAAAACGGAGGTTCTGGCAGCCTTTTTTTTCGGCGAGCCGCTCATCGTCCTGCAGCGCATCTGGTATTGGTTCGCGACCGGCAAGATCTTCCCGCACCTCGGCGTCACGCTGCTCGAGACCGTGCTGGCGTTTGCTATCGGCACCGCGCTCGGGCTCGTCTTCGGCCTGTGGCTGGCGCTGTCGGACCTGGCGGCGAAGCTGCTCGATCCCTACATCACCGCGGTCAACTCGATGCCGAGGGTGATCCTGGCGCCGATCTTCGCGGTGTGGTTCGGGCTGGGAATCTGGTCGAAGGTGCTGCTCGGCGTGACGCTGGTGTTCTTCATCGTGTTCTTCAGCGTCTATCACGGCGTGCGCGAAGTCAGCCCCGCGGTGCTGGCGAATGCACGGATGTTGGGCGCTTCGGGCCGGCAACTGCTCCGGCACGTGTATCTGCCGAGCGCCACCGCCTGGGTGTTCTCCAGCCTGCATGCGTCGGTGGGGATGGCTTTCGTCGGCGCGGTGGTGGGGGAGTATCTCGGTTCGGCGAAGGGCGTGGGCTATTTGATCCTGCAGGCCGAAGGCGTGTTCGACATCAACACCGTATTCGCCGGCGTGCTGGTGCTCACCGCGTGCGCGCTGGTGCTCGATCGCATCGTCACGCTCGCAGAGCGGCGCCTGCTGCGCTGGCGCCCCGGCAACGTCTCCGCTGCTTCTTGATCTATGGCAATTGCTATGTGCCACAGAGGACACAGAGGACACAGAGGAACAGCAATGGCAAGAAAACGTGCTAGGGTTGAAAGGTAATGATCGGCTATTGATCTCTTGCAGAGAGAATTGGTGCCACAGATCATCGAACAATCCCTCCACTTTTAACTCTCGTCTTGGTTTCCTCGTTTTTTCTCTGTGATCTCTGTGTCCTCTGTGGCTAACGATCTTGAGGTACACGAAGTGCCGTCTTGAGGGTGGGGCACGGTTCGTGCTAGAACGCCGTCATTCGATCAATAGAAATCAACCGCAATGGATTTTTCCAATCACGCCATCCTGATCGGCGCGCTGCTGGTGCTGCTGAGCATCCTCGTGAGCAGCCTTTCAGCCCGTACCGGCGCACCGCTGCTGCTGGTTTTTCTCGGTGCGGGGATGCTAGCCGGCGAGGAAGGGCCGGGCCACATCCTCTTCAGCGATTACCAGACTGCTTACCTGGTCGGCACCATGGCGCTCGCCGTCATCCTGTTCGACGGCGGCATGCGTACACATACCGACACGTTCCGCGTCGGCCTGTGGCCGGCGCTGTCGCTTGCCACCGTCGGTGTGATCCTGACCGCCGGCATCGTCGGCGCAGCCGCGGCATGGCTCCTCGAACTCGACATTAAGAAGGGACTGTTGATCGGAGCCATCATCGGATCGACCGATGCCGCCGCGGTATTTTCGGTGCTGGGTTCGCAAGGCATGCGGCTCAAGCAGCGCGTGGGCGCGACGCTCGAAATCGAATCGGGCTGCAACGATCCGATGGCGGTATTCCTGACTCTGGTTTTGATCGAGATCGTGCGGGCCGGCGATCAGTGGTTTGGCTGGTCGATCCTGTGGGCATTCGTCTGGCAGTTCGGGCTCGGCGGCCTGGCTGGAATCGTCGGCGGCCGCGTGCTGGTCTGGCTGCTCAATCGCGTCAGCCTCACCAGCGGACTGTACCCGTTGCTGGCGATGGCAGGGGGGCTGGTGACTTACGGCACGAGTACGGTGTTCGGGGGCAGCGGCTTCCTGGCGATCTACCTGGCTGGACTGATACTGGGCGACGCCCGGGTAAGGGCGCAAGGCAATATCCTGAAGGTGCACGACGGTCTGGCGTGGCTGTCGCAGATCACGCTGTTCCTGATGCTGGGTCTTCTGGTCACGCCCTCCGCATTGGTGCCCACCGCCGTGGATGCACTGATGGTTGCGATCGTTCTGATGGTAGTGGCGCGGCCGCTTGCGGTCTGGCTGTCGCTGCTCCCGTTCGGTTTCCCCAAGCGCGAGCAGATTTTCATCTCCTGGGTGGGATTGCGCGGGGCGGTGCCGATCGTGCTGGCGCTGTTCCCGGCGCTCGCAGGCTTGCCGGAATCCTCGATTTATTTCAACGTCGCCTTCTTCGTGGTGCTGACTTCACTGGTGGTGCAGGGCTGGACCGTTGCGCCGCTGGCGCAGGCGCTGCGGCTCAAGTTGCCGCAGGAGCACGCACCCTACTATTCGGAATTCGTCGAAGTGCCGGGACAGGCCGGCCTGCGGCTGCTCGGCTACCGGGTCACCGAGCTGAGCGAGGCGATCGGCCGCGGCGTGAACCAGTTGCCGCTGCCTTCCGGCGTGCGGATCGTTGCCGCGTTTCGCGATGGCAAGGCGCTGGATGCGATCGGCCACATGGAAATCGCCGCCGGAGATCTGCTTTACGTCATCACCGGCGACGAACACATGGTGCTGCTCGACCACTTGTTCGTCCCCGCGAACGATGCGGAGGAATCCGAGCAACAGCGCGTCTTCGGCACTTTCACACTGGACGGCGATGCGCCGCTGGGGGAAATTGCGGATATCTACGGCGTCGAGGTCCCGGACCCAGCGAAGTCGCAGACGCTTGCCTGGTACATCGACCGTCAGTTCCACCGCCGGCCGGTGGTCGGCGACTTCGTCCGGATCGGCGGGATGAACCTCGTAGTTCGCGAGATCAAAGGCCGCGACATCACCAAGGTCGGTATCGTTGTCCGCAACCGCTAATACAAGTCTCTTCTTGCCACAGAGAACACAGAGGACACAGAGGAGATCTTAGGTAAGAATATGCCGAGATGAACGGATATCTTTTGCTGATGGTTCAACGCGGCGAAAGTTTGCGGCACAGGTTCGCGAACAGTCACCTTCTTAATTTCACATTCCCTTCTCGTCATTTTTATTCTTCCTCTGTGCTCTCTGTGCTCTCTGTGTTCTCTGTGGCAAACGCGTTTGTCCTAGACCGTTCCGAGCCAGCGGCGGCGACGTGTCGCGGATGCGCGCTCGTCGTTGACGACGAGCGCGCAGGTATCGGCGGGCGGAGCGGCGAGCATTACATTCAACACCAGCAATTCGTCGCGACGGAAGGCGTGCAACTGCACGGTTTCGCCGGGCCGGTAGCTGCCGAGCCGGCTCTCGAAGGTTTTCGGCGTTACCCGCAATGCGTCGATCGCGACGATTGTGTCGCCCGCCGCGAGCCCCGCCTTCTGCGCTGTGCCGCCCTCGAGAACATGAGTGATCTTGAGGTCGGCGCCGTTATCGGTGATGCGGATGCCGAGGTCCACGCGCTGCGCCAGGGCCTCATCAGTTTGTGACGCGCGCTTGCCGCCCTTGTCCGCGGGCGACTCGGCGCGGCGGATCTCCAGTTCTATCCCGACGGTGGCGAGCAATTTTTCCAGCGGCAGATCGCTGGTTCCACGCAGCGCCTGATCGAAGAAGCGCTTGAGCTTCAGCCCGGTCACCTCGTCGGTCAGACGCTCGATGCCGTTTTCCTCGACGCCGATGCCTTTGAGTCCATGGCGCTTCCATAGCGCACGCATCACGTGGTCGAGCGACTTTCTCCCGCCGGTCTGCTGCCGAATCAACAGGTCCAGGAATAGCGCAACCAGGCTGCCTTTGACGTAGTAGCTCACAACCGCGTTCGGCGCGTTGTCGTCCTGGCGGTAGTACTTGATCCACGCGTCGAACGAAGATTCCGCGACCGTTTGCTTCTTGCGGCCGCTGCCACGCATTACCGAAGTGATGCTCTTCGCCACGGATTCCAGGTAGGCGTCGCGCGAAATCAGTCCCGAGCGCACCAGGAACAGGTCGTCGTAATAAGAGGTGATACCCTCAAATGCCCACAACAGCGTCGTGTAGTTCTCGCGGTCCAGATCGTAGGGGGTGAACGCGGCGGGCTTGATGCGCTTCACGTTCCAAGTGTGGAAGTACTCGTGCGAGCACAGTCCGAGAAAAGTGCGGTAGCCGGCCGTGACTTCCTCGACGCCTCTCCGTGGGAGCTCGTCGCGCGAGCACACTAGCGCCGTGGAGGCGCGATGCTCCAGTCCGCCGTAGCCGTCACCGACCGCGGTGACCAGGAACACGTAGCGTTCCATCGGGGCTGGTTCACCGAAGAATCGGATTTGGGCTTCGCAAAGAACTTTCAGGTCGCGGCACAGGCGATCCATGTCGGCGCGATGCCGGCCGCTGATAACGATGTCGTGCGGCACGCCGCAGGCGTTGAACGTGGCAAGCGTGAACACGCCGATCTCGACCGGGTGGTCGATCAACTCGTCATAGTTGGCCGCGTGGTAGGTGCCGAAGCCGTAGGGCTTGGCGCCTTTGCGGCGCATCGCAGTTGCGATGCGCCAAGTGCGATAACGCGCGCCCTTGGGCGGCAGGATCTCGACTTCGCAGGGATCATCCTCGCGGCCTTCGACTTTCTGGAATACCGACGGACCATTGAAGAAGCCGTGGGTGGTATCGAGATGCGCGCCGCGCACCGACAAGTCCCAAGCATAGACCTCCATCGTCACGGTCACCGGTCCTTCGGTCGGCGCGACCCGCCAGGTGCTCTTATCGAGCTTCACGATTGGTACCATCCGCCGGCCGCTCTGCGCCCGGATGCGCACCACATTCTTGGCGAACTCGCGGATCAGGTAGCTGCCAGGAATCCAGGTCGGCAGCGAGAACTTTTGCCCTGAGGGGTCGGGGTTTTCGATAGTGCAGCGGACTTCGAAAAGGTGGGCTTCGGGGTGGGACGAAAAGATCTCGTAGCGGATGGGGGTAGGCATTTAGCGGGTCGGGGTTATCGGGTTCAAGGCGGCTTTATGGCGGGGAAGGGACGGTTCGTCAAGGTCAAACCGCAGCTCACAAATTCATCCTTCGGAGCGTAGAATTCTCATTGGAGCCAATAAAAAGGCCAAATAAATGCCGCCAAAAGTCAGGGAACTGATCGAGGAATTGGAGAAGGCGGGATTCGTGAACCGGGGTGGAAAGGGCAGCCATCGAAATTATGCCCACCCCGATGTGTCAAAGCCGATAACAATTTCGGGCAAACCCGGCGACGACGCAAAGCATTACCAGATTCGGGCAGTACGCCTCGCGATCGAGGAGATGAAGAAATGAAAGACAGTGCCAATTACGCAAAAATTGTCGAATGGTCGGAAGAAGACCGGTGTTATGTCGGAAGCGCCCCTGGCTTGATCTTGGGGGGATGTCACGGTGACGATGAAAAACAGGTCTTCGATGAACTCTGCAGAATCGTCGAAGAAGCAATCTTGCTCTATCGGCAAGATGGCAAGCCGCTACCTCCGCCAACGTCCGGCCGGGATTTCGCCAACAGGATGCAGGCCGCGCTATGAGGGGCGAGTAGGACGAGCGCTCTCGCTTTGCAATTTAAGAAAATGATTTTTCAAGACGCGCCCCTTACTTATTACTCGCGCTCCGCCTGGATCTTCTATATCGCGGCCTGCGCCGCTGCGTCGTAGTAGGAAACGCGTGGCGGCAAAGACCACACCGGCGACGATCGATGACGTGCCGGGATTGTTGAAGCTCGTGGAACAGTATTGGATCTTCGAGGACATCTCTCGATTCGACCCGGTACGCGTCTCAACGCACCTCGAGCGCCTTTGCTTGGAACCACAGCTTGGCTGTGGTTGGATCAGTTATGTCGGCGACACGCCGGCGGGTTATCTGCTTGCCGTCTATGTTTTCAGCCTCGAACACTTTGGCTTACCGCAGAGATTGACGAGTTCTTCGTTTTGCCTGAACACCGCGGTCAGGGTATCGGTTCGGCACTTTTGGTGGGCGCTGTATCCACATCTGTTCGTGCCGGTTGCACAAACATTTCTCTTCAGTTGGCGCGTGGCAATGATCCCGCGCGGGCATTTTACCAAGCGTAAACGGGGTCAAAGCGTAAACGAGCGTAAACGGGGTCTACCATCGAAATCATGCAGCTGACGGTGTCCTGTCGGAGGCGTAGGATAAGTCTCTGACGGGGTAAGTTCTAGCCAGACCGCGGAGTTGCTGCAGGTGCTGGCGTTACCGCAACCGCATATCGTCCACCGCTGGCGGACATGCGAGACCTAATCAAGTCCCACCCGAAGAGCCGGATGCGGGAAAGCTGCACGTCCGGATCTGTGAGGGGCGCGCCGGGTGACCGGCGCCTCTACTCGACCATAAAAGCACCTTCGTGCCAGGTGACTTTTGGCGGCATGCGACTTCGCAAACCTGACCGCGCTTCTCGAACGGTACTCCCTACGCTGGAAGCATGATCTCCAACCGTCCTCCATGGCGCGCGCGCTCCGCCTGGATCTTCTTGATCGCGTCCTGCGCGGCTGCGTCGTAGTAGGGCACGCGGCTCAAATCGAGGACGGTGCGGGCGGTCGGGTCGCTTTGCAGATGCTTGGCGAGCCGATCGAGCGATGCGTAGAATAGGTTGCCGATTACGACGACGCGCTCTTCATCGCCCTCGCGCGAGACGGCCAATTTCACTTTCGACACGCTGGCAACGAAGAATCCCACCGAGACCGCCACTGCGACAAGAAGCCCGGTCTCCAGGCTCAGGAAAATGACCGTGAGCACCGTGATCAGGAAGACGGGGCCGTCGACGCGGTTACGCAACGGTCGAATCTCGTTGCCCCGGATCATGCCGATACCCACGAGGGCCATGACACCGGCGATGACCGGCATCGGCAGCCAGGTCAGAAGCGGCCCCAGCGCCCACGCAATGAGTACCACGCCAAAGGCAGCGATCATGCCCGCGAGAGGCGTGTGCGCGCCCATTTCCAGGGCAACGCTGGTCCGATTGAAACTGCCGGAACCAGCGAAGGTGGAGAAAAATGGACTCAAAGCGTTCGAAATCCCCTGCGCGAAGACTTCCTTATGCAGATCAAGATTTCTCGTGACGCTCGCCTTCAGATCGCGTGCGATCACCAGCGACTGCGCCAGACCGAGCACTGCGATGGCGATCGCCTGCGGCACAACCTGCTCCATGAAAAGCCAGTGCTGCGGCCCCAGTCGCGGCGAATTCAGCGGCAAGGCTTTCAAGGTGACGTGGCCGAGCAGTTCCAGCTGCGATTGAATCGGGCCGAGCAGACCATAGACCACCCCGCCGACTACGCTCCCGATCAGTACCGCGCCGATGATGTAACTGCGCGGCCAGGATTTTCTCAACAGTAATCCGGCCGCGATGGTGATACCGCTGATGGTCGCCGCATACGGATTGACGAGGTCTTCCCACGAAACGAGCGCGATATAGAATTTCTCGTAGAAGAAGTTGGTGGTTAGTGGCGAGAGACCGAGGGCACCTTCCAACGCAGAGGTGACAAGCAAAACGCCGACACCCACCTTGATGCCTGCGATCGCCGCCGGACTGAAGTATCGGAACACTTCCGCGCCCCGCAGAACCCAGATGAGAAGCTGGATCAGCCCTACCATGAGGCTCAGCACCAGGACGAATTCCGTGTACAGCGGGCTGCCGCGACCGGCAAACGGCAACACCGTCAGGCCAAGGAGAATTGCCACCGCGGTGTTTGGGCCGCTGACCATCGGCGAGTTGCCGAACAAACTGGCCAGGAACCCCACGAATATGGCGCAGTACAGCCCGTACTCAGGCGCGACACCGGCGAGGTAGGCAAACGTGATGGCCTGGGGAATAACCAGGAGCGCGCCGGTGAATCCGGCGACTGCTTCGCGCTGCATGTTGACTGAGCGCCACCACGCAAAATCGGGCATAACTTCGCGTAGCAGGCTCATCGCAATCCAGACAAATCCCGCACCGTCACGGGGTCGCGTTCCCGAAAATCTCGGTAAGGCGGTAGTAAATCCTCTCCGCCAGTTTTTTCAGACGCCCTTCGCGCGGATCGAACGGACGGTGCTGGAGGTTGATGAATGCGGCCACGTCGAGCGCCTCCTGGTGAGTCAGGCTGCGCTCTTTGCCCATCGGCATGTTTGCCCAGATGAATCCGGCGAGTCGCTGAATATTGTTGAGTCCGGCACCGGCGTTGTAGGAGTACAGCCCCCACACCGGCGGAATCGGGCCACGGCCCTCACCGTTTGAGCCGTGGCAGATGACGCATTCGCGCTTGTACACAGCCTGGCCGCGCGCCGGATTCGGATCCGCGCCGGTGTCGGGCAAGGTGGGCACGCCCCAGCCCTTCGGGGGACGACCGATGACTTCGCCCTCGGAAAGATAGTTGACGTATGCCGCTACGGCCAGAACCTCGGGGGCTTCCTCGGGCGGCATGATGCCGTTGAGGCTGTACAGAAAACAGTCGCGAATGCGCAGTCCGATGCCGTTGCGTATGCCGTTCTTCGAGCGCCACTTCGGATACACACCGGCAACATTGAGTGGAAATCCGTCCGCCTGCGTTCCGCCTTTCAGATGGCAACTGGTACAACTCAAGGCGTTGCCGGCGTAACGCGGGGCGTACCGGTTGGCGTCCATCACGATGTTGTAGCCGAACACGACGTTGCTCTCGTAGTCATCGAGCACCGCGCGCGCCTTCAATTCCTCAATCGTGGGGCGCGCGAGTGCCGCAGGCGAGCAACCGAGCAGGATAACGATTCCGAGGACGGCGAGAGATTGATTTTTCATGGAATTATTTCGCGCAACACCCCGTGCCGCGAACAAACCGTGGCCATCGGGAGCAACGAGCACGGTGCCTCAACCCGCACCAGTGCTCGTCACAATGCTTCGCAGTCGCCGATCAACCGGCGAAGAGGTACGTGCAGCCGTGCGCGACCGCTCCCTGGCACGCCACCACACCCGAGGGCGCGTGGGCGATCTTGGGCAGTACGGCTGCGTTCCAGTCTTTCTTCACGTCCTCGTGCTTCAAGCCCATCTTCTTGGCCAACTCGCCGCTGTAGAAATGTATTGCCATGTCGCAGGCCACCACCTTCACGCCGCGGTCGAGCAACTTTTGCAGTGCCATTTCCGGAATCAGCGGCTCATTGACTCTCGCATAGAAGGGGTTGCGCACAGCGGGAGCATTGGTTTCCGGATCATTGATCTTGAAGTATTCGCCAAGCTTGTACTTCTTCCACGCGGAATCCTCGAGCGCGATCGGAATCGCGTTGTGCCGCACAACCATCACGGCGCCAAGCTCGCCCTCGGAGAGGCCATAGGCCTGCGCGGCGGTAAAAAACCACACCCAAGCCCACGCGAGCGCCATGCCTTCGTTGGGCTCGCGCATGTCAAGGACGACCCGCTGTCTGCCGGAGATGGTGTCGAGCCAGCGGGTAAAGTCGGTGATTGGGGCGTCGTCCGCCGCGGCAGCGGTCGCCACGGGAAGGGCGGCGCCTAAGCCGACGGCCGCCGCTGCTGCCATCCCCAGAAAATCACGACGATCAAGTTGTAGCTTTGCGTTTTCCATTTCACTCTCCTCTTGTCTGGCGTTGTCGGAATGTCGCTTTGCCGGTTTGATATTGCCTGGAGTATTCGTTCTACACCGGCCCGTATCGCGGAATCCGAAATTTATACCCTCTCCGAAAATACATATCGCATACATTTTCTAATGGCGCACAATCGAATGACTCAAAAGAGGCCCGACTGGGCGTTTAAGAGATCAGTACGCCATACGGGTCAGACTACTGCAACAGATTAATCCATTGTGATGCGTATTTAAATACAGGCCGCGTATGGGCGCTTGGAGGCGGCTCTTCGATAACAAACTGTACGCTTCAGGGAGAGGGAAGCGATTCCGCGTGGCAACCGCCAACTGTTGCTCGGTGTGGCCGCCGCCTTGCGCGTCGCTCCGGAGACGATCGCTGGTCCGAGTGGATCGCTGTCGGCAGCGAGGGCTTGTCGGTCGAGTGAAGGTCGAATTGGTCCGCAAAGCAAAGCATCGGCGGGTTGCCGTACCGAACGGGGCGTATACAATCCGGGAGCAGCGCGCCCGTTTGGCGACCATTATCGCAAGGGATAACTGGGCTCTAAGGCAAAATATTGCGGTTTTCTGGCAGACAAATGTTGAGATTACAGAGGCCTGGCGTGGTCCGACCCCAACGTGCAACGTGAATTTGCGGTGATCCGGTGATGAAACATCGACTCATCGCTCTGCCGGTCCTGCTGATGCTCGTGCTGGTGGCATCGGGATGGGTGGGCGATGGCTGTGCACAGACACCACTACCGCGTGTCGGGATTGTGACTGTTGGAACAGCCACCGATGCACCGAAGGCAGGATTCCGGCTAGGGCTGATCCGTCAAGGGCTCGCCAACCAGGGCTGGGTCGATGGTCGAACCGTCTCGTTCGAGATACGCAATGCCCAGGGAGACGTTTCACGGTTTGGCGAGATAGCCGCCGAGTTGGTTCGGCTCAAGGTCGATCTGATCTGGGCAGACAGCGCTCCGGCTCTCCGCGCCGCCTATGCGGCAACCCGCACCATTCCAATCGTCGCGCTCGATTTCACCACCGACCCAGTCGCCGACGGCTATGCGCAGAGCTACGGCAGGCCTGGTGGAAATGTGAGCGGAGTATTTCTCGACGCGCCCGAGTTTTCGGCCAAATGGCTCGAGCTACTTCAGGCAATGGTTCCCGCGCTATCGCGGGTGGTAGTACTGTGGGATCCGAGCCCAGGCGATGCGCACTTGAGGGCGCTGCAATCGATCGCGCCGCAATTTGGCGTACAGCTCCAGATCGTAAAGGTGGACAGACCCGAGGACATTGACGGGGTTGCGTCCGTGCTCCGCGGACGGCCTCAGGCCATTGTCACACTGCCCTCGCCGATGATGCTTGCGGAGGGCGCACGGCTGGTCAAGCTGGCGATGAAGCAGAGGCTGCCGGCGACGTCTATTTTCCGCCTGTTTGCCGAAGCGGGTGGTTTGGTCGCCTATGGCCCCGAAGCCGTCTCGGTAGTGGAACGCGTTGCGGTCCTCGCAACAAAGATTCTCCGCGGCGCCAATCCCGGCGATCTGCCGATCGAGCGGCCCACGAAATTCGAGCTCGTCGTGAACCTGAAGGCCGCCAAAGCGCTCAACATGACGATTCCCGATTCCGTGCTGGCCCGGGCGGACAAGGTCATTCGCTGACATGCAACAGCAAAAGGGTTCAGGTACCGTCTTGATCGATCAAGTGCAAGTTGCATGCATTGTTGGATCAAACGGCCGTCCCGACTTCAGCAGCCCGGTGATGACCCTTTGCGTGCGTGATCTCCGTGCCGCTGACGCAACTTGTCAGGCCGCTCTGTATCGTGTGCCTGGACCGTTTTTAATCAATTGCTTTTCGCAAAGGAGGCTTTGTGCGAATTAACGTCATTGCGCTATCTGCTACAGCGGCATTGTTTTGGGGCGGCGCGATCCTTGTCGTTGCCTCGGCAAACTTGATGTGGCCGACTTACGGCCTCGCTTTCCTCGAACTCGCCGCCTCTATTTACCCGGGCTACGATCCCGGCCCCGCCATCGGATCAATCGTTACAGGAACACTCTACGGGTTGGTGGACGGGGCAATTGCGGGTGGTGTATTTGGTTGGCTCTACAATTTGCTGTCGCGCCAGTTTCCGAAATCCGCGGCGTAGCTGCACAGTAGAGGCAGGCGCGCAAGTTTCGCGCAAATAATTGACACCCTGGTCTGCCGGGGCTGGAGGTGTCAGACGCCAGGCGCGGGTCCTCGCGGAACGTGACGGCGTCAGGCCTGCAGAATTTCATTATTTATGCACTTATACAGGCCTAACCCCAAAGACTAGTCGCCCGTGATACCGACTGATTCACGCGTTCTGACCATGAATGGCGGCTCGTCGAGCATCAAGTTCGCCTTGTTCGAGACGCGCGACTTGCTACCGCGCGTTTTCGAGGGCAGGATCGAGCGCATCGGACTGCCCGGTGCTGCGCTGGAAGTGAAAGGCGCGCAACCGGACGACAACTTCTCGCGGCCGGTAGCGGCGCCGGACCACGCGGCGGCGGCTGGGATACTGATCGATTGGCTGGGGGAACGCATCGGTGGCGACGTCCTGAGCGCGGTGGGACATCGCGTGGTGCATGGCGGGCCGAATTTCAGCGAGCCGCAGCGAATCACGCCGGAGCTGGTCGAGGAATTGCGTCGGATAAGCGCCTTCGATCCACAGCATCTGCCCGCGGAAATCCAGCTGATTGAATTGTTTCAGCGCGGGTTCCCCGATCTCGCGCAAGTGGCTTGCTTCGACACCGCGTTTCACCGCGACCTGCCGCGCGTGGCGCGGCTGTTGCCGATTCCGCGCCGCTACGAGGCGCAGGGGGTTCGCCGTTACGGGTTTCACGGATTGTCGTATGCGTTTCTGATGCGGGAACTCGCCCGCGTCGCCGGGGACGAGACGGCACGCGGCCGCGTCATACTCGCCCACCTCGGCAACGGCGCAAGCCTGGCCGCGGTGCATGAAGGCAAGTCCGTGGATACGAGCATGGGGTTCACGCCGGCGGCGGGCGTGCCGATGAGCACACGCTCGGGCGATCTCGATCCCGGGCTGGGCGGGTATTTGGCACGAACAGAGCGCATCGATGCGGAGCAGTTCAACGAAATCGTAAATTTTCAGTCCGGGCTGCTCGGGATATCGGAAACCAGTTCCGATATGCGCGATTTGCTGGAGCACGAGACGGAAGACGTTCGCGCCGCCGAGGCCGTCGCGCTGTTTTGTTACCAGGTCAAGAAATGGACCGGCGCGTTCGCTGCGGCGCTGGGTGGACTGGACACGCTGATTTTCGCAGGCGGCATCGGCGAGAGTGCTCCGGTGGTGCGCGCCCGCATCTGCGATGGGTTGGAATTTCTTGGTATCCAGCTCGATAAGAATCGAAACGCAGACGGTGCGGCTGTAATCTCCACGAATGGAAGCCGGGTGGCTGTTCGCGTCATGCGCACCGACGAGGAGTGGATGATCGCGAAAACGGTCTGCCGGGTTTTGGGGTTGGCACCTACATCTGGGTCGGACTAAAGCAACGCGTTTAATCGAAAAAAAGGGTTTGTCCCGAACCACCGCCGGATCTGATCCGCGCGAGGCAAACCATTCACTCCTGGGAAAAGGCTATGAGCGAAATTCATGAAGGAGGCTGTCTGTGCGGCAGCGTGCGTTATCGAACGACTGGCGCCCCGATGCTGGCGACGGTCTGCCACTGCAAATTCTGCCAACGTCGCACCGGTAGCGCTTTTGCGGAACCTGTGATATTCAAGATCGAACAGGTCGACGTGTCCGGCGGACCGCTGGTAACGTACGAGCACCGTTCCGACGAAAGCAATCGGTGGCTCCGCATGGAATTCTGCGCGCGCTGCGGAACCACCGTCATGTGGACGGCCGAACGGAGACCGGGCGCGCGTGGGATATCCGGAGGCACGTTCGACGATCCCAACTGGTTCAAGATTCAGCGGCATATCTGGACCCGTTCGGCGCAGCCATGGATCTCGATTCCGACGGACGCGGAGTGTTTCGAAAAAGGCTCGCCTGCATGAACCTCTGCAACGAAACAACAGGCAGCATCTCCACACGCTCAACTCTCCGTATGTTCTCCGGGTGATTTCGCGAACGCGCGTCCTGGTTCTCACGCCGTTGGCGATGATCGCATTCGCGGGCAATTCTCTGCTTTGCCGGATGGCGTTGAAGCACACGGTGATCGACCCGGGCACTTTCACATCTATCCGCATGCTCTCTGGCGCGCTCGCGCTCTGGATTATCGTGAGCTTGCAGACCCGCAGTCGGGCGCGAAGCGGCAACTGGCCGTCCGCGCTTGCACTCTTTGCCTACGCGGCCGCCTTCTCTTTTGCCTATGTCGATTTGTCCGCCGGGATGGGCGCCTTGCTGCTTTTCGGCGCGGTGCAGGCCACCATGATCCTGTTCGGACTGTCGAAGGGCGAACGCATGAACAGATGGCAGGGCATCGGTCTTGCGACGGCGCTTGGTGGACTGGTCGCCCTCGTGTTGCCGGGATTGTCCGCGCCGCCTCCGGGCAGCGCGACATTGATGGTGATCGCCGGCGTGGCGTGGGGCGTGTACTCGCTGCGTGGCAAGGGTACAGGCGATCCTCTCGTTACGACTGCGGGAAATTTTCTGCGCACAGTACCATTGGCCGCGGGACTCAGCTTGTTGTTGCTTTCGATGGCGCACGCGGACATTCGGGGCGTGGCTTACGCGATTGCTTCCGGGGGGCTGACCTCGGGCGTTGGCTACGCGATCTGGTATACGGCATTGCGCGGCCTGACCGCCACGGGTGCGGCGACTGTGCAACTGAGCGTGCCGGTTATCGCCGCACTCGGCGGCGTTCTGTTGCTCAGCGAGCCGATCACATTGCGCCTGCTGGGCGCATCCGCCGCCATCCTGGGTGGCATTGCGCTGGTGATCGCCAGGCAGAAACCTGTCGGCTGAGCACTGCGAGTATCCTGAGCGGAGTTACTCTTTGAGAAAGTGGATCAGCTTTGCATACATGAAAGAACGAGAGAGGTCAGCCATGAATGTGCGCATGAAAATTGGCCGATTGTGCGGGTGCCTGCTCGCAATGGTTTGCGCAGACCTGCACGCAATGATGGAGGCAGATAAATTCATCGGCGCATGGCGGCTCGTTTCGGCGGAATTTCGCACCGCGGACGGGGCCATCGCCGAATCACCCTATGGTGCCGAACCACAGGGCCTGCTGATATATGACGCGCACGGGAGCATGTCCGCGCAGTTGTCGCAAAGCGGCCGAAAGCCCTTCGCGGTCGCCGATCGCATGGCGGGCACTGCCGAGGAAATCAAAGCGGCGTTCGAGAGCTATCAAGCCTACTACGGGCGCTTTACAATCGACGAGCGCGAGCACGTCGTCACGCACACCGTGATCCAGTCGCTGCTGCCCAATTGGGCGGGGACCGAGCAGCGTCGCCACTATAAATTCAAGGACGGCAGGCTGATCCTGCGCACGCCACCCCTGCTGATCGGCGGAAGGCGCGTAACCGGCGAGCTGGTGTGGGAAAAATTAAGGCTTGGCAAGGAATGAGCAAGGCGCGTCCCGGGGAAGAAGTCTTCGAGCGCCGCCCGGAAACTGAGCAACTGCGAGGCGTTGTCGATGATCGCCAGAACAAATTGTGGATTCCCCGACCCCGCACAAGACAACGCCGGCGCTGCAGACGCAGCCTGAGCATGCCTATATGCCCGAGTCGACCGGAATCAGATTCCGTTCACGCCATCGTTTGTCCATGCTAAGGTGTTTTGCGCCGGAGGCTCAGGACAGGAAAATCGCTAGCCAGATTGCTACGCGGCCTTCCCCGGCAACCGCCGTTTATGGAACATCGCTTACGGGGACCGCGCCACAGAGTCGCAGGCCCACCCAATCGCCAGGAGGAGACTATGTCTGACACCAAGAAAACACCGACAAATCGCCGAAGGTTCATCAAGGCGGCGAGTGCAGTGACCGCTGCCACCGGCATCGGTTTTCCTTTTGTTTCGCGCGCACAAGACAAGCCGATTCGGATCGGGATGCCGACCATTTTATCCGGACGTGTAGCGCAGCTCGGGATTTCCTCGCGTAACGCCGTGCTGACGGAGGTGGAAAAGTTCAACGCCGCCGGAGGCTTGGGCGGCCGCAAGATCGAAATCATCACGCGCGATTCCAAAGGGAAGCCCGATGAAGCGGCGAATAACACGCGCCAATTGATCAACGGCGACGGCTGCGAAATCATCATCGACGCCGAGGCTTCTTCCGGCGCGTTTGCGGTGCAGGAAGTCATCCGCGAATTGAAGGTGCTCTGCCTGCACACCAATTCCGAGACGTCCTCGCTCTCGGCCGATCCGAAGATCCGCGTTCCGACCGCTTTTCGCACCGCACGTCAGGGCATCCACGATGCGATCGTGAGTGCCACCTATGCGGCGAATGTGGCCAAGACCAAGGGGCTCAGGACCTGGATGAGCTGCTCCCCGGACTATGCCTACGGGCGGGACAATACAGCACTGTTCCTGGAGTACCTGAAACGCTTCCAGCCGGATGTCGAGGTGGTCGGCGAGGCCTGGCCGAAGCTGTTCCAGGCCGACTATACGGAAAATATTACCAAGATTCTTCAGGGCAAACCACAAGCCTTGTACTCGGCGCTGTGGGCAGGCGATCTGGTTTCCTTCGTCGATCAGGCCGGCATCTACAACCTGCTGGCCCAGACCAACATGTTCGCCATCAACATGGCCGACTACACGACGCTTACCGCGGTGAAGAATCTTCCACAGGGCATTCATTCAGCGAGCCGATACATCAAGACATTTCCCGCCACCGCAGAGAATGCCGCCTGGGCGGATGCCTACAAGCTCAAGTACGGTGACTATCCAACCAACTGGTCGTGGGAGAACACGCTTGCAATGAACTTCATCGTGGCCGCGATGAAAAAGACCAACTCCACCGACAGCGCAAAGCTCGCGGATGCGATCCGTGGCATGAGGCTCAAAACGCCTTTCGGCGCCGATGGCACCATCACCATGCGTGCAGAGGACCAGACCACCGTCGGCTACGCGTTGGGCTGGGGCACCACCATCCCCAAGGAGCCTTACGTTCCGAACGTGACACCGGGCGACTGGAAAGTGATACTCGAGCACGAGGCCGAGTGGAAGAAGACAGCCGGTTACGCGTGAGCTCGAGCGCCGTCCGATAAAAATCTCCGCGGTGCGAGATCGCGCCGCGGAGATTTTCTTTTCCATCCCCGACTCGGAGTAGACCGTGGATCTGCAAGCGATGCTGGGGTGCTTTGCGTCCGCCTCCTGTCTGATTACGCAGACCACAGGCGGGCTGATCAGCGGCATGCTGCTGTTTCTGGTCGCGGCGGGGTTGTCGTTGATCTTCGGCACCCTCAAGGTTATCAACTTCATGCACGGCTCCCTCTATATGCTGGGGGCTTATTTCGCGTTCACGATCTACAACGTCACAGGCAGCTACGCGCTCGCAGTGCTCGGCGCTGCGCTCGGCGTCGGACTGTTCGGCCTGCTATTCGAACGGCTGTTCATGAGCCGCGTTTACGGCACCGACGTCCTCATGCAGCTGCTGGTGTGCTACAGCTTCATCCTGATCCTCGACGACGCGGTGAAGATCATCTGGGGCGCGGAGTTCCAGTCGATGGGCATGCCGGCTGCGTTTCAGCGTCCGCCGATCGTCGTCGCAGGCGGCGTCCTGCCGGTTTTTTACCTGTTCCTGATCGGCGTCTCCATGCTCGTTGCACTTGCCCTGGGCCTCATCATCACCAGAACCCGGATCGGCAAGATCGTGCGCGCGGCAGCGGTGAACCCCACCATGACCTCCGCGTTGGGCATCAATACCACGCTGGTTTACGGTGGGGTCTTCGCGCTCGGGTCGCTGCTGGCCGGGCTGGCCGGCGCGCTGGCTGTGCCGGTGCGCTCGTTAGTATCCGGGATGGGTTTCTCGATCCTGATCGAATCGTTTATCGTCACGGTCATCGGCGGCATGGGCTCGGTGGCCGGTGCACTGGTTGGCGCACTGCTGATCGGGTTGGTGCGCAGCTTCGGTTCGATCGGCTTTCCGCTGTTCACCGACGGGCTCATGTTCCTGTTCATGACCATCATCCTGATCACGAAGCCGAGCGGCCTGTTCGGGAAGGAGCTCTAAGGCATGCGCAGGTCTTCGGTCCGGCGGGATGCGTTGATTGCGGCCGCAGTGCTCTTGCTCCTGGCCGCGTTGCCCATGGTTTTTCCCAACAAATCGTTCTCCGACTTCGTCATTCGTGCCTCGGCTTTTGCCATTTTCGCCACGTCGCTCAACCTGCTGGTGGGTTATGCCGGCTTGGTTTCATTTGGCCATGGCCTGTTTTTCGGGCTGGGTGCCTACAGCTTTGCCCTCCTGATGCAGAAGCTGGGCACCTCGATTCCGGTGGCGTTTGCGTTGACAATCGTGATCAACGCGCTGGTTGCGGCGGTGATCGGCGCGATCTGCGTGCGCCTCAAGGAGATCTATTTTTCGTTTCTGACGCTTGCCTTCCAGATGTTGCTCTACAGCCTCATCATCGCCTGGACATCGATCACCGGCGGGGATCAGGGGCTCACTGGCGGCGTGCCGCGGCCGCCCTTCCTGGGTGTGCGGCTCGATGAGCCGCACCACCTGTACTTGTTCTGCTGCACAACGCTGGTCGTCTCGCTCTACCTGATGTGGCACCTGGTGCAATCGCCGTTCGGCTATACGCTGCGGATGATTCGCGACAATCCACGCCGCGCAAGCTTTCTCGGCATTCAGGTCTGGCGTATTAGATTGCTGGTCTTCATCGTCGCGGGCGTGTTCGGCGGGGTCGGCGGAATACTTATCAGCCTCTTCGTATCGAGCGCGTACCCGGATTTCGCGTACTGGACCGTGTCGGGCGAAGCGGTGTTCATGATCATGCTCGGCGGCATCAATGTCTTTTTCGGTCCCCTCGTCGGTGCAGGGCTGTTGCTGATGCTGAACGACGTCGTCACCAGGGTGACCCAACATTACAGCCTGGTCCTCGGAGTGATCATCCTCATTTTTGCACTCGGCCTGCGCAAAGGACTGCTGGGGTTCGTAATTCAGGCATCTAGAAAATTCGCACCTGGTGTGCCCGCGACCGGAAAGAGCGCGCCGTCTTCGGGGCGCGACTGACATGCTCAAAATCGAAAATCTGCAGAAGTCCTTTGGTGGTGTCAGCGCGATCAGCGATGTCAGCCTGCATTTCCCGCCTGGGTCGTTGACTGCGATGATCGGCCCGAACGGCGCCGGCAAGACCAGCTTCTTCAACCTCATTTCTGGCGAGTTGCGGCCCGATCGCGGTCGCATCTTGCTCGACGGCGAGGACATCGCAGGGCTTCCCGCACCCGCTATCGTGCGACGTGGAATCGGTCGCGCTTTCCAGATTGCCAGCATTTTTTCATCGCTCACCGTGCGTGAGGCGATCCTCGGGGCAGTCAACGCCCATCGCCGATGGTATGGGCGAATGGACCGGCGCTTTCCGATGGCGCAAGCGCGGGGACAGGCCGATGAAGTGATGGAACTGGTTGGCTTGGCGGCGACGGCGGACACGCTTTCGGGCAATTTGTCGCATGGAGATCAGAAGGTTCTCGACATCGCGCTCGCGCTGGCGCTGGAGCCGCGGGTCCTGCTCCTGGACGAGCCCACCGCGGGAATGGGGCCAGAAGAACGCTGGCAGATGATGGAGACCGTCCACCAGTTGTGGCAACGCAAGAAGATGACGCTGATTTTCATCGAGCACGACATGGACATCGTGTTCAAGTTCGCGCAGACAATCCGGGTGCTGAGCTACGGTCAGGTGCTGGCTGAAGGTACACCTGAAGAAGTCCGCCGTCATCCCAAGGTCATCGAGGCTTATCTTGGCGCCCAATACGACGCGGAGCATTCATGACAGAGCGTGTGATGTTCGAGGCGCAGGGCATCGACGTTTTTTACGGCGCCAGCCAGATCCTGTTCGATGTGAGCATCGCGGTTGTCGAAGGCCAGACAATGGCCTTGCTGGGCCGTAACGGCGCGGGCAAGTCCACTACGCTCAAGGCGATCGCCGGCATCGCACCGCCCACGCGCGGGCGTGTGCGCGTGACCGATGCGGACGTGCAGGGAAGAAAGCCGCACGTGATCGCACGGGCCGGTATCGGCTTCGTGCCAGAAGACAGGCAGGTATTCCCCGAGCATACGGTGGAGGACAACCTGCTGATCGCCGCCAAGAAGGGTCCCGATGGTCAGGACTACTGGAACCTTAAGCGCATCTATGAAATGTTTCCCGTGCTGTTGCCGCTCAAGCAGAGGATGGGAGGGCACTTGTCGGGTGGCGAGCAGCAGATGCTCACCATCGCCCGCACGCTCATGGGCAATCCCATCGGCCTACTGCTCGACGAACCGAGCGAGGGGCTGGCGCCGGTGATCGTGGAGCGAATCGTCGAGTTGTTGCGGCGGCTCCGGGACATGGGTGTCACGGTGCTGCTGGCGGAGCAGAACATGCATTTTTGTCTCGGCATCGCGAGCCACGCGACCATCATTGACAAGGGGCAGATCGTCTACCGCGACACGATCGAGGCGCTCAGGCGGGATGACGCGGTGAAGAGCCGTTACCTCGCGTTGTGAACGCATTCAAAAGAATTGGCACAGCGATTGGCAGTTTGTTGGAAAAGCGTGGCGAGCAATCCGAGCGCAAGGAGGCGCATAGCGCACGACGAAACGTATCAAGTAGATTTGCGAGGAGCGAGCATGCGACGCCGCGATCGGGTCGCGCAGTAGCTGTTCAACAAACTGTAACGGGAGAATAAATGTCTGGCGCAAGTTTATCGGGAGTGGCCGTGGTCACCGGCGGTGCGAGCGGCATCGGCGCGGCGTGTTGCCGGGAACTGGCGGCTCGCGGTGCGCGGATAGCGTTGCTGGATCGCGACGAGCGCGTGCACGCGGTGGCGCGAGAGGTCAACGGCCGCGCCTGGATCGTCGATGTTGCCGACGATGTGGCGATGGAGCGGTGCGCCGATTCGATTGAGGCGGAACTGGGCCCGGTGGCGATTCTGGTCAACAGCGCGGGCGTGATCCAGGTGCCGCTGCCGCCGGATCGCTTGTCCATGACAATCTGGGATGAGGTGGTGCGCGTGGATCAGCGCGGCACCTACGTAGCCGCGGTCGTCTTTGGCACCCGCATGGCTGCCCGACGGCACGGGAGCATCGTCAATATCGCCTCCATTGCAGGAATGCGCTCGATGCCGCTGCACGCCTATGCGCCGGCAAAGGCTGCGGTCATCGCCATGACCGAGTGCCTCGCCGCGGAGTGGGGGCCGGTCCAGGTGCGGGTGAACGCGGTGTCTCCGGGCTACACGCGCACGCCTGCCTTGCAGGCAGCCATCGACAAGGGAGAGCGGGATGTTTCCGCTCTCGAGCGCAACGCGGCGCTGGGGCGTCTGGTCGAGCCGGCCGAGATTGCACGTGCCGTGGCTTTTCTCGCGAGCGCCGATGCGGAAGCGATTACGGGCGCGAATCTTCCGGTCGATTGTGGCTGGCTGGTCGCGGAGTCGTGGCACACCTATGGCCGCATCCGTCAGGCGGCCGGCTCGGTTGGAGGAGAAAACCCGTGACAACGCTCACAGCAAGTATTGCCCGATTCGCTGCGGCGCTGCCCACTTCGGATCGCTGAAGCTTTTTTTGCGTGCTCGGCGGCGTAGCCGGGATGCTTCTCCTGATTGCAGGATTTCTTGTGTTCGGAAGGACAACCTGAACGAAAAATGAAACGCGATGGGGCGAGGTCCGAGGTAGACCGGTCTTTGGTACAGTTTGACCAAAGCCCCGCCCCCATGGAGAGCAACCCGGTAGACAGCCGTTTAATTACTGCTTGAGGTGCCGTTGGCGGTTCTTGTCGCGCAGATACTCGACGATCTTCCAGATTTCTTCCGGAGTGAGCTGATCGGCAAACGGCGCCATGACGGTTCCACGGCGTCCCTTGGCGATGGTGTTGAAGATCATCGAATCGGTGGGCTTGTAAATCCATTCGTCGTCGGAGAGATCGGGGCCGACCGCGCCTTCGGCTTCGTGGCCGTGACAGGAATAGCAACCCATTTTCAGGAACAGCCGTTTGCCCTCGATCGCGGCAGCGGCATCTCCGGCGAAGGGGTTGACGGGTTCGTCCTCGCCACGCGCTGAGGCGTTGAGAAGCAGTGCCAGCACAAGTACGCCGGCGAATGGAAACAGTTTGGTGGAATTTCGCATCTTGTTTTTCTCACGCCCCAAAAAAGAAGCGGCGAACCTGCCGCCGCTTCTCGAATCAGCGATTGCTCTTATTCGTCGAACAAGGCGAACACCGTTACGTAACCACCCTTGCGGCTGTCCTTGAGATGAGGCGCACCGCCGCCGCCGATCGTGGCCCAGCCGGTCCATCCGCCGAATCCTGAAGGTACCGCAACGTACTGCCTGCCGTCGATGAAGTAGGTGACCGGGCTGCCCACGATTCCGGAGCCGGTCTGATACGACCACAGCTCGTGGCCGGTGTCCTGATCGTAGGCCTTGAACTCACCCTCGGGTGTTCCGGCGAATACCAGGCCACCACCCGTGGTCAGCACGCCGCTCATGAAGGGCGAGGGCGCTTCCACGGTCCACTTCTTGCTGCCATTCCTGGCGTCGAACGCGACCAGTTGGCCGTGTCCCTTGTTCCACTTGATGCTGCCGATGCCCCAATGCGGCTTGCCTTCGGCGCGATCGCCCTTCGCGCTCTTGATGTCTGTGCAGATTTCGCGGCTCGGCACAAACACTATCTGCTTTGCGGGGTTGTAACTCATTGGGTTCCACCACTTGCCGCCTTCCGACGCGGGGCAGATGTCCTTCGCCTCATAGGTGTAGCTCGGCACCTTGGCGGGATTGACGATGGGCCGGCCTGCGGCAGTGAATCCGGTTGCCCAGTTCACCTTGGAGATTTCCCTGCCGTAGACGAACTTGCCGTCTGTGCGGTCGATGCTGTAGAGGAATCCGTTGCGGTCGCCGTGCAGCCAGACCTTGCGCCCGCCGACATCAGCGAGGATGAGTTCGTTGTTGCCGTCGAAATCCCACACGTCGAAGGGCGTGTACTGGAAGTGGAACTTGATCGCGCCGGTATCCGCATCCAAAGCCAAAGTGGTATTCGAGTAGAGGTTATCGCCCTCCCGGCCGACGCCATCCCAGTCGGGATTCGGATTGCCGGTGCCCCAGTAAATGGTATTGAGCGCCGGATCGAATGAACCCGTGATCCAGGCCGACGCACCCCCGAACTTCAGATTGTCCGGATTGGAACCCCAGGTGTCGGAGCCCGGTTCGCCCGGCGCGGGAATTGTGTACCGGCGCCAGACTTGTCTGCCTGTGTTCGCATCGAGCGCTTCGATGAACAAACGTGTCGGGTATTCCGCTCCCGACATGCCGACGATCACTTTGCCCTTCACGACCAGCGGCGCCACGGTCATGGTGTAGGCGTTCTTGTAGTCGCCGAGGACTACGTCCCACACCACTTTGCCGGTCTTCATGTCCAGCGCAACGACATGGGCATCGGGGGTGGCCACGAAGACCTTGTCACCGTAGAGTGCGGCACCGCGATTGCCGATATCGCAGCACATGGTCTTGCCTACGTCTTCCGGCAGTTGATGGTTGTATTGCCAGATCATCGAGCCGGACTTGGCGTCAACCGCGAAGGTGCGACCGTGCGACGACGTGACATACATCACGCCATTGTGGATCAGCGGCGTGGTGTTCTGCGCGTCGAGCACGCCGAAAGAAAACGTCCACTTCGGAACCAGGCGCTTCACGTTTCGGGTGTTGACCTGGTTCAAGGGACTGAAGCGCGTGCTCATGTAGTCGCGTCCGACCATGCGCCAGTTGTTGGATTCTTTGTGTGCGTTGAGCAGCATGTCGTCGGTAACGCCCTGCGCAAGCCCCTGATTCGCGGCCAGCACGAGCGGAAGTGCTAACAGAGTTCCGGTGGTACGACGGAAAAGGTAGTGCGCTATCTTGAATTTCATGGTTTCTCCCCCTCAATTTATTATTCGAATCCAAAGAAAAGAGACTGACTCGTGCGGCTGCGGCGTGACCCCAGATGACTCAAGTGCGCGAAACCCAAATAGTTCGTGTTTCTTCGAATGAAACAGTGCCCGAGGGCCAATCGCCGCGAGTATGGTACACCCGGAAGTAAACGAGGAATTGGCCGTTCGGAGTTTGCGCGAGCTACCTGTACCTGCTGTGCTCATGAGGGCCGGATGGGCGCGCCCACTTTGATTCCGCCCGCCATTGCGTGATTCTTCCGTGGGATCGTCCATGAAGTTCAGCTTTCTATCGAAATGGCGAACTCAACTGGCTGAACTTTCGGTTCTAAATTTCAAACCTCACACTTTGTCAGATTTGAACAACGCTTAAATCTGGCCTATACCTCTGGACATGGCATAACGAAATTCCTCAGCGGAGCCCGGGAAGTTCGCTGACTTTGCATTGCCCGGGGACAAGGAGGCAGAAAAATGGATATCGCGAAAGAACGCCGACCGGGAAAACCGAAGAATATTGTCATTTGTTCGGACGGTACCGGAAACAGTGCCAACAAGGACCGGGGTACCAACGTTTTCAAGCTGTACGAGGCGGTCGATTACATCGAGCCTTCGCAGAGCGCGAATGAACGCAAACAGATTGCGATATACGACGACGGTGTGGGAACGGAGTCTTTCAAACCCCTGAGGGTGCTCGGTGGGGCGTTTGGCTGGGGGTTGAGTCGTAACGTCCGTGAACTCTATGCCGCACTGGTGCGCAGCTACAGGCCCGGAGACAGAATTTTCCTGTTCGGTTTCAGCCGGGGCGCGTTCACAGTGCGATCGCTCGGTGGTTTCATCACGGCATGCGGTCTGCTCAGGCGGGAACAGTTCAAGTCCGACGCCGATCTGCTGGGGGCGGTTGAGGATGCCTACGCCACATACCGCGCGCGGTACATGACGGGAGCGCGCCGGGACATCCAGAAGAACATGCGCCGGATGCTAAAAAGAGACGGCGCGCCGCGTTCGCCGTTCGACGCGAAAGTCGAGAGCCTGCATGACGACTACAAATTCCACGAAGACAATAAGATCGCGTTCATGGGAGTTTGGGACACTGTCGATGCTGTGGGCATTCCGTTCGATCATCTGGCGGCGTTCATCAACTATTTCATCTATCCGTTCAAATTCTCCGGCCAGGATCTTTCCCCGGACGTTGAGCAGGGAAGGCATGCCCTTGCCATTGACGACGAGCGACACACCTTTCACCCGCTTATGTGGACGGAACAGGCTCCCGGGGATCACGAACGCATTAAACAGGTGTGGTTTGCAGGCGTTCACTCAAACATTGGCGGCGGTTATCCGAAGCAGGGGATGTCTCTGGTGTCGCTCGAATGGATGATGAACGAGGCCGCCAAAGCCGGATTGCGATTCGTGCAGGCCGACCGGGATTACTGTCGAAACCATGAGAACGTGAACGACAAACTATACAATTCCCGCGCAGGGCTCGCTGTTTACTATCGCTACAAGCCGCGCGACATCGATGCATTCTGCAAGCATGCCGGCGCCCGCAAGCTGATCCATGATTCGGTGGTCGATCGCATCGTGCAGTGTACCGAGGGTTATGCGCCGGGGAATCTGCCGGCGGGGCTCGAAATTGTAGCCAACGGCGATGCGGCGCCGCGATATCCGCATGCAGCCGCCATCATGGATGGAGAGTTCGGAAAACACGCATCGCTTTTGGATCGGGTAAAACTGCTGGTGTGGATTCGCAGACGATCGCATTACATCTTTATCGGCCTCACGGTGCTGGCACTGTGGGTGGCCGCGGCGCCGGCGCTCCCGGAGGGAGACGTCGTGGAAAGATTCCGCTCAATCTCTTCGATCGACTTCCAGGCCGTTCTGCTGGACGCATTCATGACGAACTGGGTGTTCGACGTCATCGTTGCCGGAATCGCGATTTTCTTCGTGTTTGGTTTGTGGGCCGACCAGAGAATGCGATGTACGTTTTCGGAAGTCTGGCACAAGCTCGCGCCCCGGCTCTCGAAGGACGAACAGGTCGCGCCGGACAATAACCGGCACGAATAGTACGCGGACGTCCAATGGAACCATGACGGCCGTTGCGAGATGAGCGAATGACGATCGTGACAGAGTTCTAGAATCGTAGCCGCGCTGGTTGTCTGTGTCGCCGGTATATTCTCTACTCCACCTTGATTCCCGACTGCTTGACGACCTTGGCCCAACGCGGAATTTCGTTGCGGATGAATTGACCCAGCGACTCGGGGGTGCCGGCACGAACCTCGGTGCCCTGGTTGGCGAGCTGCGTTTTGATCGCTGGAGTGTCGAGGATGCGCCGGACCTCGGTATTGAGCTTGAGCACGATTTCTCGCGGCGTGCCGGACGGCGCCAGCATTCCCTGCCATGAGCCGGTCTCGAATCCTGGCAGGCCGGACTCCGCCACCGTCGGAATCTCCGGCGCCGCCGCAACGCGCTTCGGGGAAGACACGGCAAGCGCGCGCATCCTGCCGCCCCTGACGTGCGGATATACCGGAAGCATGCCATTGAACAGCACGTCGGCATGGCCGGCGACCACGTCCGCCACCGCCTGCGAACCGCCTTTGTATGGAACGTACGCCCAGTGCACGCCGGTACGCAGCGCAAACTCGACTCCGGCGAGGTGCGGTGCGCTTCCCACTCCGGCGGTTGCGAAATTGAGTTGGCCGGGCCGGGACTTCGCCAGCGCAATCAGCTCCTTCACGGTCTTTGCGGGCACCGACGGATGCACGCCGAGAACATGCGGTGAGTAGCTGATCAGGACCACCGGCGCGAAATCCGCGGCCGGATCGAATGGAAGATCGGGAAACACGCTCGGACTGATGGCGAGCGCGCCGACATCGGTCAGCAACAGGGTGTAACCGTCGGCGGGCGACTTGGCCACCAGGTTTGCGCCGATATTGCCGTTCGCCCCGGCCCGGTTTTCTACGATCACCGACTGGCCCCAGGCCTCGTTCAGTTTTTGTCCGATAGAGCGCGCCAGGATGTCGGACGTTCCCCCCGGCGCGTTGGGCACGACGATACGGATGGTCTTTGCGGGATACGCCTGCGCGCTTGCGCCGGCACAAGCCAGCGCGAGCATTGCTGCGACCATCAATCTTGTCACTGGATATTCTTTCCCGCCATTAACGATTGTTTCTGCGTCACGGAGGCGCGCTCACAATTTGACGCGGCGGATCGTGGTGCCTTCGAGATCCAGCACGTAGTCCGCGCCGAACGCCATCGAAGGCGTGTATGCACCCGGCGCGAGGCGGCCCTCCATGACTATCTGAGCGGCCTTGACGCCCGATTCCGCGGTCAGCGTGTAGCCTTCGCGCGTGCGCAGGCGCATTGCCACTTTGTGTCCGGCGCCGTCCCAGGCTTCGCCGTAGACATACATCTCGTCGCGGGCGCGCTGCTCGTCGGTCGGGCCATTGACGCGTCTGGAAATTTGCGCCTTGATGAATGCCTGCATCGGCGCGAGCCCGAGGAGCCATCGCATGAAGCCGGGCATTTTCATTTTCGCGATCTGCTTTTCCGGCACGCCGACGAGGACTTCGATGTTGGGAATCCCGGTTGAATAGTACGCGGTGGCGACGTCGCCCCAGGGAATGGTCACCGCGGTGGCCGAGAGATCCTCGGTGAACGCGATGGTTTCCACCTTGTAAGCGGCGGGGACCTTCACGATCCTGCCGTCCGTGCGGATTCTGCCACCCTCGGGCAGGCCTTCGACCATGGTCTTGGCAGTACCGGGGCTGAGTTTGCCGTAACGTGACTTGAATGCGAGTTTGAGGTGGGTCGCGGTGGGCAGCTCGCGTTTGAGCATGGCCGCGAGGCAATCGGTGGGGACCACGTCGAAGCCGACGCCAGGAATGGCGACGATACCGGCGTCCCGGATTTCCTGGTTGCGCGAGTGGATGCTTTCGAACACGGCGATTTCGGCGGTGATGTCGAGATAATGTGTTCCCGCGCGCAGGCATCCGGCGAGCATCGGAGCGCTGGTTGCGGAGAACGGGCCCGCGCAGTGCAGAACCGCTGCGATGCCTTCGAGGTTGACTGCGACCCGCGCCGGATCGGCGAGATCGAAAATGCGCGATTCGCAGCTAAATTCACTGACCAGCGCCCCGATCGGATCGGCATGGCGGCCGGCCAATACAGGACTCAGATTGCGATCTTTCGCAAAGCGCGTGGCGAGCCTGCCGGTGTATCCGTTTGCGCCGTAGATCATCCACTTTCCGCTCATCTGATTCTCCCCCGCTTGTTGCGCCGTCGCATGGCGCGATAGTATGGGGCCAACGGGGTAGGGGATCGCCTATTTGTGTGTGTTCTCCTCGCACGGAAGACGGATCCATCGCTTCGATCCCCGGGCTGGTTGGAATACGAATCATCAATAAGACGGAGGAGACATGCTGAGTTACGACGTAGTCGAATGGGGCAAGCCGCTGCAAAAGGCGGAAAAACCCACGCCCAAGCCGGCAGGCACCGAAGTTCTGCTGAAGCTGAAGTACTGCGGCGTATGCCACAGCGACGTGCACATCCGCGAGGGCTATTTCGATCTTGGTGGCGGCAAGCGCTTCAACATGAGCGATCGCGGGATGAATCCGCCGGTGACTCTGGGCCACGAACCTTACGGCACGGTGATCGCGGCCGGGCCGGACGCGAAGGACGCGCCGGTTGGCAAGGACCGGCTGGTGTGCCCGTGGATCGGCTGCGGCCAGTGCGCGCGCTGCCTGGAAGGCATGGACAATCATTGCATGGCGCCGCGCTGGATCGGCATCCAGCGCCCCGGCGGCTACGCCGATCACCTGCTGGTTCCGCATCCGAAATACCTGGTGGACGTAAGCGGCATCGATCCGGCGTGGGCGGCGACGCTGTCGTGCTCCGGACTCACCACATATTCCGCGGTGTCCCAACTCAAGCCGATTCCCCGCAACGAGTGGGTGATGTTGCTGGGGGCGGGCGGCCTGGGACTGATGGCGATCGAGATGCTCAAGGCCCTGGGCCACGAGAAGATCATTTCGGTGGACATCGACGACGCGAAGCTGGCGGTGGCAAAAAAGGAAGGCGCGGCCGCAACGCTGAACAGCCGCGACCCCGAGGCCGCGAAGAAGCTGCAGCAGATCGCCGGCGGACCTTTGTACGGCGCGGTGGATCTGGTCGGTGCGGCTGACACTGCGAGCCTGGCGCTAGGCGCGCTACGCAAGGGTGGAAAGCTGATCGTGGTCGGGCTTTACGGCGGGGAAATTCCGGTTTCCCTGGTGCTGGTGGTACAACGCGCATGGAGAATCCAGGGTTCCAGCGTGGGCACGGTTGCCGAACTGAAGGAGGTAATCGCGCTGGCGCGCGCGGGCAAGATCAAGCCGATTCCGATAGAAAAACGGCCGCTTTCGGAAGTCAGCCGCACGCTCGACCAGCTCAAGGCAGGGCAGATCACCGGGCGCGTGGTCGCCGCGATCGAATGATCCCGCGGATTCGATGCGAGGCTGGGTTGACCGTATGAACCTGCCCAGGACGGAAGCCGCGTTCTTGCTGACACGACCAGCACGCAGGGGCCTTCGCGTCCCGGTCATCGTTCCCGCGCTGTTGATCCTGGTGATGGCCGGTTGCGCAGCCACTCCGGCCAAACCGCCTGCCGCGCCGCCGACCCCGCCGCCACCCGTCCTGCCGCCCGCTCCGCCGCCGGCACCGGCGGCGCCGGCAATGAAGCCTGCGGCGACCAGAATGTCGGCGCAGGACATCAAGGCGATCATCGCGCATCACAACAAGGTGCGTGCCGATGTCGGCGTCGGTCCGCTGCAGTGGTCGCCGACATTGGCGAACTATGCGCAGGAGTGGGCCGACCATCTTGCCGGCACGAATTGCGGAATGAAGCATCGCACCGAGGGCTTGTACGGCGAGAACCTGTTCCAGGGCACTGCGGGTGCCTACACTGCGGTGGATGGAGCGAAGGCCTGGGAGAACGAGAAGAAGGACTATCGCGGCGGCGTGCTGACGCAATCCAACTGGCAACCGATCGGACATTACACGCAGATGGTGTGGCGGGGTACCCGGATGCTGGGCTGCGGAGAGGCAGTGTGCGAGACGATGCTGATCGTGGCCTGCAACTACGACCCGCCGGGAAATGTACTCGGGCGCACACCTTTTTGATACCAGCCGTACGCTGCCCCATCGAATGTCGCTTTTGATGCCCTGGGGGAAGGCGGTACAGGTCTGGCTGCTGATAATTGTGATCGAGTCGGTCAACGGGGTGCTGCGCAACCTGTTCATTGCTCCCGCAATCGGCGACTTCGAAGCGCGCCAGGCCGGCGTGTTCATTGGGGCGGCTCTTATCCTGCTCGTAGCCTGGCTCATGGCGCCGTGGTTGAATCTGAGCGGTGGCTCGCAATTCGCGGGCGTCGGCCTGCTGTGGGTGGGACTGACGCTGGTGTTCGAAATTTCGCTTGGGCTCGCGACCGGATTGTCGTGGGAGCGCATCGCTTCCGACTGCGACGTTGCCAGGGGCGGGCTTCTGCCGCTGGGGCTTATCGTGATGGTCTTCGCGCCTTATGCCGGCGCCCGCCTGCGCGCAAAGGGAGAAATCGGGAAACGAAAATGATGACGAGACTCGCGCAGTTACTGACCATCCGGCGCCCATTTATCGTATGCACACTGCTGACAAGTGCGGCGCTGCTGGCTTGTCCGGTTTTTGCCGACGATGCGACCAAGGAAGAGGATCTGAAGGCGGAAATCGTTCACCGTTGCCACTACCAAATGGGTGAGTTTGGGCCAGAAGGGGTTCACGTCTGCGTGGACGGGGAAATGTCAGCCATGAAGGCTCTATCGGCTTATCCGCGGGAGGCCGCAGAGATCGTGCGACGGTGTACGCGTCAGGTAGAGTTTACCGGCTGGTGGTTGGCCAAGTCATGCGCCGACGAGGAGATCGCCGCTGCGCGGGAGATGAAAAAGGACTGATATGCGGGGCAAACGTCGATCTTGCGAGCCCGACTCACTTCTTGAGCGCGGCCGGCTTCGGATACTGAACCATCTTCGCGGCGCGGCGCTCGAAGGGATCGCGGCGTGACAGCGTGCGTACCTGCCGCGAAGAAATGAGCCGGTAGTGGCGGACGCCGGCCAGGCGGTCATGCGCCGACCAGCACGATTTTTCGCTGGTGACCCAATGCTCGGGTGCGATGCGCCGCATGTCGAACGATCCCGAATAGCTGCGTAAAGTCTTGTGACCGCGCTTGTTGTAGTACTCGTGAAAGTAAGTCATGACCAGTTCGCGCAGACTGCGATAGACCGGGTCGCGGTAGCGCAGAGGCGTGCCGTTGGTTTTCGAAATTGCGCCCCAGTGGCCGCCACGGCGGAACAATGCGACGACGTGCGGGAAGTCGCTCAAATCGCAATCAAGGTGCATCACAAGCGGCGGCTCACCGTGTACCCAGAGCGCGCACGCGGCGAAAAAGGCGCCTTCGATGCAATGGGCGCGGCGCTGCCTGAGCACTTCGCGCACCGACAGGATCGTCTGCCCGCCGATCTCATAATTGATCGGAATCGCGTTGACGTAATTCTGGATTGCCTGGGGCGTGGACAAACGCTTCAGGATCGAGAACTCTCGCTCGCTGAGTCCGAGGTCCTGGCGACGGGCAGAGCGCTTATGAGGTTTTGAGGTCATGGCTCAGGTCGCAGGGAAACGCGGGGAGTCGAAGTGTGAGCCAAGGACAGTAACCTGAAGTGAGTGGTGGTGCGGAAATACTACCTAAGCAGTTGGTCGGCGAACAGCGAACCTCAAGAGGATTGGCATCGATGACGGATTTTTCGACCAAACGCCTGCCGCAAGCGCCTGATTTGTTGGCGCCAGATGGCTCGGACGTCCGTGTGCTGGTGAGAACGGAACGCGGCGGAATGGCTCACTTCGAGCTGGCGCCGGGGCGCGCCTCGGACCCCATCAGGCATCTCACAGTGGATGAAATCTGGTTCGTTCTGTCGGGCCGCGGAGAAATCTGGCGGAAACAGGGCGACCGCGAGGAAGTAACCGCGCTGGAGTCAGGGATCAGTCTGACGATTCCGGTCGGAACGCATTTCCAGTTTCGCGCAACCGGCGACAACGCGCTGGAAGCGGTCGGCGTCACCATGCCGCCATGGCCTGGCGACACCGAAGCGGTGCCGGTGCCGGGCAAGTGGAAATCGACGAAATTATCGTGAGTGTGCAAGGCGCGGGTTTGCCGCAATCGCGAGCGCGGACATCGCGCCGTGTTTAAACCCCCTACCTGTCTGCGAGCCCTCGGCTACTTCTTCTGCGGCTTGAACTCGATGACTATGCCGAACAGCGGGGCGTCGCCGACATTCTTCACCACGTGGATCACCGGCGGACTGAAACTGGGTTTTTCGACGGGAACGTCGACCAATTTCTCCGGCTCGCCGTCAGGCCATTGCTGCAGGCGCGTCTTGTTGAGTTGGATCACCACGCGCTGGCTGTGGCTGTGGCGCGCTCGCGTGTCGCCAGGCGCGAGCTTTTCTTCGAACACAAAGAAACTTTCGCCCTCGTAAAGCATCGCGTTTTTTTCCGGAGCAATCATTTCCGTGGGCGAAAGCACCGGCGGGTGATCGGATTTTATGACGACTTCGAAAAACTCCCCGACCGGCGGCTGGAAGGCCCTATCGCGCTCGAACACCATGATGTTACCGCGCGTCAATTTGCGATTGGCGTAGCCGACGAAGATCTCAACGTCGTCCAACGCCACGATCACCCGGTCGCCGCACCCAGTCATGTTTGCCCCCAGGCAGGTCGCCGCATTGCGCGTTACGCGCACGTAGTCGTTTTCCAGCGCCATCCCGGTGGCCGGAAGAAGACAGGCCAGCAGTACTAACAATCGCATGAGATATTCCTTCATTTCGGTTTTCCCACGAGGGTACGCGCGGTCCAGAGTCACGGACCGCGCATGCCGTGAAGTTGAGGCTTATCAGGACGCGTGCGGAAGCCCGTCAGTAAGATAAACCAAAAAGCAGAACCCGGGCGAATACTCCTCTGGATTCGGCACCACCTGGTATTGATATCCAGTCGCAGATGTACGTGGTTCGGTCGGAAGGCCACAACGTATATTGACGTTCTGACGTCGTAACGTCAAAATGCCAGGATGGATACTTCAAAACGCGCTACCGTCTATTTCGAGGCAGAAGTTCACCGTGCCCTGCGGCTCAAAGCCGCAGCCTCGGACCGGTCGATTTCCGACATGGTCAATGACGCGGTAAAAGCCTCCCTGGCCGAAGACGCCGATGATCTTGCGACCTTTTCCGAAAGGAAAATCGAAAAGAGCCTCTCCTTCGACACCTTTGTCCAGGGTCTGAAGCGGCGTGGACGAATATAGGCTTTCGATCAAGGCCTCGGCAGCAAAGGAAATTGAGGCAGCAGGCACAAAAGGTGACCGTCAGCGCATAATCGAACGCATCCGCATTCTTGCCCGGGATCCGCGTTTGCCAGGTTCCGAAAAACTTGCCGGATACGCAAATCGCTACCGCGTGCGCCAGGGGCAGTACCGAATCGTCTATCTAATCGATGATGAGCGCCGTGAGATCACGATTTTCAAGGTCGGACACCGGAAAGACGTGTACCGATAGGTCCTGAAACGCAATTGCAATGCGGCGCCTGGTGATTCCGGTTACTTAATCCTGAAGTTCGGGGTTGCCTACTGAGGAGAACGGCGCATCAAGGCGTTGCTCCCCTTTTACAAATTGGGTTCTCTGATTCGCGGCATTACACAGCACTTAGCATTCCTTTCAATACACCCTTGTGGGTGTGCCCGGCACCCGCTATTTTCAGCAGCAGCGCGAAACCTTGCGCCACTATCTCTTCCTGGCGTTTCCTGAAGTACTGCACCTGCGTCATCGGCGGCTCGTCGGCATGCGCCCGCCACCACAAACCAGATCGCATTGATGGATTCGCCGCGGTAGATGGCGATGCCGCCGATGGCGGTTGCTCCGAGAATCGCGATCCCCAGCCAGACGAGTTTGGCTAAGACGGTTTTTGGCATGACGACTCTCCCGGTTTGTTCTGTCGGCTTTCTCGATGCGGGTGTTCGGAAGTTGCCCCGCGCCTGGCGCCGTATTGTTGAGGCTGCCAATAATATTCAGTTAGACGGAACGTCGATAAATCGGGAACCGCGGACTCTCATCGCGGAGTCCAGGCAGTGCTAACGATGGTCGCCAGTAGGCGCTGGCCCAGCAGGGGTTCACCACTCGGGAAATTCTCTGCGTTCTTCCCCCCTTTGCGCCCTTCGCGTCAACGCTTTTGAACTTCGGAGGAGATAGCCGGAATGGTACAATTCGCCGCTTTCCGGCGCCGCTAACTTTCACTCTTACGTCCCCATGTTTCCCGCTGACCAGAACATCAAGAATTTCGACCCCGAACTGTGGCAGGCACTTGAGGCAGAACGCCAGCGCCAGGAAGACCACATCGAGCTGATCGCTTCGGAGAACTACACCAGCCCGCGCGTGCTGCAGGCGCAGGGCTCGGTGCTGACCAACAAATACGCCGAAGGCTATCCGGGCAAGCGTTATTCCGGCGGCTGCGAGTTTGTCGACAGCGCGCAACAGCCCGCGATCGACCGCGCCAAGGCGCTGTTCACGGCGGAAGTCGCAAACGTGCAGCCGCACTCCGGCTCGCAGGCCAACCAGGCGGTATATGCGGCGGCGCTCCAACCCGGCGACACGATTTTGGGCATGTCGCTCGCGCACGGCGGCCACCTGACGCATGGCTCGCCGGTGAACCTGTCCGGCAAGCTCTACCATGCGGTGTCTTACGGACTGACCAAGGACGAGGAAATCGACTACGACCAGGTTGCGCATCTGGCGGAACAGAACAACCCGAAGATGATCGTCGCCGGCGCCTCGGCATATTCCCTGACCATCGACTGGCAGCGCTTCCGCGATATCGCGGATTCGGTCGATGCCCACCTGTTCGTGGACATGGCGCATTACGCGGGGCTTGTTGCGGCCGGCCTGTATCCGTCCCCGGTGGGAATCGCCGATTTCGTCACCAGCACCACGCACAAGACGTTGCGCGGCCCTCGCGGCGGCATCATCCTCGCCAAGGAAGAGAATGAGAAGATCATCAACTCGGCGATCTTTCCCGGCATACAGGGCGGGCCGCTCATGCACGTGATCGCCGCCAAGGCGGTCGCATTCAAGGAAGCGATGGCGCCTGATTTTCGTAAATACCAGGCGCAGGTCATCGCTAATGCGAGGACCATGGCAAAGACACTGCAAAGCCGCGGGCTTCGGATCGTCTCGGGACGTACCGACTGCCATATGTTCCTCTTGGACCTGCGCGCCAAGAAAATCACTGGCAAGGACGCCGAAGCGGCGCTTGGCCGGGCCAACATCACCGTGAACAAGAACGCGATCCCCAACGATCCCGAGAAGCCTTTTGTCACCAGCGGCGTGCGCATTGGTTCGCCGGCGATGACGACCCGCGGTTTTGAGGAAATCGAAGCCGAAAAGTTATCCAACTTGATTGCTGACGTGCTCGAAGCGCCGAACGACGAAACCAGGATCGCCGGAGTTCGCAATGATGTGACAGAGTTGTGTCGCAAGTTCCCGGTTTATGAAAATTAGGTACGAGGTGCGAGGTATGAGGTGCGAGGAGATGGAGCTGCGCGCTTTTTCTCTCACCTCGTCCCTCGTCCCTCGTCCCTCGGCATGAAATGCCCTTTCTGCAAGAATCCGGATACGCAGGTCCTCGACTCCCGGGTCAACGAGGAAGGGGACAGCATTCGCCGGCGGCGGCGCTGCCCGTCCTGCGACAAACGTTTCACGACTTACGAGAATGTGGAACTGCGCATGCCGCAGATCATCAAGAGCACCGGTTACCGCGAGGAGTTCGAGGAAGACAAGCTGCGGGTCGGTTTTACCCGCGCGCTGCACAAGCGCCCGGTCTCCGCGGACCTGGTGGACGACGCGATCGAACGCGTCAAGCAGAAACTGCTGTCGCTGGGCCAGCGCGAGGTGGAGTCGCGCCGCATTGGCGAGATGGTGATGCGTGAACTCTACAAGCTCGACAAGGTGGCCTACATCCGCTTCGCGTCGGTGTATCGCGCCTTCCAGGACGTCGAGGATTTCCGCGACGCGGTGAAGGAAGTGCAGAAGCCCGCCGCGCGCCGCAAGTCAAAATAGCGGCATGGCATTCAGCGCGGACGATTTCCAGTTCATTGCGCGCGCGCTGCGGCTCGCCGAGCGCGGGCTGTTCACCGCAACTCCGAACCCGCGAGTCGGTTG
>JANOGP010000052.1:0-6715 GCA_031406075.1 Betaproteobacteria bacterium
CTACGATTCCGTGGCGCTCAAATCCGATGTCGAACTGGGTGGCACCGATCAGAAGTTCAATCTGCTGATGGGGCGTGAGCTGCAACGGGACTATGGCCAGGAACCCCAAGTCCTGCTCCGTCGCCCGATTCACATCAAGGGAACCTTGGCGAAATCGCTTCGGGACAGCTGCAGTGGATGGCTGATCAGACAACAAGGCGGCAGAGGATGGACTCACCACAGTTGCGTTCCCACTGCCGGAAGCAATCTCAGCCTCCGACCCCTCAAACGAGTTGGCGGCAACGTCGTGCAATCGATCGAATGAGGCCGGCAGGGTCCATCCGATCCAGAAGACGACGCTCATAGTCGCCGCGAACATTCCAAGTTTAATGATAAGTGAATAAAACATAGTCTTCAGGTCGAATATCGAATGTCCAAAGTCGAAAGTCTCAAGTCAAAAGTCCGACGACTTGACGACTTGATGACTTGATGACTTTAAGACCTCTTTTCTTCTGGTCTGATGAATCGCCTTCCCGTCGACATCTTCAGCTGCTTCCATCAGACCTTCCGCCAGCGTCGGATGGGCATGAATCATCTCCGCCATTTGCGTCACTGTCGCGCCGACTTGCATCGCCATCGCTGCTTCATGCACCAGGTCGGCTGCATGGGCTCCGACAATATGCACGCCAAGAATTCTGCCGCTCGGTGTCCACGTTCGAAGGCCCGATGATGTCCATCAAGACGGTGAACTCGCTGTCGCATTACACCGACTGGACCATCGGTCACGTGCATTCCGGCGCGCTCGGCTGGGTGGCATTCATCTCCATCGGCAGCCTCTACTACCTGATCCCGAGGTTGTTCGGCCGCGCCGAAATGCACAGCGTGCCAATGATCACGGCGCACTTCTGGATCGCCACGATCGGTGTGGTGTTGTACATCGCGGCGATGTGGATCGCAGGGGTGATGCAGGGCCTGATGTGGCGGGCGTCAAACCCCGACGGGACGCTGACCTATACCTTCGTAGAGAGCGTAAAAGCGACGTATCCGTTTTACGCGATCCGCCTGCTGGGCGGCATCCTGTTCCTGTCCGGCATGCTGATCATGGCGTGGAACGTATGGAAGACAGTGGCCGGTCAGAAGCCGGTGGATGCGCCGATCCCGATGCCCGCCGGCGCTCACGCGTAGGTGCGGCACTCACCACAGAGGCACAGAGAAGTGCAAAAGCCACATGCTTACCACCAAGGCACCAAGACACCAAGAATATCGAGGAAGGACGTTGGTGGTTTTTGGTTTCCTTGGTGCCTTGGTGTCTTGGTGGTGAGATTCTAGGTTTACGTTTTGGAGTTCGAGAATGACGACGAATTCGTTGCACGAAAAAATCGAGAAGAACGTCACCCTGTTCATCGTGTTCACGATCCTGGTGGTGGCAGTGGGCGGCCTGGTGGAGATCGTGCCGCTGTACTTTCAGAGATCGACCACCGAACCGGTGGCGGGGCTCACACCCTACAGCGCGCTGCGGCTGGAAGGTCGCGATGTCTACATTCGTGAAGGTTGCTACAACTGCCACTCGCAGATGATCCGTCCGTTCCGCGCCGAGACCGAACGCTACGGGCATTACTCGGTCGCGGGCGAGTACGTGTACGACCATCCGTTCCAGTGGGGCAGCAAACGCACGGGTCCCGATCTCGCCAGGGTCGGCGGCCGCTACAGCGACGAGTGGCACGTCCTGCACCTGATGCAGCCGCGTGACGTGGTGCCGGAGTCGAACATGCCGGGCTACCCGTGGTTGGCGAGAAATCGCATCGACGAAACCGGCACCGCCGCGAAGATGCGCGGCCTGCGCCTTGTCGGTGTTCCCTATACCGACGATCAGATCGCGGCTGCCGCGGACGAAGTCAAGGACAGGACCGAAATGGAAGCGCTGGTCGCCTACCTGCAGGGGATGGGCACGGCGATCAGGACGGTGAGGTGAATCAAATGGATCTGAATGACGCACGCATCCTCATGACCTTGGTCGCGCTGGTCACATTCGTTGGCATTGTTGTCTGGGCGTACAGCGACCGGCGCAAGAAACCCTTCGACGAGGCGGCGCGCATGGCGCTCGAGGACGAAGAGCCGATTAAATCGAACAGGAGCGACAAGTGAGTGATTTCACCAGTGATTTCTGGAGCTATTACGTCGCCGTCATCACGGTCGTAAGCATCGTCGCATGTGCAGTGCCATTGTGGCCCAACAGGAGCCGGCGCGTCCCCGGCCAGCAAGTGGGAATGATGGGCCATGTCTGGGACGAAAACCTGGAGGAGTACAACAACCCGCTGCCCAACTGGTGGCGCTGGCTGTTCTTTATCACCATCGTCTTCGGGTTGGCATATCTGGTTCTGTACCCCGGCCTGGGCAACTTCGCCGGCACCTTCAAGTGGACTTCGACCGGACAGTACGAAGCTGAGCAGGCACGGGCGGCCGAACGATACGGTCCGCTATTCGCGAAGTTCGCCGCGATGGAAATCCCGGACGTGGCTGGCGATCCCAAGGCGCGGGAAATCGGTCAACGCCTGTTTCTGAACTATTGTGCGCAGTGCCATGCGTCGGATGCGCGCGGAAGCCGCGGGTTTCCGAATCTCGCCGATAACGACTGGCTATACGGCGGCGATCCGGCGACCATCAAGGCGACCATCGTCAACGGCCGCAACGGCATCATGCCGCCGTTCGGGCCGGTGCTCGGCGACGAGGGCGTGAAGGATGCGGCGCATTATGCGTTATCGCTGTCGGGGTTGACGCATGACAGCCTGCGCGCGGCCAAGGGCAAGGATTTATTCGCTGTCAATTGCGTCGCGTGTCACGGCGCCGACGCCAAGGGCAACACCACACTTGGCGCGCCCAATCTGACGGACAAAGTGTGGATCTACGGGGGCGGTGAAACCACCATCTCGGAAACCATCCGCGTGGGCCGGAACAACAGCATGCCGGCCTGGGGTGAGTTCCTGGGCGACGCCAAGGCGCACGTGCTGGCGGCCTATGTATGGGGTCTTTCCCAAAAGCAGTGACGAACCAGGCACTAGGCGCTAGGCTCGAGGCGCTAGACACTAGGATCTAGGTCTAGAGCGGAGTTTTACCTAGAGCCTAGCGCCTACGCCCTTGCACCTTAAGGATTCATGACAACTTCCTCCAAACCCCGTCTGGTGTCGCCGACCGAACCGGTAGAGCAGGCACTTTTCGAGATTCGCAGAAAAATCTATCCGCGCGCGGTAACCGGCAAATTTGCTCTGTGGCGCTGGATATTCGTCTGGGGCACGCAACTGGTGTTCTACGGTCTGCCGTGGCTGTCGTGGAACGATCGCCAGGCAGTCTTGTTCGACCTGGTGAACCGCAAGTTTTACATAGTCGGATTAGTGTTCTGGCCGCAGGACATCGTCTATCTCGCCGTCCTTCTGATCATCTCCGCGTTTTCGCTGTTCCTGTTCACCGCTGTGGCCGGGCGCCTGTGGTGCGGATTCGCCTGTCCGCAGACGGTCTACACCGAGATTTTCATGTGGATCGAGAAAGTCATCGAGGGCGATCGCCTCAAGCGAATGAAGCTCGATCAGTCGCCTCTGTCCGCGCGCAAGGTTGGCCTGAAGGCCGCCAAGCACGGGGTCTGGATTGCACTCGGGCTTTGGACCGGATTTACCTTCGTAGGATACGTCACGCCGATTCAGGAGTTGGGCACGTCGGTACTGTCCCTCGGCACCGGGCCGTGGGAAACTTTCTGGATTCTGTTCTATGGCTTTGCCACTTACGGCAACGCCGGATGGATGCGCGAGCAGGTCTGCAAGTACATGTGCCCTTACGCGCGCTTCCAGAGCGTGATGTTCGACCAGGATACGCAGGTGATTACCTACGATCGGGAACGCGGAGAACCTCGCGGTGGCCGCGCGAGAAGCATCGACTACAAGGCCAAGGGGCTCGGGGACTGCGTTGATTGCGGCATCTGCGTGCAAGTCTGCCCGACCGGGATCGACATCCGCAAGGGTCTGCAGTACGAGTGCATAGGGTGCGCCGCCTGCATCGACGGCTGCAACCAGGTCATGGACAAGATGGGCTACCCCAAGGGGCTGATCCGCTACGCCACCGAGAATGCCTTGCAGAAGCACTACACGCCGACGCAGACGTTGAAGCGGGTGCTGCGGCCCCGGGTACTGGTTTACACGGCGGTGCTGTGGGCCATCATCGCCGCCGCCGGAGTAACGCTGTACGAGCGCATCCCGGTGAAAGTGGATGTCATTCGCGACCGCATCACCAGCTCCCGCGACGCGGATGACGAGACAGTGGAGAACGTCTATAGGCTGCAGATCATGAACACCTCGGAGACGCCGCGCACTTTCCGGGTCTCGGCGAGCGGACTTCAGGACATGGAGATCGAAGGCAGTTCGCAAGCGGTGGAAGTCGGCCCGGCCTCCGCGCGCATGATTTCGTTACGCATCAAGGCCGCGCGCGAGCACGCCCGCAAAGGCGCCAACACCATCGTCTTCACGATACGAGACACCCGTGGCGGGGATGCGATCGTGGTGACGGAAAAGGCGAGTTTCATCGTCCAGTGAGGGAAAAATGAGCGTTGTTTCGGGACAGATCCGCAAGCCCTGGTACCGCGAGCCCTGGCCATGGCTGCTCATGGCCGGTCCGGTAATCGTGGTCGTGGCCGGCATCGTTACCGCCTGGATTGCGGTGAAGAACGAGGATGGGTTGATAGCGGCCGACTATTACAAGCAGGGGTTGGCAATCAACCGGGTGATCCGGCGTGAAACCGCAGCCGCGGAGCTCGATATGCGCGCGCGGATTATGTTCGGCGAGAACCGGGTGTGGGTCTACCTGACCGGACTGGCCCAGCCACAGGAACTTGTGTTAAGGCTTATTCATCGCACCCGCGCCGGCCTCGATCGCGAGACCAGGTTGCGACGCGACATCGACGGCCGGTACGACGGTGGACTGCCGGCGGCCGCAAGCGGGCGCTGGAATTTGTTTCTCGAGGATGGCGATCAAACCTGGCGCCTCACAGGAATTTGGGACGCCACCATCCAGGAAAGCATTCAGCTGCCGGCGAAGGCGCCGGAAGGGGTTCGACCATGATCCGGGAAAAACTGATCTGGATACTCTGGCCTTCGTTCATCGTCGCAGGCGTGGCCGAGGTCTTGTTCTTCACCGCATTCGATCCGCAGCAACTCATTGTCTTCGAGGAACCGGCCGCCTGGAGTCGCATCGCAGTGTACTCGATCGGCTTTTTTGTTTTCTGGGCGCTGACCGCCGCAACCAGTGCCCTGACCTGTTTTTTTCAGCAGACCTCGGCTGAAATCAATCGGTGCCCTCTCGATGCGGTTGACCGGCCATTGGGGTGCCCGTGGCGGGAAGAGGACGACGGCCAATAGCGGTGCCTCAGCGGGTCGGAGAATGATCGATTTCCGGGGCAGGCAGTGAGCCGTGACGTGAATTGGGCTCTGCAGTGGCAAGGAGGTAAGGAATGCCGGCCAACGTTGAACCACTCGACCGCGTTCTGCGCATCGCAGCCGGAATTGCACTGCTTGCGGTTGTGTTTTTTGTTTCCGGAAACTGGCGTTGGATTGGACTCATCGGTCTTCTGCCGCTCGCCAGCGGGATTGCCGGCTGGTGTCCGCTCTACGCATGGCTGATGCGGGACTAACCGGGATGGCCAAGGCTGGTCGTAGTGCTTTGGCGGCCGCCATCCGATACAAGATCTTACCGCCTGTTTGAATTCAGGAAACCGTCAATCGAATGTTGACGTGCGTCAACATCTCCAGATCGCGCCGGCGTTAGTCTCTTATGCGATATCGGCAGTTGGAACTTTACGGTTCGGGGTTCCGCTGCAACTCATGTCGAGGGCAACGAATGATGACTGATCACGGAACATGGATGTTCGGCGGGTGGCTGATCTTCCTGATCATCTGGATGATTCCCTTCGTCTTTGTTTACTTCATTCTTGCGGATCGCTTCAAAGGGCGTTCGCCTTCCGCGCGCGAATTACTGGATCAGGCCTATGCACGGGGCGAATTGTCGAGAGACGATTATCTGAAGAAACGCAATGATATTGACGCGCGATGATGTTGCTCCACTGGCAGACTTTACTGAAGGAGAGTTCAAATGACAAAATTCACGCTTTCTATTTTTCTGGCTTCCCTGCTTGTCGCACCTGTGGTGCAGGCCGCAGACGAGGAAGATCACGCCGCTCACCATCCCGGCGCCGATCAGAGTCAAGCCGGCCCCGCGCAGGACGATAAAGTGGCGGGAATGAAGATGGAGAAGATGCAAGAAAGAATGAAGAAGATGCAGGAACAGATGGAAAAAATCCATTCAGCTAAGACTCCACAGGAGCGCCAGAAACTCATGCAGGAGCACATGCAATCGATGCAGGAAGGCATGAAGATGATGGGCCGCATGGGTGGAGGGATGAAGGGCAGCGACATGATGGCCAAGGCCAAGAAGGATCAGGGTGAGTCAATGATGGAGGATGGCGGGGGCGACACGGGCGGCATGATGGGAGGCATGATGATGATGAAACACAAGAAGATGGAAGAGCGCATGGAGATGATGCAGATGATGATGGAGCAGATGATCGAACACGAGAAGGCCGAGCAGGAAATGGAACTTCGCCGTTGACCTGATGCAACTGACGTTCCTGGGTGCGACCGGCACGGTTACGCACATCGACCACGGCGGTTATCTGCCGCTTCTTGTGAAAAACGGTTTT
>JANOGP010000092.1:0-2848 GCA_031406075.1 Betaproteobacteria bacterium
AGTTACCGGCTGGCGGAAGTCCTGCCGCTTGCCCTCGAGGAAAAGCAGGCGCTGCTTGAAACGCGCGACGACCGCGAACGATTGCTGCGCCTGTATGGGCTTCTGAAATCGTCCGCGTAACCGGCGTCGTCAGCCACCGTCGCGAAGCCGGCGCAGGATCATGCGCACCGGCGCCGGTACCGCCGCGCCGATCGCATCTTCAACCGTCAACCACACATGGCCCGGCGATTGTGCACGCGGCGCCATCTCCGTCACGCGCAGCAGCGCCGGCGTGATGGTGAGCGCGAAGTGGGTGAAGCCATGACGGATCACCGGCAAGGTGCCGTCGGCCTTGACCGCGGCGCCAAATCGGCCACGCGATAGCTTTGCCGCCTGCGATGGATCGCTGACTTCGGGAAAGCTCCACAGGCCGCCCCAGATGCCGGGTTCCGGGCGTTTCTCCAGCAAAACTTCGCCGTTACGCTGCAGGATCAGCATGACCGTGGATTTCTCCGGCAGGGGTTTTCTCGGCCGCGGCGACGGCAGTTTGGAGATGCGGTTCTCGCGCCTGGCAACGCAATCTTCTGCGAGCGGACAGGCCTCGCAATGCGGGCGGTGGCGAGTGCAGACGCCGGCACCGAGATCCATCAGCCCTTGCGTGTACGCCTCGACATCACGCTCCGGCAACAGTCCGGCAGCGAGTCCCCACATGCGTTTCTGGATCTTTTTCTCGCCGGGGTAGCCCGAGATGCCGAAGCAGCGCGCCAGCACGCGCTTGACGTTGCCGTCCAGGATCGGCTGGCAGGCGCCGGAGACAAACACCGCAATCGCAGCCGCGGTCGATCGTCCGATCCCCGGTAACGCCGCGATCGCCTCGAACTGCCCCGGGAATACGCCGCCATGCCGCTCGACAACAATGCGTGCGGCGCGGTGGAGATTGCGGCCACGAGCGTAGTAGCCGAGCCCGCTCCACAGGGCCAGCACGTCGTCCTGGTCGGCGGACGCCAGGCTGGCGACGTCGGGGAAGCGGGTAATGAAGCGCTGGAAGTACGGGATAACTGCGGCGACCTGCGTCTGCTGCAGCATGATTTCGGAGAGCCAGACCAGATAGGGATCGCGTGTGCCCTGCCACGGCAGATCGTGGCGTCCATCCTGGCGCTGCCAGGCAATGACGCGCTCGGCGAATTCGCTCATGCCGGAATCGTCGGTCAGAACAGCTTCTTCAGCTTTTCCTTGAGTTTGTCCTCCGGCTTCTGCGGAGGCGTCGATTCCTCGCCCGTGGCGGGCGCTGCTTCCCCGGCCGGCTTCTTCGTCCCCGGCAATCTGGACTTGAGCTGGTCTTCAAGCTTGTCCTTGAGTTCCTCCTTTTTCACTTCGAACTGCTGCTTGGCGCTGTCCGAGAATGCAGAGCCGAATTCGAGCTTGTACTTGAGCGCGGTGAAGGGCCCCGACGCGCGTACCGGCAGCGTCAGCCCCCGGATGTCGGCGAGTTCCTTTCCGTCCTGTCCGGTGCTGGTCGCCACTGCCGTCGCCTTCGCCAGGTAGTTCAGGCTGCCTTGCGCGATATTGATGTCACCTGCGCCGGTCAGCCGCAGGAACGGGGACTTCGCCAGCAAATCGTCGTTGTGCGCCACGCCGTCGCGGATGATAAAGCTGGCGCTCAACTCGGAGAAATCGGTCTTTTCGCCGGCAGCCGCGGCCTGCTCGGACTCGCGCGTCCCTCCGGTGAACATCGCTTTGGCGTTGCGCAGCGACTGCGCCAGGTTGATACCCTTGATTGCGCCGTCCTTGAGGTTGAGCGCCGCGGACCCGTTGAGCGTCTTCTTGATCGCGCTCACGGTGTTGCCGTTGGTGATGACGTCGAGCGCGACGTTACCGCGCCCATCCAGCAGATCCTGTTTCAACGCGTCGTGCAGCAGCGGGCCGATGGATACGCCGCTAAGGTTCTGTTTTATGGCGATCTGGTTATTGTTGGCGTTTACTGAGACCGTACCTTTGGTGCTGCCCTGATAGAGATTGGCCGCAAGCGGATTCACCTCCAGCCTGCCGTCCCTGACCTTGACGTCCATCCGCAGGTTCTGCGCCTTCACGTTCGACGCGATCAGCTCGTCGATGCGCAAGCTGCCCGCCAGGTCGAGTTTCTTGATCGGTGAAAAATCGATCGGTTGCTCGGCCTGCGGCGCCGAGGCCTGTTCGGCGCTCGCCTGTCCTTTCTCCGTCGGCGGCAGATAGCGGTCCACGTTGAGCTTGTCGATGGCGATATCGAAGCGCGTGAATGGCGCCGCAAATTCGGTCAAGTCAAATTTGGCCCTGATGTTGCTGTCGTCCAAGCGGGTCGTCAGATCCGCGTTCACCGACTGTTTCTTCAGGTCCGCGCGGACCGTGCCCGCCAGCGGCACTTTCAGTTTCTTCATCGGCAACGCCGGCGAGGCCACGTCGAATTCGCCGGCGAGCCTGGACAGTTCGAACAGCTGCGTTTCGAAGTCGGCCGCGATCGACGTCGAAAGCGTGCCCTTGACCGTGTTGTCCGCCTGCCTGGCGTCCGCGGTGATCAGGAATTCGCGAACCTGCAGCGCTTTGGCCGACCCTTCGACGCCGGAGAGTTTGATATCCAGATCCGCTTCGAGTTGCGGACCCTGCGCGCTGACCGATGCAGTCAGTACGTCCACAGAGAAACTGCGATTCTGCGGGTCGGCGGTCACGTTTCCGGCGCCCTGCAGCTTCACGTCCATCTTCGGTTCCGATGCCGTGAATGCCGCAGCCAGCTCGAATTTGACCGGCATCCCTGGAGCCACCCGCCCGGTTTCCAGGTTGAGGTCCGATACCGTGTACTCGGTGCCGGCCGCCTCGTCCTTCCAGCTCACCGTGG
>JANOGP010000116.1:0-10270 GCA_031406075.1 Betaproteobacteria bacterium
TGAGCAGCGAGACGATCGGCAGCGAGTTGTTCTTGTTCAACTACGGCCCCCGTATAATTCCTTCACGCCTAAGCCCGGGGCGCACCGCGCGCCCGGCCCGTAAGGGTAACGCCCATTGCCGATGAATCCGAACCTGACCAGGCTGCAACCCTACCCTTTCCAGAAGCTCGCTGCCCTGCTCTCGGGAGTGAAAGCCAACGCCTCTTTGCGTCCGATCAATCTTTCGATCGGCGAGCCGAAGCATGCCACGCCCCAGTTCATTCGCGAGGCGCTGAGTGCGAATCTCACTGGATTGTCGAGCTACCCCGCAACCGCAGGCAGCGAAACGCTGCGCGCCGCGATTGCGACGTGGCTCGAGCGGCGTTACCAACTGCCGCATATTGATCCGGCAAAGCAGGTGCTGCCGGTCAACGGCAGCCGGGAGGCGCTGTTCGCGTTCGCGCAGACGGTGGTGGACGCTTCGCGCGAACGGCCGGTCGTGGTGGCCCCCAATCCGTTCTATCAGATCTACGAAGGCGCCGCACTGCTGGCCGGGGCTGAAACGCAGTTCCTCAATATCTTCCCGCACAATCGCTTCGCACTCGATTTCGGCCAGCTTCCCGAATCGGTTTGGCACCGCGTCCAGCTCGTTTACGTCTGCTCGCCGGGCAATCCCACCGGCAGCGTGATGACCCTCGACGAGTGGAGAACCCTGTTCGATCTTTCTGATCGCCACGGTTTCGTTATTGCGTCCGACGAATGCTATTCGGAAATCTATTTCGACGAAGGCCATGCGCCGCTCGGCGGCCTGGAAGCGGCGCAGCGTCTCGGCCGGAGCCACTTTCCGCGACTGGTGGCATTCGGCAGCCTGTCGAAACGCTCCAACGTGCCGGGGATGCGCTCCGGCTACGTCGCGGGCGACGCGGACATCCTGGCGAAGTTCCTGCTTTACCGGACTTACCACGGCTGCGCGATGAACCCGGCAGTGCAGGCTGCCAGCACGGCGGCGTGGCAGGACGAAGAGCACGTACGCGAAAACCGGCGCCTCTACCGGCAGAAGTTCGAGAAGGCGGTCGCCCTGCTCGCCGAAGTCACCGAGGCCACGATGCCGCAGGCGGCGTTCTACCTCTGGCTGCGCACCCCGATCGCCGATACTGAATTCGCTAAACATCTGTTTGAGCAATATAATGTGACCGTTGTACCCGGAAGTTTTCTGGCCCGCGAGGCCCGCGACGTCAACCCGGGCGCGAACTTCGTGCGCATTGCACTGGTGGCTTCGGTCGAAGAATGCGTCGAGGCGGCGCAACGGCTGGCCCAGTATTTCTCTCAACTCTCACAAGGGAAAAACAAGAATGACGCAATTGCAGTCGGTCATCGAGAAGGCCTTCGATAACCGTGCCAACGTCTCGCCGGCCAACGCGGAACCCGCGCTCAAGCAGGCCATTGCAGAGGTCATCGATGGTCTTGACGCCGGCAAGCTGCGCGTCGCGGAGAAAATCGGCGGCGAGTGGGTCACCCACCAATGGGTCAAGAAAGCCGTGCTGTTGTCGTTCCGGTTGCAGGACAACGAAATGGTTCGCGACGGCTATACCAATTACTTCGACAAGGTGCCGGCCAAGTTCGCCGGCTACGGCGCTGCCGACTTCCGTGCCGGCGGGTTTCGCGTGGTGCCTCCGGCGGCGGCGCGGCGTGGCTCGTTCATCGCCAGGAACGTGGTGCTGATGCCCTCGTTCGTGAATATCGGTGCTTACGTGGATGAAGGCACGATGGTGGACACCTGGGCCACCGTGGGCTCCTGCGCGCAAATCGGCAAGAACGTCCACCTCTCCGGAGGCGTGGGAATCGGCGGCGTGCTGGAACCGGTACAGGCGAATCCGACCATCATCGAGGACAACTGTTTCATCGGCGCCCGCTCCGAGATTGTCGAGGGCGTGGCGGTCGGCGAAGGCTCGGTGATTTCGATGGGCGTCTACATCGGCAGCAGCACAAAAATCTACAATCGCCAAACCGGCGAAACCCTCTACGGCCGGATTCCACCAGGTTCCGTGGTCGTGTCGGGCAATCTGCCCTCGCCCGACGGCAAATACAGTCTTTACTGCGCGGTCATCGTCAAGCAGGTGGACGCCAAGACCCGCGCCAAGACAAGCATCAACGAGCTTCTCCGCGGCGACTAGCGGGAGCATTCCAGGTTACACGGCGCGGATAAACGCAACCACTTTCAGGAGTCATCGAGGCCACCATGTTTCTGAGCCCACTGTTCAAGTTGATGTCAGAAAAGCAGGCGTCGGACCTTTTCATCTCGGCCGGCGCCCCGATATCCATCAAGATTCTCGGCGGCATCATGCCGGTGAACGCGCAGATGGTCGATCCGGAAACTGCCCGCAAGATCGCATACGAGGTAATGACAGACCGGCAGATCCGCGAGTTCGAGGAGACCATGGAGATGAACTTCTCCTACGTGGTCCAGGACGTCGGCCGCTTCCGCGTCAACGTCTTCCGCCAGCGCGGCAACGTGGCGATGGTGATCCGCTATCTCAAGAGCGGTACTCCAGGGATCGAAAAGCTCAAACTGCCGCCCATCCTCAAGGACCTGGTGCTGGAGAAGCGCGGTTTCATCGTGGTGGTGGGGTCCACCGGTTCGGGCAAGTCCACCACGCTCGCCGCCATGATCGAGCACCGCAATGCGCTCAAGCCGGGGCACATCCTCACCATCGAGGACCCGATGGAGTTCGTGTTCCGCAACGACAAGTGCGTGATCAACCAGCGCGAAGTCGGCACCGACACGCGCTCTTACGAAAACGCCCTGGTGAACGCGATGCGCGAGGCGCCGGACATGATGATGATCGGCGAGATCCGCGACCGCCAGACGCTGCAGCACGCGCTGCTTTACGCCCAGACCGGACACCTGTGCCTGTCCACGCTGCACGCAAACAACAGCTACCACGCGCTCAACCGCATCATCAACTTCTTTCCCTACGAAGCACGCAACTCGCTGCTGTCCGACCTGGCCATCAGTCTGCGCGCCATAATTTCCCAGCGCCTGGTCAAGGCCAACGACGGTTCGCTGGTCGCCGCGGTGGAGGTGATGCTCAACACCAAGCACGTCGCCGAATTGATCAAGAAGGGCGAAATCGACCAGATCAAGGACGCGATGGAGCAAAGCCTTTCGCCCGGGTCGAAGACTTTCGAGCACGCCTTGTTTGAACTGTTCATGGCAGGGACGGTTTCCAAGGACGAGGCGCTCAAGAACTCGGATTCGGCCACCAATCTGTCCTGGCTGATCAACAACTACGAGCAGAAGGCCGCCGGCAAGATCGGCGAGAGCCCGACCGGGCGAGTAATGGTCAAGCCGGGTGGGGGCTACTCGTTCAGCGAGATCAAGCTGAACGTGGACAACGACACCAAGAAGTGAACCGCCGACCGGTCTTCCGGCGCCTGTGATGCCGGACTCGGCTGCAATGTCGTCCGCCACCTTTGAGCTTGCGCGCGAGTTGATCTCGCGCGCTTCGGTTACGCCTAACGATGCCGGCTGCCAGGAAATCCTGCGGCAGCGGCTGGCGCGGCTGGGCTTCAAGGCCGAGCCGATGCGTCACGGCGATGTCGACAATCTCTGGGCGCGGCGCGGCAGCCGTGCGCCGCTCATCTGCTTCGCGGGCCATACCGACGTGGTCCCGACCGGTCCGCTTGAACAATGGCAATCCGATCCGTTCACGCCGACGGTGCGCGACGGCGTGCTCTACGGCCGCGGCGCCGCCGACATGAAGTCTTCGCTGGCGGCGTTCGTCACCGCGATCGAGGCATTCCTCTCCGAGCATCCGGACCATCCCGGCTCCATTGCGCTGCTGGTCACCTCCGATGAGGAAGGCGTGGCGGTCGATGGCACGGTCAGGGTGGTCGAGGCGCTGCGCGCGCGCGGCGAAAAAATCGACTACTGCATCGTCGGCGAACCTTCGTCGACAGAATCACTGGGCGACACGATTAAGATCGGCCGCCGCGGGTCTTTGTCCGGAGAACTGCTGGTGCGCGGCATCCAGGGCCATATCGCTTATCCGCTGCAGTCGCGCAACCCGATTCACCAGTTCGCTCCGGCGCTGGCCGAACTCGCTGCCACCGAATGGGACCCGGGCAACGAACACTTTCCGCCGACCACCTGGCAAGTGTCGAACATCGGCGCCGGCACCGGCGCGAACAACGTGACCCCGGGGGAACTCAAGGTGTCGTTCAATTTCCGGTTCTCTACCGCCAGTACCGTCGAGTCGCTGAAAGGCAGGGTGCACGCCATCCTCGACCATCACGGTCTGGACTACTCGCTGGATTGGTCGTTTTCCGGCAAACCGTTCCTGACCGCCCGCGGCAAGCTGTTGGAAACGCTGACCCGCGCGGTGGAGCGCGTCACCGGTCAGCGACCCCAATTGTCCACGGCCGGCGGCACTTCGGACGGACGCTTCATCGCCGAAATCTGCCCGCAGATTGCGGAACTGGGCCCGGTAAACGCGTCGATCCACAAATTGAACGAGCACATCGCCATTGCCGATCTGGATGCGCTGTCGAAGATATACCAGCAAGCGCTGACCGATCTGCTTGATGCCCGCTGAGGTGCGCGAGCTGCCTAAGTCGGTGCGCGAATGGCTGCGCTTCGCGGTGAGCCGCTTCAACGAAGCCGGACTGTCATTCGGTCATGGCACCACCAATGCCTACGATGAGGCGGCGTACCTGATCCTGCACGCGCTGAAACTTCCGCCAGATCACCTCGATCCGTATCTCGACACGGCACTAAGCGCGGAAAAAAGTGAAGCCGTAAGTCGCGTGCTGCGCCTGCGGATCGAACAGCGCGTGCCGGCGGCCTACCTCACCAACGAAGCCTGGCTGGGCGATTTCCGTTTTTACGTTGACGAGCGCGTGCTCGTGCCGCGCTCGTATATCGCGGAGTTGCTGCGGGAGCAGTTGAGTCCCTGGGTCAGGGAGCCCGATTCGATCGGCGCCGCGCTGGATCTGTGTACCGGATCAGGCTGCCTGGCAATCCTGCTGGCGCAGACTTTCCCGAATGCCCGCGTTGACGCGACCGAACTCTCGTCCGGCGCGCTCGAAGTCGCAGGAAAAAATGTCGCGGATTACGGACTCGAAGAGCGCATTCGCCTCGTCAGTGGCGATTTGTTCGCAGGTCTGAGCGGACCATACGAGCTCATCGTTTCCAATCCGCCGTACGTGAACACCGACTCGATGGCCGCACTGCCGCCCGAGTACCGTGCCGAACCGGAGATGGCGCTGGCGGGCGGGCAGGATGGACTGGATGTCGTCCGCCGCATTATTTTGGAAGCCGGCGCGCACCTGGACGACGACGGGCTGCTAGTGGTGGAAATCGGACACAACCGGGAGGCCCTTGAGCAGGCGTTTCCGCGCTTTCCGTTCACCTGGCTGGAGACTTCTGGGGGTGACGGTTTCGTGTTCCTTCTGACGGGCGCGCAACTGGCGCGCTGAGATCGTCCTGTTGCGCGGCGGGGGTGCTGCCCGCCCACTCGAGCAACTGGCTGATCTCGGATTCCTTGAGTTCGATCCAGGTGCCGCGTTTAAGGCGCGGCGGCAGGCTGACGATGCCGAAACGCACCCGCATCAGGCGGCTGACCTGCACGCCCAGTGCTTCGAACATCCGTCGCACCACCCTGTTGCGCCCCTCCTTGAGAACCACGCGATACCAGCGGTTCCTGCCTTCGCCGCCCTGCTCTACGAGCATGTCGAACTTGGCATCGCCATCGGAAAGGCGCACGCCCTTCTTGAATTCGGCTATCTGGGCAGGCGACAGTGCGCCGAACAACCTGACCGCGTACTCGCGCTCGACCTCGAAACGCGGATGCATCAGACGGTTCGCCAGCTCACCCGAAGTCGTAAAAATCAGCAATCCGCCGGTGTTGAAGTCGAGACGGCCGACCGCCAGCCATTTGGCGCTGCGGATGACCGGCATTTTTTCGAACACGCTGGGCCGGCCTTTGGGATCATCACGCGTGACGATTTCGCCCTCCGGCTTGTGGTAGAGGATGACGCGCGGCAGGCGGGTGGTGACTTTGAACTTGATCTGGCGGCGCCCTACCTGGATCAGATCGTCCGTGGTCACCCGTGCGCCCAATGCGGCGGGCGTGCCGTTCACTTTCACTTTTCCGGCCTTGATGATCTCTTCCATTGCTCGCCGCGAACCCAGGCCGGCCTGCGCCAGCACCTTCTGCAGTTTCTGCGAACGCGCCACTATCTGGGTCGCCGGCGTGGCCGGCTCTGGCATGCGCTTCAACCTCGTTGGGGCATTTCTGCGCGAGCCCCGCGCCAGCGCCGGCGTGCTCTTGGGCGAGTGCCTGGACGAGGGCCTGCGTTTTGCCGGCTCGGCGGTGGGACCACCCATCAGGCAGGCCTCCGTTCGATCACCGCCTGCGCCAGCGTGCCGCTGTCCACGTGTTCGAGCTCGCCACCTACCGGAAGCCCGCGGGCGATGCGCGTGACCTTCATGCCCCGGGCCGCCAGCAACTCCCCGGCGTAATGCGCCGTGGCTTCTCCTTCGACGGTGAAGTTGGTGGCAAGTATGGTCTCCTTGACCGTGCCGTCGAGCGCGCGTCGCACCAGGCGGTCCAGATGAATGTCCTTCGGGCCGATTCCGTCCAGCGGCGAGAGCCTGCCCATCAGGACGAAATACAGGCCGCCGAATGCCTGCGCCTGTTCCATCATCAGCAGGTCCGCCGGCGTTTCCACCACGCACAGGAGCGTCTGGTCGCGCCGCGGCGAAGCGCACAGTTCACAGACGGCCTGCTCGGTGAAGTTGTTGCATTTTTCGCAATGGCGTACCCGGGAAAGCGCCTGCTCGAGCGCCTTGCCGAGTCGCTGCGCACCCGGATGGTCGCGCTGCAGAAGATGGAAGGCCATGCGCTGCGCCGACTTCGGACCCACGCCGGGCAGGCAGCGCAGCGCTTCGATCAGCTCTTCCAGACTGGAGGGTGTTTTCATTTTGCAGGACGTCTGCGAGCAGAGAATCAAACCACCAAGACACCAAGGCACCAAGGAGTGCAAAGAACAAGATTCGAACTCAGTTTTTCTTGGTGTCTTTGTGCCTTGGTGGTGAGCTTTCCGGTTTTCAGATTTTTCTCTAAGTCTCTGTGACGAATTCAGAAAGGTAGCTGCATTCCGGGAGGAAGCCCGAGTCCGGAGGTCAGCCCGCCCATCTTTTCCTTGGTCGCCGACTCCACACGGCGCACCGCGTCGTTGACCGCGGCGGCGATCAGATCCTCCAGCATATCCTTGTCGTCGCCCAACAAGCTCGGGTCGATGGACACGCGTTTGACGTCGTGCCGGCCGGTCATCACCACCTTGACCATGCCCGCGCCCGCCTGCCCTTCCACCTCCATGCCGGCGATCTCTTCCTGCGCCTTCTTCAGGTTCTCCTGCATCTGCTGGGCTTGTTTCATGAGCCCGGCAAGTTGGCCTTTCATCATGATGTCTTTCCTTACTGAATCGGTTTGATCGAAGAATCTTTCACCCGCGCATCGAAATTCTCCACCAGGTCGCGGACAAACGGGTCGGTGTCGATGGACGCAATCGCCTTGGCGAGTTTCGTCTGGCGCTCCTGGTTCTCGATTTCGGCGGGTGTGTTGCCGGTGCCGCCGGTCGAGATGCGCAGCCCCAGCTTGCGGCCGAAATAATCCCCGAGCGCCGCCTGCAATTTGTCGGTGTACACCTTTTCCAGCAGATGTTTGTGCGCCTCCGCAACTGCAAGTTCCAGCCGGTCGCCGTCGAGTGAACGAAACTCGCAGTTGTCGGCAAGCATGCGTGCCATTCCGCCGATCTTGATGCGCCCGACCAGCGTGCGCCAATCGGCGAGTTCCTGCTCCGCGTTGCCGGCGATTTTGGCGATCGCCTCCGGTGCGCCCGGCGCGGCCGCAGTCGCGGCAGGTGCTGACGGCTTTGACGCTGGGCGGCCCGCGCCCGGCGTGGCAACCGACGCGGGCTTGTCGGGCTCGACCGGCAGGAATGCCAGCATGCGCATCAGCGTCATGGTGAAGCCGGCAAATTCATCCGGGGCGAGGCCGAGATCGCGCCGCCCGTGGATCGCGATCTGGTACAGGAGTTGTACGTCCTCCTCGCTGAAGGTGCCGGCCAGTCCGAGCAGTATATCGCGCTCGGGTTCGTCCTCTGGCAGCGCTTCAGGCAAGGTCTGCGCCAACGCGACCCGGTGCAGCAGGGTCGCCAATTCCTGCAGCGCCGCGTCGAACGACAGGCTCCTCGCCGCCATGCGCTCCGCCTCGGCCAGCAATGCCGGCCCCTGGCCGCTTGCGAGCGCCTTGAGCAGGCTGAACAGGTAACTCCGATCCACCGCACCCAGCATTTCCCTGACCGACGTCTCTTCGACCTTGCCGGCGCCATGCGCGATCGCCTGGTCCAGCAGCGACAAAGCATCGCGCATGCTGCCCTCGGCGGCGCGCGCCAGCAGATTGAGCGCCGGGGTCTCGAAAGGCACGCCTTCCTTGCCAAGCACGTTTTCCAGCTGGCCGCGGATCAGGCCCGGCGGAATCTGCTTGAGATTGAACTGCAGGCAGCGCGACAGCACGGTCACCGGAACTTTCTGCGGTTCGGTGGTTGCGAGTATGAACTTTATATGCGACGGCGGCTCTTCAAGAGTCTTGAGCATCGCGTTGAACGCGTTGCGCGACAACATGTGAACTTCGTCGATGATGTACACCTTGAAGCGGCCCGAAGTCGGCGCGTAGAGGGCGTTCTCCAGCAGCTCGCGCATGTTGTCCACCTGGGTGTTGGAGGCGGCGTCGAGCTCGATCACGTCCACGTGGCGTCCGGCGTCGATCTCGGTGCAGGCACCGCACTTGCCGCACGGATTCGCGGAAACACCGGTTTCGCAATCGAGCGCCTTGGCAATGATCCGCGCCAACGTGGTTTTGCCCACGCCGCGGGTGCCGGAGAGCAGATACGCGTGATGCAGGCGATTCTGCGTCAGCGCATTGCTGATGGCGCGGACCACATGGTCCTGGCCAATCAGTTCACCAAAATTTTTGGGGCGCCATTTGCGCGCGAGTGCGAGCGTCACTTTGTCTTTGGACCGCGTAATTGTCTGTGAATAGCCGTTGCGGCGAAGCTCATGGACAGTTCGGTCCTGTCACACCTTACGCCTGCCGCCTGCCGCCTTACGCCTCACATTACATAGGGGTGGCGAGCCTTGACCCGTCACTCGCAAAGAATAGCTTTGGCTGCTTCCTTCCGGACCTGACCAGGTTCACTACCATGCGATGCGGGGAGGCCCGCCATTGAACTGCAAGGTGCGAGGGACGAGGGCCGAGGGACGAGGTGAAATCGGGCCGCACAGCGGCCAATGCATTCACCTCACGCCTCGTGTCGGTCACTGGACCGACACCGGTATCTTGCCGATTCTCGTCTGCCATTCGCGCGGACCAGTCTGGTGCACGGAAGTGCCGTTGACGTCCACTGCAACGGTGACCGGCATGTCCTTCACCTCGAACTCGAAGATCGCTTCCATGCCGAGATCCGCGAACGCGACCACGCGCGAGGACTTGATGGCCTTGGAAACCAGGTAGGCCGCTCCACCCACCGCCATCAGGTACACCGCTTTGTGCTTGCGAATGGCTTCGATCGCCATCGGGCCGCGCTCGCCTTTGCCGATCATGCCCAGCAGCCCGGTTTTCGTCAGCATCATATCGGTGAATTTGTCCATGCGGGTAGCGGTGGTCGGGCCGGCCGGGCCGACAGCTTCATCGCGCACCGGGTCCACGGGACCGACGTAATAGATGAAGCGGTTGCGGAAGTCCACACCCGCGGGCAGCGTTTCGCCCTTGGCAAACAGTTCCTGGATGCGCTTGTGCGCAGCATCGCGACCAGTAAGGATCTTTCCGTTGAGCAGCAGGGTCTCGCCGGGCTTCCAGGCCGCGATCTCTTCGCGCGTAACTTTTGCAAGGTCGACCTTGCGCGAGGCAGGCGCCGGCGCCCATACCACGTCCGGCCACTCATCGAGGCTGGGCGGATCCAGCCGTGCCGTGCCACTGCCGTCGAGGGTAAAGTGCGCGTGCCGTGTGGCGGCGCAATTCGGGATCATCGCCACCGGCAGCGACGCCGCGTGCGTCGGGTAATCGAGAATCTTGACGTCGAGAACCGTGGTCAGTCCGCCCAGTCCCTGCGCACCGATGCCCAGCGCATTGACCTTGTCGTAGATTTCGATGCGCAGTTCTTCGATGCGGCTTTTTGGCCCGCGCCGTTTCAACTCGTGCATGTCGATCGGCAGCATCAGCGCTTC
>JANOGP010000120.1:0-3893 GCA_031406075.1 Betaproteobacteria bacterium
AGAGAACATTTCCACGATCGAAGTGGAGGATGTGCTCTACCGGCACCCTTTCGTGCTGGAAGCGGCGGTGGTGGCGAGGCCGGATGAAAAATGGGGAGAGACGCCGTGCGCTTTCGTGACCCTCAAGATTGGCGCGCCGACGGTTGCCGAGCAGGAGATCATCGCCTTCTGCCGCGAGCGGCTGGCGGGCTTCAAATGCCCGCGCAAGGTCGTGTTTGGCCCGTTGCCGAAGACCTCCACCGGCAAGATCCAGAAAAACGTTCTGCGTGAACAGGCGAAAACTGCGTAACGCGTTTTCACCGCAAAGACGCAAAGAACGCGAAGGAAACCCGGAGAACAAGAAAAACGGTTCCTGTCGTTCGAAACCTGGCCCACCGACGTTCGCGACAAAGCCGGATTCCGTACATTGCAGGTTTTTTGTCGGCTGGTCGTCTGCTTTTCTTTGCGTCCTTTGCGCCTTTGCGGTGAAAGTGTTTTGGTGGTGAAAGTCTTTGCGGTGAAAGTATTTGACTTTGCTGCGGTAGAATCTCAACCCTTTCCAACAAACGAAGACCCGTGAAATGAAAGTACTGGTCCCGGTGAAGCGGGTGGTGGACTACAACGTCAAGGTGCGGGTGAAGGCCGACGGCACCGGCGTGGAAACTGCCAACGTGAAAATGTCGATGAATCCCTTCGACGAGATTGCCGTTGAAGAAGCGATGCGGCTGAAGGAGGCGGGCATCGCCACCGAGATCATTGCGATCTCCATTGGTTCCGCCCAATGCCAGGAAACGCTGCGCACGGCGCTCGCGATCGGTGCCGACCGCGCGATACTGGTGGAAACCGCCGTCGAAATGCAGCCGCTGGCCGTGGCCAAAATCCTCAAGGCCATCGTCGCCAAGGAGCAGCCCGGTCTGGTCATAATGGGCAAGCAGGCGATCGACGACGACTCCAACCAGACTGGCCAAATGCTGGCGGCGCTGCTCAACTGGTCGCAGGCCACTTTCGCCTCGAAAGTCAAGGTGAGCGGCAATGCGCTGGAAGTGACCCGTGAAGTCGACGGCGGCCTGGAGACGCTGTCCGTCAACCTGCCTGGGGTGGTGACCACCGACCTGCGGCTGAACGAGCCGCGCTACGTGACGCTGCCGAACATAATGAAAGCGAAAAAGAAGCCGTTCGAAACCCTGACGCTGGATGCGCTTGGGGTCGACGTCGCGCCGCGGCTGAAGACGCTCAAGGTGCAGGAGCCGCCGAAGCGCAGCGCCGGCCAGATAGTGAAGAGCGTGCCTGAACTGGTCCAAAAGCTGAAGAATGAAGCCAAGGTGATCTGATGCGTATTCTCGTCGTAGCCGAACACGACAACGCCGTGTTGAAGCCCGCGGTGCTCAATACCGTAGCCGCAGCGCAGAAAATCGGCGGCGAAATCGACATTCTGGTCGCCGGAAACAACTGTGCAGGAGCCGCAAAGTTCGCGGCGCAGATTCCCGGAGTGAAGAAAGTGCTGGTCACGGAAGCGGCCCATTATGCGCACCCGCTGGCAGAAAATCTTGCGGCGATGATCGTTTCGATCGCGAGGTCTTACACCCACGTGCTCGCTCCGGCGAGCAGTTTTGGCAAGAACGTGATGCCCCGCGTGGCGGCGCTGCTCGACGTGGCGCAGGTTTCCGACATCGTCAAGGTCGATGCGCCCGATACTTTCGTGCGACCGATTTACGCGGGAAACGCGCTTGCGACCGTCCAATCCAGCGATGCGATCAAGGTTATCACCGTGCGCTCGACTGGTTTCGATGCGGCCGCCGCGACCGGCGGCTCTGCAGCGGTCGAGAACCTGCCCGCTGTTGCCGACACCGACCTCGCCAGGCTGGTGGGTCAGGAACTTACGAAGTCGGCGCGGCCGGAATTGACCGCGGCGCGCGTGATCGTTTCGGGTGGCCGCGGCATGGGCAGCGGCGAGAATTTCACGATTCTGGAAGCACTGGCGGACAAGCTCGGCGCCGCAGTCGGCGCATCGCGCGCAGCAGTGGACTCCGGTTTCGCGCCGAACGATTTCCAGGTCGGGCAGACCGGCAAGATCGTCGCGCCGGAGCTCTACATCGCCGTCGGTATCTCGGGTGCGATCCAGCACCTCGCGGGAATGAAGGACAGCAAGGTGATCGTGGCAATCAACAAGGATGCCGAAGCGCCGATTTTTCAGGTGGCCGACTATGGGCTGGTCGCCGACCTTTTTCAGGCCGTGCCGGAGCTGACCGCCCAGCTTGGCTGAGAACCACTTTCACCGCTAAGAACTTTCACCGCAAAGACGCAAAGGACGCGAAGAAATACAAAAGCAAAACGCGAGGCTCAAAAAACACCGGGATCGCTTTATTGATCTGGAGCCCCTCTGAATATTCTGCAATCGTTTCCGGTTCGAATTCTCTTTGCGTTCTTTGCGTCTTTGCGGTGAGAATTTCGATTCTTTGATTTTTCTTGGGAATACGACCATGTCCACATACGCTGCGCCGATCCGCGACATGAAATTTGTCATCAACGAGCTGGTCGGCCTCGAACAGATCTCGGCGTTGCCCGGATGCGAGGAGGTCACCCCGGACCTTGTTGACGCCGTGCTGGAGCAAGCCGGCAAGTTCGCGGCCGGCGTGCTTGATCCACTCAACAAGGCCGGCGACCGGACCGGCGCCAGGCTCGACAACAATGTCGTTACCGCCGCACCGGGCTTCAAGGACGCGTTCCGGCAATTCTCCGAAGGCGGCTGGACCGGACTGAACTGCGACCCGCAGTTCGGCGGGCAGGGATTGCCGCACATCATTTCGGCACAGACATCGGAAATGTGGAATTCGGCCAACATGTCCTTTTGCCTGTGCCCGATGCTTACGGCCGGCGTGGTCGCCGCGCTGATGCGTCACGGCTCTGACCAGCAAAAGGCGCTGTATCTGCCGAACCTGGTGTCCGGCAAGTGGACGGGAACCATGAATCTCACCGAGTCGCAGGCGGGTTCCGATCTGGCGGCGGTGCGCACCCGCGCCGTTCCCGAGGGCGACCACTACCGTCTACATGGAACCAAAATCTTCATCACCTGGGGCGAGCACGACATGGCGGAGAACATTATCCACATGGTACTTGCGCGAACGCCGGACGCGCCTGAAGGGGTGAAAGGGATTTCGCTGTTTGTGGTGCCGAAGTTTCTGGTGAACAAGGACGGCAGTCTCGGCAGCCGCAACGATGTGAATTGCGTGTCCATCGAACACAAGCTTGGTATTCACGGCAGTCCCACCTGCGTGATGGCTTACGGCGACGCGGATGGCGCGATCGGTTACCTGGTCGGTGAAGAAAACCGTGGGCTGGAGTTCATGTTCACCATGATGAATTTTGCCCGCCTGGAGGTCGGCATCGAGGGTGTGGCCATCGCGGAGCGCGCATACCAGCACGCGCTGGAATACGCGAAGAACCGCGTGCAGGGGCGGGAAATCGGTGTCAAAGGCGGCGATCGCGTCACCATCATTCACCACCCGGACGTGCGCCGCATGCTGATGAGCATGAAGGCGCAGACTGAGTCGATGCGGGCGATCGCGACCCTTGCTGCCGCGTATCTGGACAAGGCGTTGCTGCACCCGGACAAGACTGAGCGTGCGCGAAACCAAGCGCTGTTTGACCTGCTTACCCCGGTGGTCAAGGGCTGGTGCACTGAGCAAAGCATCGAGATCGCCTCCATCGGCGTGCAGGTTCACGGTGGCATGGGGTTCGTCGAGGAAACCGGGGCGGCGCAGTACCTGCGCGACGCGCGCATCACCACGATTTACGAGGGCACCACCGGGATCCAGGCAATCGACCTGATCGGCCGGAAGATTGCGTACGAGAAGGGCGCGACCATAAAGCTGATGATCGCGGAGATACGTGCCTTGGACGGCGAACTGGCGAAA
>JANOGP010000126.1:0-9523 GCA_031406075.1 Betaproteobacteria bacterium
TTGCCACCGCGGGATTTTGAGTCCCGTGCGTCTACCAATTCCGCCATCCCGGCAATTATCGTAATGCTGCCCGCTTTCTGCGGGATTTTGGCTCCGGCCGGGCTGCGCCCTTAACTTGCCGGGGCCAAGTTAGCCTCCGCCCCAACAACGCAAACGGCGCGGTGTTGTGGCTCCGGCCGGGCTGCGCCCTTAACTTGCCGGGGCCAAGTTAGCCTCCGCCCCAACAACGCAAACGGCGCGTTGTTGTGAGTCCCGTGCGTCTACCAATTCCGCCATCCCGGCAATATTCCTAATACTCCGTGCATATACGCATTCCGTCATCCGGCACGGGAGCGCAATTATCAGCGAATTCGGCGCCGCGGGGCAACCGGGAGCGTGGCCTGCTGCCGATATAATGCGCGCGATGAGGATAAAAGAATTTGATTACGAGCTTCCACAGGACCTGATCGCGCAGTTTCCCGCAGCGCAACGCAGTGCCAGCCGGCTGTTGCACCTTGAAGGCGCAACCGGAAAGTACACCGATCATTTTATTGTCGATCTGCCCTTGCTTCTGCGCCGCGGTGACCTGCTGGTCTTCAACGACACCAAAGTCATCAAGGCACGCCTGCAGGGTTTCAAGCAGACCGGGGGCAAAGTGGAAGTCATCATCGAGCGCATCGTGAGCCCGCGCCGTGCCTTGGCGATGTTGAGGACGAGCCACGCGCTCAGGCACGGACAGAAAATCCAATTCGGTGAACTTGCGCACGCCACAATGATCGAGCGCCAGGACGAGTTTTTCCTTCTGGAGTTCGGCAACGACGTGGCCGGGGTACTCGAACGTCTCGGAGAGGTGCCGCTTCCGCCCTATATCAAGCGCCGCGCCGAAAGCGACGACGAGGCGCGCTACCAGACCGTTTACGCGCGTGTGCCCGGCGCCGTGGCGGCACCTACCGCCGGACTGCATTTCGATGAGCTACTCCTGCGGCACCTTGGCGAAGCCGGCGTGCGATTCGCCTATGTTACGTTGCACGTCGGCACCGGCACCTTCCAGCCGGTTCGGTTGGACGATGTCGATCAGCACGTGATGCATGGCGAGCGCTACGAGATTCCCGATGAAACCGCGCGGGCGGTGGCAGAAACCCGTGCCGGCGGCGGGCAAATAACCGCGGTCGGGACCACCAGCCTGCGTGCACTGGAGTCGGCGGCACAGTCGGGCAAGTTGATGTCCGGCGGCGGAGAGACCCGCCTTTTCATCCGTCCGGGGTACGATTTCAAGGTTGCGGATCACCTGCTTACCAATTTTCACCTGCCACGGTCCACGCTACTCATGCTGGTCTGTGCCTTCGCCGGAACCGAGCTTGTCCACCGCGCGTATCGCCACGCGGTCGACAGCCGCTATCGGTTCTACAGTTATGGCGACGCCATGCTGATCGACAAGGCGGCGTCACCGAGACCGTGAAAATGCAATTTGAAATTGTCGCGAGAGACGGACCGGCGCGCCGCGGCCGGCTCACGCTTGCGCACGGAACAGTGGAAACGCCGGCATTCATGCCAGTCGGCACCTATGGCTCGGTCAAGGCCATGAGTCCGGAAGACCTGCGCGCGGTCGGGGCGGAGGTCGTTCTCGGAAACACGTTTCACCTCTGGTTGCGTCCGGGGCTGGACGTGATCGGGGCGCACGGCGGACTGCATCGTTTCATGGGTTGGGAAGGGCCGATCCTCACCGATTCCGGCGGCTTCCAGGTTTTCAGTCTCGGCGAAATGCGCAAGATCACCGAGGAGGGGGTCCTGTTCCGATCGCCTGTAAACGGCGGCACGTGTTTCCTGTCGCCCGAGGAGTCGATGCGCATCCAGCGCGCGTTCGACGCCGACGTTGCCATGGTGTTCGACGAATGCACACCTTTTCCAGCCGACCGCAGCCAGGCGGCGGAATCGATGCAGTTGAGTCTGCGTTGGGCAGAACGCAGCAGGCGCGCCCATGAGGGAAACGGCAATGCCCTGTTCGGTATCGTTCAGGGCGGCATGTACGAGGAATTGCGCGACGCATCGCTAAAGGGTTTGGTGGAAATCGGCTTCGACGGCTACGCCATCGGCGGCTTGTCGGTGGGCGAATCGAAGGAAGATATGAAGCGCATCCTTCGCCACATTGTGCCCAGGCTGCCTGCCGTGACGCCGCGCTATCTCATGGGCGTCGGCACGCCTGCGGACATCGTCGATGCCGTTGCGAGCGGAATCGACATGTTCGATTGCGTCATGCCTACGCGTAACGCCCGCAACGGCTGGATTTTCACCCGCAACGGCACCATCCGGCTGCGCAATGCCCGATACCGCGGTGACACCGGTCCACTGGATCCGGCGTGCCAATGCTATACCTGCCGGAGTTTCTCGCGCGCCTATCTGCATCACTTGCAGAGAATCAACGAGATTCTCGGCGCGCATCTCAACACTGTTCACAATCTTTTCTTCTATCAGGAATTGATGCGGGGATTGCGCGATGCGATCAAGGCGGGAAAGTTTTCAGAACATGTCGCCGGCCTGCGTCTTAAGCAGGCACAGCCATGCTAGAATGCGCCACTTTTCGGTCTCGGCGCCCGCGTTTGACGGGGCGCAACGAGCCAATTGATCCGATACCGGGGGACAGAATAAAGTGCCCGCCGAGAGATCGGTCTAAACGTGGAGCGGAGGAACATACGTGTTGATCAGTAATGCATTTGCGCAGTCTGCGCCGTCCACGGGAGGCATGGACCTGTTCGGACTACTGCCCTTGGTTCTGATGTTCGTGCTGTTGTACTTCCTGCTGATCCGCCCGCAGTCAAAACGAGCCAAGGAGCATCGCGCCATGCTTGGCGGATTGCAGAAAGGCGACGAGGTGGTTACTGCAGGCGGCGCGCTCGGGAGAGTTACTCGGGTCGGCGACAACTTCATTTCGGTGGAAATCGCCCCGAACATCGAAATCCAGGTGCAGAAGCCTTCGATCACGACCCTGCTGCCCAAGGGAACCATCAAGACCGCTGGTCAGGGCTGAGGTTCAGCAAACTGCAATCTTCACGCCAGACGCTGCGCGCCTCACGGAACTGAAATGAACCGCTTTCCGCTCTGGAAGTACATCATCATCGCCGTCGCGCTGGTCGTCGGCGTCCTCTACACGCTGCCCAATTTCTTCGGTGAAGTGCCGGCGGTTCAAATCTCGCCCGGCAAGGCGACCGCCAAAGTCGACGAGCCGCTGCGAGCGCGCGTCGAACAGGCACTGGCGCAGGCCAACATTGTTCCTGACGGCATTTTCCTCGAATCGAACAGCGTAAAGGTGCGTCTTGGCAACACCGACATCCAACTCAAGGCGAAGGATGTTGTGCAGAATGTGCTTGGCGAAAACTATGTCGTAGCGCTCAATTTGCTGTCGAGTTCGCCGCATTGGCTCACCCGGATAAATGCGCTGCCCATGTATCTTGGCCTCGATCTGCGCGGCGGCGTGCACTTTCTTCTCCAGGTTGACATGGCCGGCGCACTGACCAAGGCCGCGGACCGATATGCGGCCGATATCCGTACCACCTTGCGCGCCAAGGAGATTCGTTACAGCGGCATCTCGCGGGAAGGCCAAACGGTGCAGGTCAGGTTCCGCGACGCCGAAACGCGCGACAAGGCTGCCGCAGAAATCCAGCGCCAGAATTCGGATCTGTTGCTGAAGCTCGATGACCGGGGCAGCGAATTTGTTGTCACGTCTTCCCTCAAACCGGAAGTGCGGAAACGAATCCAGGACTTCGCCCTGCAGCAGAACATTACGACCCTGCGAAATCGCGTCAACGAACTCGGCGTGGCGGAGCCAATCGTGCAGCAGTCGGGGCTGGATCGGGTGGTGGTGCAACTGCCTGGCGTGCAAGATACTGCCAAGGCCAAGGACATTCTCGGTCGTACCGCAACCCTGGAAGTGCGGATGGTGGATGAGGAACGCAGCGACAGCGCTTCGTTGCAGGCGGCGGTCGGCGGGCAGGTGCCGTTCGGAGCAGAACTGCTTTACGACCGCGAAGGCGTGCCGTACCTTCTCAAGCGCGAAGTGATTCTTACGGGAGATCGCATTTCGGACGCACAGCCCGGATTCGACAACCAGACCGGTGAACCCGCCGTGCACATCAATCTGGACGGCCGTGGCGCGACGATCTTTCAGCAGATTACGCGCGAAAGCATCGGCAAGCGTATGGCGATGGTGCTGGTGGAAAAAGGCAAGGGAGAAGTCGTGACGGCGCCGGTGATCCGTTCGGAGATTCCGGGCGGACGCGTTCAGATCAGCGGCAGGATGACGACGACCGAGGCACGCGACGTGGCGCTGTTGCTGCGTGCTGGCGCGCTGGCAGCGCCGATGGAAATCGTCGAGGAACGAACGGTCGGCCCGAGCCTGGGTGCCGACAATATCAAGCGCGGCTTCGATTCGACGCTGATCGGCTTTACCGCGATCGCCATCTTCATGATCGCGTACTACAACGTTTTCGGCCTGATCTCGGTGCTCGCGCTGGCGGCCAACCTGATGCTGTTGGTGGCGCTGTTGTCCATGCTGCAGGCTACGCTGACGCTGCCGGGCATCGCGGCGATCGCGCTGACGTTGGGCATGGCCATCGACTCCAACGTTCTGATCAATGAGCGGATCAGGGAGGAACTGCGCAACGGCACCACGCCGCAGGCGGCGATATCAGCCGGCTACGAGCGCGCCTGGGCGACGATTCTCGATTCGAACATCACCACGCTGATTGCCGGCATTGCGTTGTTCATGTTCGGCAGCGGCCCGGTGCGCGGCTTCGCCGTGGTGCACTGTCTTGGCATCATGACTTCCATGTTCAGCGCGGTAGTGATTTCCCGCGGCATCGTCAACCTGGTGTTCGGAGCGCGCCGCAAACTTGAAAAACTGCCGATCGGCAACACCGATTGGTACAGGCGCCAGCCGGCAGCCTGAGAAACATCCCGCTAAGGCTTTCCGCAGAGGTCGAGTAGATGGAATTGTTCCGCATCCGTAAAGACATCCCGTTCATGCGCCATGCGCTGGTGTTCAACGTGATTTCGTTGATCACCTTCATCATGGCGGTGTTTTTCCTGGTAACCAGGGGCCTGCATCTCGGGGTCGAGTTTACCGGCGGTACGGTGATGGAGGTGAACTACGGTCACGCGGCCGACGTCTCGAATATTCGCGAGACCTTGAACCGGATAGAACTGAGCGACGCTACGGTGCAGAGCTTCGGCAGTTCCCAGACCGCGTTGGTCCGGCTGCCGACCAAACAGGGTATGACCGGCGCACAGCTGTCTGAGCGTGTCATCAAGTCGCTGCGCGAGGACGATCCGACCGTGGAACTGCGGCGGGTGGATTTCGTTGGTTCACAGGTGGGCAAGGAACTGGTGGAGAACGGTGCCCTGGCGTTGTTGCTCGTGTCCATCGGCATCGTCTGTTATTTGTGGCTGCGCTTCGAATGGAAATTCGGGGTCTCCGCGATCATCGCCAACCTGCACGACGTCGTGATCATTCTTGGGTTCTTTGCCTTTTTTCAGTGGGAATTTTCGCTGCCAGTGCTCGCGGCCGTACTTGCCGTTCTAGGTTATTCTGTCAACGAGTCGGTGGTGGTTTTTGATCGCATCCGTGAAAACTTCCGCAAGATGCGCAAGGCGGACACACCGGAAATCATCAACAACGCGATTACCCGCACGATGTCTCGAACTATCATCACCCATGGCAGTACCCAGTTGATGGTGACCTCGATGCTGATCTTTGGCGGCGAAACGCTGCACTACTTTGCGCTGGCGCTGACCATCGGCATTTTGTTCGGCATTTACTCCTCGGTGCTGGTGGCGAGCCCGCTGGTGATGTGGCTGGGCGTGACCCGCGAAGATTTCATCAGACCAGAAAAGAAGAAAGAGGAAGCGGTTGTCTAAACCGACGGATCCGCGATGGATCTGATCGCAGGCTTCCTCGATCTTGTTGTTCACCTCGACCAGCATTTGCGCGCGCTGGCGCAGAATTACGGTAGCTGGATCTATGCCATACTGTTTCTGATCGTTTTTCTCGAGACCGGGCTGATCGTTACGCCCTTTCTGCCCGGCGATTCGCTGCTGTTCGTTGCAGGGACGATCGCGGCGGCCGGCGAACTTCATGTGCATGCGCTGGTGTTGGTGCTGATATCGGCGGCGATCATCGGCGATTCGGTCAACTATGCCGTCGGCCATTATCTCGGCCCAAGGGTGTTCCGCTTTGAGGATTCGCACTTCTTCAAACGCGCCTATCTGGAACGTACCCACGCTTTTTTCGAAAGGCACGGCGGCAAGACCATCATCATTGCCCGGTTCGTGCCGATCATCCGTACCTACGCGCCCTTCGTGGCCGGCATCGGCGCCATGAGTTACCGGTACTTCCTCCTCTTCAACGTAAGCGGGGCGATTCTATGGGTGGGGTCGCTGACCTACGCGGGCTACTTCTTTGGCAATCTGCCGGTAGTGAAGGACAATCTCACCCTCGTCATCGTCGGCATCATCGTGCTTTCCATCATGCCCGGGATCGTCGAGTTCTGGCGCGCGCGTCGCGCGTCGTAAGCGCGGATTCTCAGATGCGCTTTGCGAGCTGCGCGGCAAGCCCCGTGTAGTGGGCCGGGGTGAGCTTGAGCAGACGCTCTTTTTCGGGCTCTGGAATGGCGATCGCTCGAATGAAATGGTGCAGGGATTCGCGCGTGATGCCTTCCTTGCCGCGTGTGAGTGCCTTCAACTGCTCGTAGGCGTCTTCGATTCCGTAGCGCTTCATGACGGTCTGGATCGGTTCGGCAAGCACTTCCCACTTGGATTCCAGGTCGGCGCCGATGCGATTCGGGTCCGGCTCGAGTTTGCTCAAGCCCCGGAGACAGCTGTCATAGGCGAGCAGGCTGTAACCGAGCGCAATTCCGAGGTTGCGCAGAACCGTCGAATCGGTAAGGTCGCGCTGCCAACGCGAGACGGGAAGTTTGGCCGCAAGATGGTTGAGCAGGGCGTTGGCCAGGCCGATATTGCCTTCCGAGTTCTCGAAGTCGATCGGATTCACCTTGTGCGGCATGGTGGACGATCCGACTTCGCCGTCCTTGACTCTCTGCTTGAAATAACCGATGGAGATGTATCCCCACAGGTCGCGGTCGAGATCGAGCAGTACTGTGTTGATTCCCGCGTAGGCATCGAGCAGTTCGGCGATGCGGTCGTGTGGCTCGATCTGGGTGGTGTAGGGGCTGAATTCGAAGCCCAGGTTCTCGACGAAGGTGCGGCAGAATTTCTCCCAGTCGAAATCCGGGTAGGCCGCGAGGTGCGCATTGTAGTTGCCGACGGCGCCGTTCATTTTTGCGGTAAGTGAAACGCCCGCGACGCGTTCGCGCTGGCGGCGCAGGCGATGAACGACGTTCGCCAGTTCCTTGCCCAGCGTGCTCGGTGTGGCTGGCTGGCCGTGCGTGCGACAAAGCATGGGCAGATCGGCATTGGCGTGCGCGAGGCTGACCAGTTTGCCCACTAGCGCATCGATGGCCGGTAGCAATACCTTCGCCCTCGAGTCCCTGAGCATCAGCGCGTGACAGAGGTTGTTGATGTCCTCGGAAGTGCAGGCAAAGTGAATGAACTGCGTGATGCCGGCGATTTCCCGATTGCCGGATAATTTCTCGCGCAGCCAGTATTCGATGGCCTTGACGTCGTGGTTGGTGCGGGCTTCTATGGCTTTGACGGCTTCGCCGTCGGTGACCGAAAATCCGGCTGCCAGTTTCTCGAACTGCGCAATGGTTTCGGAGGCAAGTGGCTTGATCTCGGCAAGCCCCTTGGCCCCCGTCAGCGCCTTTAGCCACTCGATCTCAACGAATACGCGGTAGCGTATCAGTCCAAATTCGCTGAAGTAATGGGCAAGCCCGGCCACCTTTTCCCGGTAACGGCCGTCAAGCGGAGACAGTGCAGTGAGAGAAGTCGACTGGGTCATCCAAGTGTCTAATCAGTATGAATAATTTTAACACGTTGAGCATTGCAGCCGGAGCCTTTCGGTGACCCGCAAGGCCTCCACGAATGCGGCCCCTGGTCGGCGCGGCGGGCGCGAATTCGAAGCGTTGCTGATGAAGGTGCGTGCCTGCCGCGTATGTGAGGCCCATCTGCCGTCGGGTCCCCGGCCCGTATTGCGCGCCGCGGTTACCGCGCAACTGCTGATCGTCGGCCAGGCGCCGGGTCGCCGCGTGCACGAAACCGGCGTCCCATGGAACGATCCTTCGGGAGACAGATTGCGCGACTGGCTGCAACTCGAGCGCGGACGCTTCTATGATCAACGCCATATTGCCATCATCCCGGCCGCGTTCTGTTACCCGGGGACTGGTCCCGGCGGGGACCTGCCGCCGCGGCCGGAGTGCGCGCCGCTTTGGCATCCGCAACTGTTGGCACATCTGCCGAAGCTTCGGTTGGCGCTGCTCATAGGCAGCTACGCGCAGGCGTATTACCTGGGCGGCGGGCGCAAGTCGACGCTGACCGAAACGGTTCGAGCCTGGCGCGAGTACCTGCCGTACTGCATTCCACTGCCGCACCCCAGCCCGCGCAACCAGATGTGGCTCAAGCGCAACCCCTGGTTCGCCAGCGAGGTGATTCCATTCCTGCGGCGTAACATCCACCTGGTTCTCGACGGCGGATAAACCCGCGGGTCGGAGACGATGCCTGCGCCGCGATTACTTGCCTGGAGCAATCGCGCTTTCGATGATACCTCCGCCGAGACACACCTTCGATTCATAGACGACTACGGACTGCCCCGGCGTGATTGCCCATTGAGGTTCCGCGAACTTGATTTCACACTGCTGCGGATCCACGCGTTCGATTTCGCAAGGTGCGTCCTTTTGCCGATAGCGCGTTTTTGCGCCGTAGACCCAATGGCAGTGGGGTTTGGCGCCGCTTATCCAGTTCAGATCAGTCGCCGTCAGGGAATCTCCCAGCAGCGCCGGATGGCCGTGGCCCTGGACGACAATCAGCCTGTTCGCCGCCATGTCCTTCGCGGCAACGTACCAGGGATCGCCTTCACCATCCTTGCGCCCGCCGATTCCGAGTCCCTGGCGCTGGCCGATTGTGTAGTACATCAGGCCGATATGCCTGCCAACGGTCTTGCCTTCCGGAGTCACAGTATCGCCGGGTTGGGTCGGCAAATAGCGGCTGAGAAATTCGCGGAAGGGCCTCTCGCCGATGAAACAGATGCCGGTCGAATCCTTCTTGTCGTGATTCGGCAGACCTAGTTTTCTCGCGAGTTCGCGCACTTCGCGCTTGTACGTCCCGCCCAATGGAAACAGCGTCTTCGAAAGTTGTGCCTGATCGAGCCGATAGAGGAAATAGCTCTGATCCTTGGTGCCGTCTTCGGCCTTGAGCAGTTGAAACAGGCCGTCGACTTGCCGCACTTGCGCGTAATGGCCGGTGGCGATGCGTTCGGCGCCGAGCTGGAGCGCGTGATCGAGGAAGGCCTTGAACTTGATTTCCGCGTTGCACAGCACGTCCGGATTGGGCGTGCGGCCCGCCTGGTACTCCGCGAGAAAATTGCCGAAGACCCGGTCCT
>JANOGP010000175.1:0-8322 GCA_031406075.1 Betaproteobacteria bacterium
CAGCGGCCTGATGGGACGCACGCTCGGCGTGATCGGCGTGGGCAATATCGGCAAGGAAATATTCCGCCTGGCGCAGCCTTTCGGGATGCGCCTGCTGGGTTGCGACCCGAATGTTCCGCAATCGGCCGTTGCTTCGCTCAATGTCACCATGGTGGACAAGGATAATTTGTTGCGTGAGGCAGACTTTATATCAGTCAACACGCTCCTGGATGAGAAGACCAGAGGGCTGATCGGCGCACGCGAATTCGCGTTGATGAAGACGAGTGCATACTTCGTCAATACCGCCCGTGGCCCGGTGGTGGTTGAATCCGCACTCATAGACGCGCTCAGAAGCAACCGGATCGCGGGCGCCGCGATCGACGTGTTCGAAAAGGAACCAGTGGCGCCGGACAGCCCGCTGCTGAAAATGGACAATGTCATCCTCGCGCCGCACGCGATCTGCCACACCGACGAGTGCATGAGCCTGCTCGGACAGGGTGCGTTCAAGGCGGCGGTGGACTTGTCGCATGCACGCAAACCGCACCTGATCGTCAACACGGAAGTGTTGAGGCATCCGGCCTGGGTGGGGAAGTTTCATGCTTGAATTGCAGGGACGAGGGGCGAGAAAAGACGAAAAGACAAGAGCGAAAGGGGACCTCAGCCATGAAATCCACGGATTCCGTTGCTGTAACTCGAACCTCGAACCTCGAACCTCGAACCTCAAACCTCGGCCCTATCTAAACTAGCCACGGATACCGATCAATGAGAACAAATCCAGTCAAACAGAAACTCCTGCAAGGTCACGCGGTTTTCGGCAGTTTCGGCTGGGAGTTCCTGGTTCCGGGACTGCCCCAGATTGTGAAGTCTTCCGGCGCCGAATTCCTTCTGCTCGACATGGAACATGCCGGGCACAGTTATGAAACCATCAAGGACCAGGCGGCGCTGTGCCGTGGCATCGACCTGGTTCCGATGGCCAGGGTACCAACCAATCAATATCACTACATCTCGCGCGCGCTCGACCTCGGCATCATGGGAATCATGGCGCCCATGGTCGGTTCAGCCGAGGAGGCCAAGTACATCGTCTCCTGCACCCGCTATCCTCCCGCGGGCCGGCGCGGCGCGGCGTTCGGCTTTGCAGCCGACGATTACATCGGCGGAAGTGTTGCGGACAAGATCAAGATTGCCAACGAGCGCACTCTTGTAATGTGCCTGATCGAAACGGCGGAAGGCATCGAAAACGTCGAAAAAATAGCGGCGGTGCCAGGGGTGGACGTGCTCTGGCTCGGCCACTTCGACCTGACCAATTTTCTCGGGATCCCGGCGCAATTCGACCATCCAAAATACGTCGCCGCGATCAAGAAAATGGTCGCCGCCGCGAATAAGCACGGCAAGGTCCTCGCGTGCATGACCGCGGACGAGAACTGGAGCCGCGAGTACTGGGAAAAAGGCTTCCGCCTGTTTTCGGTCGGCATAGACTCGATGCTGCTGCAGGGCGCCTTGAAGCAGGGCATCGGCGTGCTGCAGTCGCTCGACGATTCGGGAAAGAGACCCAGAAAAAAGTGAGCTGACAAAAAAAGGCCTGCCGAAAAACACAGACAACGGCGGCCGCCACAGAAGGAGGAGAAAAATGGCACAGGCCAAATTCCGCATTGGCATTACCCGCGACAACCTCAAGCCGGACGGCAAGCCGATTTTCGATGAATCGGCCTTCAAGATCCTGGACGACCCGCGGGTCGAGTACGAATTTCTTCCCGAGATCGAAGCGGAACTCACACCCGAGACCGCCGCCAGGTACGACGCGCTGGCGGTCATGCTGGCGAGGGTAACCCGCAAGACCGTCTCCGGCGCGAATCGCAGGCTCAAGCTGATCGCACGCTTCGGCGTCGGTTACGACACGGTGGACGTGCCGGCCTGCACCGAGAACGGCGTGATCCTCAGCATCACCCCGGACGGCGTGCGCCGGCCGCTGGCGACCGCCGAACTGACGCTGATCCTGATGCTGGCGCAGAAGGTGCTGATCAAGGACAAGCTCACTCGCGAGGGGCGCTGGCAGGATCGCATGAATCACTTCGGCACCGGCCTGAGCGGCCGCGTGCTCGGTTCGATTGGAGTAGGCAACGTCGGCTCGGAGCTGTTCCGGTTGGCTACTCCGTTCGGGATGAAGCATCTAGCCTGCGATCCTTATGTCACCCAGGAATCGGTGGCGCCGCTTGGCGTGAGACTCGCGGACATGGACACGGTGTTCCGCGAATCCGATTTCCTGGTGGTGAACTGCCCGCTTAATGAGGAAACGCGCAAGCTGGTCGGCGCCCGGCAGTTCGCGCTGATGAAGCCTACTGCGTTTTTCATCAATACCGCGCGCGGGCCGATTGTCGACGAAAAGGCACTGCTCGATGTGCTTGCCAATCGCCGCATCGCCGGTGCCGGCATCGACGTGTTCGAGCAGGAACCCACGCCGGCGGACAATCCGCTGCTGAAGCTCGACAATATCGTGGTCACCCCGCACCACATCTGCTTGACTGACGAGTGCATCAATACCATCGCGGCCAGCGTCTTCAGTACCTGCCGCGATCTTGCCTACGCCCGCGTGCCGAAGAACGTGGTCAATCAGGAGGTTCTCGGCAAAGTGCCGTATTTTCACAGGTAAGGAAACGGGACTAAGGACTCAGTAACGCCAGCCACGCTTTGGCTGGCAATGAGATCGTTCAACACGAAGGTTCGCAATGGAAAGTTAAGAATCGCTTCTGGTCACTTTTCACTGATTATCCATGAGATCCAATCCACTCAAGAAAAGACTGCTCGACGGTGCCAGCGCCTACGGCCTGTTCGCGTTCGAATTTTTCACTCCGGGCCTTGCACAGATCGCGAAGGAGGCAGGTGCAGAGTGCGTTTTATTCGACATGGAACATTCCGGGGCTGGTATCGACACCATCAAGCAACAGCTCGCCTACTGTCGCGGAATCGACATTGCGCCTTTCGTTCGTGTGCCAACGCATCAATATCACTTTGTGGCGCGGGCACTGGACGCGGGAGCGCTCGGAATCATGGTGCCGATGGTCGAGACCGCGCAGCAGGCCCGCGAAATCGTTTCGTGGACCCGGTATCCGCCGATGGGAAGACGCGGGGCCGTGCTGGGAGCCGCGCACGACGACTACACCGGCGGCAGCATGAAGGAAAAATTCGCGAGCCTGAATGAACGCTGTTTCCTGATGCTGCAGATCGAGACCGAGGTCGGCGTCGGCAACGTCGAGGAAATAGCCGCGGTGCCGGGCGTGGATTCGCTGTGCATCGGATACGCCGACCTGTCGAATTTCCTCGGGGTCCCGGGCGACCTCAAGCACCCGAAGTATCTCGACGCGGTACGGCGGATCGCCGCGGCGGCCGTGAAGCACGGACATGTCCTCGCGACCGCCGCGCCCAACGCAGCCTTCGCCAAAGAATATGTCGAACTCGGCTTCAGGTTGATATTCTTCGGCACGGACGCCCATCTGATGCAGTCGGCCCTCGCAGAGCGTATCGCGGCGATGAAGCCGGCCGGCGGCAAGTGAGCGGCCGTCGCTCGGCTTAAGACAACAACTGGAGGAAACATTAATGAAGACTTTCGGATCAGTGGCCATAGCGGCGATGTTCGCGGTCTTCATGTTGGCCTCGCCTGTGCCCGCGCAAACCATCACGCTTCACGGCGCGGTGCAGTTCAATGACGAACACGCGTTCAACAAGACGCTGCTGAAGTTCGACGAGCTGGTCAACAAGTACTACGGCAAGCCGGTCAAGTTCGTTTTGCATCGCAACAGCGAGCTGGGGCTCGAGAAGGACTATTTCGTTTACCTGAATCAGGGCAAGGGTGTGGACTACGCGATCGTATCGCCCGCGCACATGTCCACGTTCGCGCGCGCGGCGCCGTTCATCGACGCGCCGTTCCTGTTCCGCGACCTTGACCACTGGCGCAAGGTGCTTGATGCCGACCTGTTCAAGCCGATCGCCGACGAGATCGCCAAGAAGGCCGACGTCATGCTGATCGGCTACGCCGGCGGCGGTACGCGCAACATCTTCGCCAACAAGCCGCTGCGCAATCTCGCCGACATGAAGGGCCTCAAGGTACGCGTCATGGGCGCGCCGATCTGGACCCGCACGTTCGCCGCTGCCGGCATGTCGCCGTCGGTGATCGCCTACAACGAGATTTACAACGCGATCCAGAACGGGGTGATCTCTGCGGGCGACAACGAGGCGGCCGGCGTGGAGCAGATGAGGTTCTACGAGGTCGGTCCCAACCTCGCGATGACGGAGCACTCGATCACGATTCGGCCGCTCTGTTTCTCCGGCAAGACGTTCAAGACGCTGCCTCCGGATCTGCAGGCCGCGATTCTGAGAGCGGGCAAAGAAGCGGGTGCTTACGGCCGCGATCTCGAATCGCACGAGGACGCCGCCAAGCTGGAGGCGATGGAGAAGGCCGGAAAGCTAAAGCGTATCCCCTTCGCCGACCGCGCGCAGATGAAGAAGCTGGTCGACCCGGTGATCGATGCCTACGCAAAGGATGTGGGCGCCGACCAGATCCTCGCCAAAATCAACGCGATCAAGTGAAGAAATTCATCGAGCTCTACCACCGGGTGCTGACCTGGCTCATGGTGGGCACGGTGGCTGTGCTGATCGTGCCCGTTTCGCTGCAGATTTTCTCGCGCTTCACCCAGCTGATCCCGGCTTATATCTGGACTGAGGAACTGGCGCGTTTCCTGTTCATCTGGATGGTGATGCTCGGCGCCATGATCGGCATCCGCGAGGGCACCCATTTCGAGGTTGACGTCTGGCCGCAGCTTGGGCAGCGTGCGAACGCGCTGCTGCGCATCGTCTCCCACGTCTTCGTGCTTGTGTTCGCGCTGGTGTTCACCTGGTGGGGCATCGAGTTCGTTCGCTTCGGATGGGATCAGTTGTCCGAAATCGCCGAGCTGCCGATGTGGACCATTTTCGTCGCCTGGCCGGTGGCGGGGATCACCTGGATGCTGTTTATCGGCGAGTCCTTCGTCGCCAACCTGCGCGTCCTGCGCGGGGATCAGCCGCAATGACCGGCATCGCATTGTCGGCGGGCTCCGCCGCCGCCATCCTGTTCGGCGGGTTTTTTCTGCTGCTCGTCCTGCGCGTGCCGGTGGCTTTCGCGCTCGGCCTGTCCTGCCTGCCGATACTGGTGATCGAACCGCGGCTCTCACCGATCACGCTGTTCAACGAAACGTTCAAGGCCTACAACTCGTTCATCCTGTTGGCAGTGCCGTTCTTCCTGCTGACCGCGAACCTTATGAACGTGGGCGGCATCACGGACCGGCTGGTGCGGCTGTCGCGGACAATGGTAGGTAATTTTCCCGGTTCGCTGGCGCAGATCAACGTCCTGCTTTCAGTCTTCTTTGCAGGGATCTCCGGCTCCTCCACCGCGGATGCGGCGAGCCAGAGCAAGATCTTCATCGATGCTCAGGTCAAGGAGGGCTATGGCCTGTCGTTCTCGATTGCGATTACTGCGGTGTCGGCGGTGCTCGCCGTGATCATTCCGCCTTCGATTCTGATGGTGGTATGGGGTGGCGTCATCTCCACCTCGATCGGCGCCCTCTACCTTGCCGGCATCCTGCCCGGGTTCCTGATCGCAGGCGCCCAAATGGCGACCGTGCACGCCTACGCCAAAATCTACAAGTACCCGGTGTATCCGCGCGCCACACTGAAGGAGTTCCTGACCTCCGCTCTCCAGTCGGTGCCTGCGCTGCTCACCCCCGTCATCATCGTCGGCGGCATCCTGCTCGGATGGTTCACGGCCACCGAGTCGGCCGCCATTGCCGTACTCTACGCGGGCGTCCTCTCCATTTTCGTCTACCGCGAGATGGACATGACGCATCTTTATCAGGCGCTTGCCGAGACTGGAAGACTGGCTGCGGTGGCATTGTTCTGCGTAGGCACCGCCTCTGCGTTCGGCTGGCTCCTCGCCTACTATCAGATCCCGCGATTGCTGCTCGAGAACGTCACTTCCTGGGGTCTCGGCATCACCGGAGTCGGATTCTTCATCGCATTCTCGTTCCTCGTCGTCGGCTGCTTTCTGGACGCGATCCCCGCGATCATCATCGTCGGCACCACGCTGCAGCCGCTCGCAGAATCCGTACACATGCATCCGGTGCAGTTCGCAATCATCGGCATCATCTCGCTTGCCTTCGGACTGGTTACGCCACCTTATGGTCTGTGTCTGATGATTTCATGTGCCGTGGCCAAGGTACCTCTCAAGTTCGCGCTCAAGGACACGCTGATCATGCTCGTGCCGATGCTCCTGGTGTTGGCCGCGTGCATTGTCTGGCCGGAAATTCCCCTGTTTCTGCCGCGACTGGTCTCTCCAGAGTTCCTCAAGTGACGCAACGGAAAATATCGTGACGGGTGCAGCGTGCGATCAATTCTGAAAATGCAACGGGACAAGCCTGATAAAAATCTAGCCACAGCTTGCGAAGGCGCGTTTACCCGACTTGGGATGCTGGTTTTTGTTATCCTGTTTCCGGAAATCATCCTGGCACTGCCGAGATGGCTGATGCCGCAGTTCGTAAAATGAAAGCATGAAGTCAGAGGAGAAGGGTGGCATGATTTCAGTCCGCAAGTCGGACGCCTGCATGGGGGCGGAGATCTCCGGGGTCGATCTGTCGCGTCCGTTGTCCGACCGGATTTTCGGCGAAGTGCGCGAAGCGCTGCACCGCCACCACGTGCTGGTGTTGCGCAGCCAGTCGCTGGAACCGGAAAACTTCCTCGAATTCGCCAACCGTTTCGGCAAGCCCGAGCCGCATTTGCTCGACCAGTTCCATCATCCCGAGTACACCGACATCCTGGTCCTGTCGAACGTGAAAAAGGACGGCAAGCCCATTGGATTGGCCGACGGCGGCACTTACTGGCACAGCGATTATTCCTACCTGCAGATTCCCGCGCGCGCCACGCTGCTATACTCGATCCAGGTGCCGAAGGTCGGCGGCGACACGCTGTTCGCGGACCAGGAGCAGGCCTACGAAGACCTGCAGGAGGCGATGAAAAAACGCCTGGACGGCCTGGTGACGCTGAATGTCTACGGCAACCGTGATGATCCCGATCAGGCTTCGCGTACGTCTGCGTTCGCGCCGACCCAGGAACAGAAAGAGAAGCGCGGCGCGATGCTGATCCGGCATCCGCTGGTACGCCGCCATCCCTACACCGGGCGCAAGGCGTTGTACGCGGTATCGGGTACCTCCTTCGCCATCGAGGGCATGCCCGGCGACGAGGGACTTTCCCTGCTGTGCGAGCTGGCCGCGCATTCGACCCAGCCGAAGTATCAGTACCGGGTGAAGTACGGCGTGGGCGACGTGGTGGTGTGGGACAACGCATCGGTGCTGCACTCGGCGACCCTCACCGATCCGGACGATGCGCGTACACTGTTCCGCATCACCGTGAAGGACGGGCAGCGACCTGTTGCCTGAAGAAACCCATGTCCAAGTCCTGGTCCTTGCGCAATTATTCGAAGGCCGGGCATGCTGTTGCGCTGCTGAGCATCCTCCTCGTCGCGGCGACGGCATGGTCTGCAGACAGCACGCTCGTAATCGAGAGCACCGCCATCGAGAAGAAGCTGCGCGAGCAGTTCTTCACCGACAAGGGCCGTTTCTGGCTCAACAACGCGGATGCGTGCAACCAGTCCTGGCTGGAGTCACCGAAAGTCACGGCGTCGGCGGGAAGGCTGCGCATCGGCGTGCTGTTCAGCGGTCGCGTGGGTGCGTCGGTCGGTGGCCAGTGCATGGGCGGCGCCGACGCCTTCAACGTCGCGGCATCCGGCAAGCCTTTCTTCCGGGACGGCCGCCTCGGCGTCGAAGACATCCGCATCGACTCCCTGTCAAAGGAGATCTACCGGCCGTTGCTGCAACCGGTATTCAGCTCGATGATGCCCAAAGCGCTGGACGTAAACCTCAAGGAAACGGTGGTGCGGCTGCTGGCCGGGCGCACTGCGCCATACGAGGTGGAAATCAATGAACTGGTTGCCACCGACGTCAGCGCGGACGCGGACCGGGTGAATGTCAGGCTTCAGTTCGATCTGCGCGTGCGCTAAGGACTGTATTTGCGCTGGTCATCAAGCGCGTCGCGCGCTGAAACGAACTTGTCCAGCTTCAGAAAGCACTCTTCCATGTCACGGACAACCGGCCTGAAAGGGTGCCCCATTTTTCGTTCGCTTTCGGCCGAGAGCCGCCATTTCACTGTAGTCCGCAGCTACCCGTAGCGTGCCGTATTAACCGGCCACCACCAGACCAGTTCCCGGGTCTGCGTCGAACACCGTTACCTGAATCCGGAGACCCGGCGTTTCAGGGCGCCTTTGAC
>JANOGP010000176.1:0-10379 GCA_031406075.1 Betaproteobacteria bacterium
GAATTCGTGCGCCGGCCGGTGGCCGAGCAGGCGCGGCTGCGCGCGCAGCTCGAAGCCGCGCTCGCGGTGTCCCTCGACCAGTTTCCGGCGGAAAACCGGATCGTTCTGGACGCGCCGGACGGCGTTGCGATCGTGGTCCTCGGGGATCCGGCTGGAGCCTTTGATATCGCGCAGCGCTGCTCGCGCGTAACTGGGGCCGGGGTCCCGGTCGCGATCGCCGTCAATCACGGCGCGGTGCGGCCGGCGCATGACGACGAAGGCCACCCTGGCCTGACCGGCGACGCAATCGGGACCGCAGCCGCAATCGCGCATTACGCCGGCGCCGGCCGCCTGATCGTCTCGCGCGCCTTCCGGGACGCGCTCGCGGCGGCCGCGCCGCACCATGCGGTGTGCCTGCGACCGGCAGGCATATTTACCGACGCTAACGTGCGTACGCACGAAGTGCTGTCCCCGGACCCGAACGTGCCGGGGCGCCGCCGCAAGGTTCTGGCCGCCATCGGCGCGATCGCGATGATCGGGTTTGCCACAGGCGCTGTTGTTTTTCGCGAGGATATCCGGCAGAAGGTTTACGCGGGCATGCCCGGTGTGCTCGCGTTCGAAATTTACCCGGACGGCGAGGTATTCGTGGACGGCACGGCGCGGGGAAAGAGCCCGCCGCTTGCGGAATTGCGCCTCGACCCCGGCCGGCACACCGTCGAAGTTCGAAGGAAAGGTTTCCCCGCGTACCAGTACGACGTGGAACTGCGCGCCGGCAGGGCGACCAATATCGAGTTGGCCTTCACGCCAGGCGACGAGCGCGGCTTTTTCCGCCGGCTATGGGATTCGCTGATGGTCAAGTCCTGAGCCGCGCTTACAAACATCATGGCAACGCAGAAATTAAAGGAGATAGGACGCTACCGGATCCTCGGCGAACTCGGCCGCGGCGCGATGGGCGTGGTGTACAAGGCGGAAGACCCGGTGCTGGACCGGCCGCTTGCCATCAAGACCATCGTCATCCCGGCGGACGACGCCGACCGCAAGGAATACGAAGCCCGCTTCACCCAGGAAGCCCGTGCGGCGGGACGCCTCGCGCATCCGAGCATCGTGACCATCTACGACGTGGGCCACGAAGGCGAGATGGTGTACATGACCAAGGAACTGCTCGAAGGCACCGATCTGGCCAATATTGCGGAAAAACGGCGATTCAAGTTACCGGAGGCGGTGCGCATCGTCGAGCAGGTCGCCGAAGCGCTGGCCTTCGCTCACGATCGCGGCGTGGTTCACCGTGACATCAAGCCGCCCAACATCATGATCGTCCCTGGAGGGCGGGTGAAAATCATGGACTTCGGCATCGCGCGCATGCGCCAGTCGGACCTGAAAACCGAGACCGGCATGATGCTCGGCACGCCGCGCTACATGTCGCCGGAACAGGTGGGCGGACGACCGGTCGATCATCGCTCGGACATCTTCTCGCTCGGCACGGTGCTCTACGAGATGCTGACCGGCACCAAACTGTTCGCGGGCGCGGAGCCTTCCGAGATCATGTACAACGTTTCCCACTTGCGGCCGGTGCCGCCGAGCCGCATTAATCGCCAGGTACCCGCGATGCTCGACCTTGTGGTGGCAAAGGCGCTGGAGAAGGATGCCGACGAGCGCTATCAGGATGCCCACCAGTTCGCCGCGGACCTGCAGGCCTGCCTTACCGAACTCGGCGGCCATCGCGCCGAACCCGACATCACCGTTCGCATTGGCAAGGCGGCAAAGGGCGGCGTAGCGCAGGAAGACGATGGACGCACGCGGACGCAGCGCATCGGCGCCGAAAACGGCGACTCGACCGTGGCCGATGGCGGAGCAAGGACGCGCGGAACGCGGTTGCAGAACATTATCGTGGATGCGAACACGCGGCTTGCGCTGTCACACATCTTTGATTCTTCCGCGGCGATCAGGCGCCTTGCCGAACCCGACCCGAAAGATCACGCCAAACTGATCAGCACGCCGGAGCCGCCGAATTTTCTCACGCGATTCTGGTATGACCCCGAACTGCGCCTTCTGGGCTGGTGCGTGGTGGCCTCGATGGTCGCGGGATTCATCGTCGCTATTTATTAATACACAACGTCTAGAGCTTAGCCACAGAGAACACAGAGATCACAGAGGAGAACAAAATCAAGAGCGTTGACGCAAAGGTTTCTGTTCAATACCCCCTTGAGGGGCGCGCAAAGAAGAAAAGAAAGAACGCAAAGGAAAACTAGATGGGAGTTTTGTTCTTACGGTACTCACGATATTCACGACATTCACGGCCTCTTTCACAGCACACAGCACGCAGCGTTGGCCTTCATTTCAAGCATCTTGTCTTGCCTTTTTCTGTGACCTCTGTGCCCTCTGTGGCAAACGGGTTTGTTTGTTCTATTTCTCGCTGTTTCCCGGAGCAGTCAGCCGGAGATTGATCGGAACACGGCCGCCCTGAGAATCGATGACGTAAAGCTTCACCTTTGGAAGGATCTTCTCCATGGAATCCAGATAGATCCGCGAACGCGTCACATCCGGTGCCTTTCGATACTCCTGCAGCAGCGCCTGGAAGCGGGTGGTATTACCGACGGCTTCGGCGATGCGCTGCTGCTTGTAGTTCTGCGCTTCGCTCACGGTCCGGCTGGCTTCGCCCCGCGCTCTCGGAATCTGGTCGTTTGCATATGCGCGCGCTTCGTTTTGCGTTTTCTCGCGGTCTGCCATGGCGTCGGCGACGTCCTGAAACGCTTGCGCAACCGATAAATCCAGCGTGATGTTCATGATGTTCACCGAGGAGATCTGAACCCCGCTCTGGTATCGATCCAGCGCTTCCTGGGTTTTCAGCTTCACCCGGCCCTGGATGGCGAGTCGGCCGGTGGTCAACACGTCGTCGATCGGCATTCCAACCACGGTTTCCGTCAGGACGCTTTCGGCGAGCATTCCGACCAGCGTCTGCGGTCCGTCGATCTGGAACAGATAATCGGCGGGGTTGCGGATGACGTACTGGACCACCAGGGCGACGTTGAGGATGTTGGTGTCACCCGTCAGGAGCTCGACGCCTTTGAGGGACTCCGAGTCGTTTTCGCGCAAATCGAAGCCCACCCCGATCTTCATGACACTGGTTGTCTTTAGAACATCGACCCGATCCACCGGCCAAGGCATCCGGTAATGCACTCCCGGCCCTACGCGCGCCTCAATCGCCCCGAACCGGCGCACTACCGCGTGCTCGTCGGCATTCACCATGTAGAAACCGGAGGCGAAATAGGCCACGGCCAGGACGAACCCAAGCGCGCCGATCAAGTAACTTCGCCTTGGCATCGCCGAAGAATCCCCCGGCCAACCGTCCTCGTTGCGCATGGATCCCCGCTCACGGTCGCTCATCGCGTCCTCCGTTCCAGTTCGGCGGATCGACGCGCGAGCGGCATGGATTCGGTTTCCGTCCGCGCCGAGTCATGCGGCTTGGCGGTCGTGTACTGACGTGAAGGGCTGACTGCGCCCTGGCGCGGCAGCGGCCCGAGCACACGCAGCACTTCCGAATCGGCTGGAAGAAACAGCGTCGTGTTTTCGTCCATGAATTTCTCGTACGCCTGGAGGGTGCGCAGGAACTTGTAGAACGCGGGATTCCGGCTGAACGCCGCCGAGTAGATGCGCGTAGCTTCCGCGTCGCCCTCGGCCTTGAACCGTTGTGACCGGGAATAGGCCTCCGCCTCGATGTGAGTCTTTTCCCGGTCGGCCTGCGCAATGATCTTTCTGCCTTGCAGCTCTCCGGCGGTGCGGTACTCCTTGGCCATTTTGCCTCGCTCCGCTTTCATACGTTCGAAAACGGGGATGCGGTTCTGCTCGGGAAGGCTTAGCCGCAACAGTTCCGCGTCGATTACTTCGATACCATAGGCGGTCCGCGCGTAAGCCGCGACCCGCTCCCGGATCTCGCCGACAATGCTACGGAAGCGCTCGGTATTCCCGTCCGGCGCGATCATCGATGCCGCCGGGTGAGTGCCTAGCACGGATCCGACTTCGCCGAGCGTGACGTCGGCGAGCCGCAGATCGGCCGCAGATCGCGTGGCCAGCGTCACCAGATAGCGCTCGGGATCCGCAACGCGCCAGGTCAGCAGGCTTTCGACGACGATATTCTTCTTGTCCACGGTGAGATATTCGGCCGGTGCGGGACGCGAAAAGGTCAGGCGCTTGTCCAGCCTGACGACAGCGTCGAACGGGGCCTTGATGTGAAGCCCGGGCTCGCGCACCACTTGTACGACCTTCCCGAACCTGGTTACCAGGCCGAACTCGGTGACATCGACGGCAAAGAAGCAGGCGACCAGCGCCCACGCCAGTAGCGCAATCCCGATCAGCGTCACAATCGTGCGCGGCCGCGAGGCGGCAATTGCGGGGTTCAGTGAGTTGGTCGCAGTTTCCATTCATTTGCCCCGGCTCATGCCAGGAGGTTGCAGCAGCCACATATCCAGCTCCTTGACGTCGCCCGCACCCGGCATGACGAATTTCTGGAGGCCCGGCAACGTTTCTTCTATGCTCTCGACCTGCAGACGGAACCTGGTGAGCCCGGGTGCGCGCTGGTATGCGCGGAGCTTCAGCTCGAAGCCCGCGGCATCTCCCTGTGCGTGCAATATTTGCTGATCCTTCAAGGCCAGCGCCTGCTCGATCATTGCAACGGCCTCCGCCTTCGCCTGGTTCACGGTCTCGACCGCGAAGATGTTGGCCCGGTTGATGGTACGCAGCTTGTCTTCCTGCGAACTGGCGACGTCGCGAAATGCGTCGTGGACTTCGCCGGGCGGATGCACGTACAGAAGTTGGAATGACAGGATCTCGACGCCGCTTCGGGTGTCGTCCAGGACGCGCTGCAGCGCTTCTTCGACTTGTCTCTCCACGCCGCTTCGTTCAGAGGTGTAGATCGCATCGATTCCGCTGCGCGCGACGACGCCCCCGAGCGCCGCCAGGCTCGCGCCGCGCACCAGCCTGTCGGGCTCGGCGACGTTGAACGTGTAGGCGACCGCGTCCTTGATCCGGAACTGAACGGCCCAGCGCACGTCAATCAGATTTCCGTCGCCGGTGAGCAGATAGGGCTCTTCCGGGTCTGCCTCCTTCTGGAACCACGACCCGGTTGCGGTGGTGATCTCCGGCGTCGGGGTCCAGCCTGCGGCCGTGCGCGGGCGACCGACGGGTTGTGCCGCCAATTGAGTCTTCTTGCCCGTAAAGCCAAATTCAATGCGCTGCACCCAATCCTTCTGGATGATCCGCTGCGCCTCGAACGGCCACGGCAAACGATAATGCAACCCAGGCTCGAGATCGGATTCGATGATCTTGCCGAATCGCAATTGCACCCCGACTTCGCCCGGCTGAACCGTAAACAGACCGCTGCCGACATACAGTACGGCAGCGACTGCGGCAGCCGCGCGCGTGATCCCGGCGGCGGTCAGCCGCAATCCGGACAGCGCAGCAAAGCGATCCCTCAACCAGATCCATTCCGTGGGCACCGGCGTGCGCCACATGCTCGCCACCAGCAGAACGATCAGCAGCAACGCGGCTCCGACCTTGACGGATTCGGGAAGAAAGGCGGTAGCGGTACCGAAAGTTGCGCGCGGATCGATTCCCCAGGCGCGGTATATCCAGTTGAGCGCAAAGCCTGCCAGCAGGGCGACGACGGCAATCGACCCGAGATAGATCGCCATGACCCTGGCACCGAGAAACTTCAGCAGCAACACGATGCTGCCGATGTTGGTGGCGGGCCCTGCCAGCAGAAACACCAGTGCAGCGCCGGGATTCAGTCCTTTCATCACCAATGCGGCGGCCAGCGGGGTGGCTTCGGAGGCGCAAACGTAGATCGGGATCCCGATGGCCAGCATCACCAGCATGGAAGCCAGCTCGTTGTCGAGGTAACGCTCGAAGAAGGTGGGCGGCAATGCGGCCGCAATGACAGCGGAGAGGACGATCCCCAGCACGATCCAGTAACCGGTTTCGTCGAGCAGCTGACGAAACGCGTAGTGATGGATTCGCTTCACGGCGCGCCAGACACCTGCCCCGCCTTCGGAGATGAGGCCCTGCCCTGCCTGCGGTGACGAGACGGGATCGGCAGCGTGGTGGTGGGCATGAAGATCATCGGAGTTCAGGTCGTGGAAATGCGTTGCCTGCGGCTCCATCTCGCTCGAAGGGGTCGGCACCTGAGTCTCGCCAGTCTTCGGCGTCTTCGGCGTGCCAAACAAATTGGTGAGAATACCGGCGGTGATCGCGGTGGTCACCGCCGCAACCGGGCGGGCTACCGTGGTGATCGGATCCATCAACGCGTAGGTCAGGCTGACGGAATCGGCCCCTGTTTCGGGTGTGGCGATGAGGAATGCCACTGTCGCGCCCGGGTTCGCACCTTGCCGGCGCAGACCTATGGCGGCCGGCACGACACCGCACGAACACAATGGAAGCGGCGCGCCGATGGTCGATGCCCATAGCACCGACTTCAGCTTGCCCGTCCTGAAGAGTCTGGCCAGGGTTTTTTCCGGGACGATTACGGCAAGCACCCCGGCGATGAGAAAGCCGAAAAGGAGGAAAACAGAAGCCTGCCTGAAGATGTTCCAGGTCTCCCAAAGCACTTGCAAGAGAAATTCAGTCATCAGGAGTTCTCAGCAACTTGCCGGCCGGTGACCGCGACTGTGTGCGGTTACCGGCCGGCAACATCTTTAGGCTGATGCTTGCCTCACTTCGGCAGGTACTTCTTGTCGAGAATGCACGCCACCGAATACTGCGGATCCACTACGTTGGCTATTTCCAATTGCGCGGCCTGGCCCAGCACCTGAAGCGCTTCGAGCTTGTCGTAGCCGTAGTCCTCGACCATCCAGTTGATGAGGTCTACGCAGGCAAGACGCAATGCGTCGATCAATGGCCGGGTGCTGCCGATCGACATGATCACCTTGTCGTTCACCAGTCGCGGCCAGGCGATGCGCTTGCCTTTGATCAGGTTCACCGTGAATTTCACATTGAACGAGGTCTCGATGGCGGCGCCGTCGATCTCTCCATCGCCTTGCGCCGCGTGGCCGTCACCGAGCATGAACAGCGCACCCCTCTCGTACACCGGAAAGTACATGGTGACGCCTTCAACCACCTCGTTGAAGTCCATGTTCGCGCCGTGCGAACCCGGCACCAGCGAGCTGATGCACTCCTTGCCTGAAGGCGCGGTACCGATTGTGCCGAAGAAGGGCCGCAGCGGAACCTCGACGCGCCCGATCTTGCTGTTGGGCAGATCGAGGGTGCCGACCTTACGATTCCTGTCGATGCGCCAGATAAACAGCATGTCAGGCACCGGTGCCGTGATCATCGCCGTCTTGTATTCCGGCGCCAGGGCGCCGAAGTAGGGAATCGATCCGCCCCAGCCCCAGTCCCTGTTGAGATCGATCTTGTCGATTTTAACAACCAGAGTATCTCCAGGCTCCGCGCCCTCGATGTAGAACGGTCCGGTCTGAGGGTTGACCTTGCTCAGATCGAGCTTCGGAAAGAGCGTCTTGTCACCCGTTGTGTACACGTCGTTGGACGCGTCCCGGGTGCTCGTAACTACGCTGTCGCCAGGCTTGATCCGCAGTACCGGCGGATGCGAATGACAATAGGTGAACTGAACGTTATCTCCGGGATCGTACTTGATCTCGGCTGCGGCGGCCGATCCGCACAAAGCAACAATGGATGCGGCGGCAAGCAACCACGGACTCGAAAATGCCAACCTGCTGTGCTTTGAAAACATGACTACCTCCCAATTATGGTTAGTGTTGCTGAATCACTCAGTGATAACAGCGCGATCGTGCTGCGTCAATTCATCGTCCCCTCCTTTCTTGGTCTGGCGCCGGACTTCCTGTTAGCGCCGACACGGTCGTAGTGGCTGCTGTCCTGAAGCAGGCCAAACAGCTCCGAGTCCGCCGGCAGCATCAGGGTCGTTCCCTTGGGTATGAGGTTGCGCGAGGCCTGCATGGTGCGCACGAATTCATAGAATTCCGGCCCTTTGGAGAGCGACTCCGCGTAGATTCGCGCCGCCTTGCCTTCGCCCTCCCCGCGGTGCTGCTGGGCAAGCTTCAGCGCTTCGGAAAGAATGCGGCTTTTCTCCTGGTCCGCGACCGCCCGGATCTTGAGCCCTTCTTCTTCTCCTTCCGAGCGGAATTTCATGCTCAGACGCCCGCGTTCGGATTTCATGCGGGAGTAAAGAGGGGGCCTGTTCTGCTTCGGGAAGTCGAAACTCCTCAGCAAAACGTCGATGACTTCGATGCCGAAGTCTCTCAGCGCAATCTCACGGCACTTGCCGCTCACCTCGGCAAGTATCGCTTCCGCCCGGAAGACTTTGGGCTCGATTGAAACGAAGGCAACGAGAGGACTTCGCCCGATTGCCGCGCCAAGTTCGGCAAACAGGATGTCGCCGAGTCGCGATTCAGCTCCGGCGCGGTCGAAGACCGTTTGGAAGAACTTCTTGGGGTCGCTGACACGCCAGAGGACTGTGCTTGCAGCGACGACTGGCGTTTTTTCGAGCGTCAGGAACTCCGTGGACGCCGGGGTATAGGCAAATAGCCGGCTGTCGAAGGTGCGGACGTTTTGATACGGGTATTTGAAGCCCAGGCCGGGCGCGGTTATGACCTGCACCGGCTTGCCGAACTCGGTTACGAGCGCGTGTTCCCCGGTTTCAACCGTAAAGAAGCATAGCTTCGCCATTGCGGCGATGATGCCGGCGACTCCCAGCGCGACGGCAATCCGAGTCCGCCGTCGTGTGGTCGACTGCTTGCCACTGCCATCGACTCCCGCCATGACCTCCCCCGGCCATCACGCAGAAGAAATTACAACATCTACACCTGAAATTGATCGACGCAGTCTGCGGCCGTTGTGCGGACTTGACAAGTGGTTCCCAATCGCGCGCGTGTTGCGCCGCAGCGAAGTCGTGACGCGGAAAAAGGTAAAGCGGATTGCGGGGATCCGGACCGGACCGTTGTTCTGTCGGGTGGAGTCCGACACGCGCCAATTTTCGGGCCGCCGAACCCCGCGATTGAGTTGCGGCTGGCCAATTTTGCCTCGCGGCGCGCAATGACCATGTCTGCTACAGTGAATCAGTAGTCCCTTTTCCGACGAACTGCGCCATGCCGATCCTTGCCTGGATTGTTGCCGCGACGCTGCTTGGTGGCGTCTTGAGCGTGATCGCCGCCGCCATCCTCGCGCTGCGTGCGGAGCCGGGGCAACTGCCCATGCTGGTCAGCTACGCCATCGGCACACTGCTGGGCGCGGCGTTCCTGGAAATACTGCCCCACGCTTTCGAACTCGCTCCGAGCGCGAGACACGTTACCGTAACCGTGCTGATCGGCATTCTGCTTTTTTTCGTGCTCGAGAAATTAGTGCTTTGGCGGCACTGCCATGAAGAGCAGTGCGAAGTGCATACCCGCCCGCAGGGTCAGAGCGATCACGGCCGCGTCGCCACGATGGTCATCATCGGCGATACCTTTCACAACTGCGTGGATGGGGTGATCATCGCCGGCGCGTTTCTCGTGAGCATTGAACTGGGGATTATTACTGCGCTGGCGATCATCACCCACGAGGTGCCGCAGGAAGTCGGCGATTTTCTGGTTCTGCTTCACTCCGGCTACAGCAAACGCCAGGCACTCGGGTTCAACCTTCTCGCCAGCGGCGCCATGCTAGTCGGCGGAGTCTTCGCCTATTTCGCATTGCAGACTGTGCACCAACTCATTCCGCCGCTTCTCGGAATTGCGGCAGCGAGCATGCTCTACGTCTCGATAGCCGACCTTATACCCGGGCTGCACCGCCGGCGCGGGATGCTTGCCACGGTGCAGCAAGCGCTGCTGATCGCGGCCGGCATTGGCACCATCTGGGTGGTGGGCAGCATGGCCTCCTCGATTGCCGGCGTGTGAAACTTGGCGCCGGCGAGATTTTGAATCGATAAAGTGCGCGGGCGTGGTTCGCGTTCAAGGACCGTGGATGTCGTGACTGTCGTAAGAACAATACCCCTACCCAGTTTTTCTTTGCGTTCTCTCTTTTACTCTTTGCGCACTCTGCGTCAACGCTCTTGATCTGGTTTTGACTTCTCAAATATTGGGATCGACGTCGAGACGTACGATCCAGTCTTCCATTCCAGGGCGGGCGACGGGATAGCGGTCCATCACCAGCGGGTCATGTCCCGGGATGATGTGATTGCGCGAGGTAGCGAGCCGTCGCAGCGTCTCGTAACCGGCCAGCATGTCGCCGAGGTTGTAGAGAATCGGGAACGCCCGGCCCTGCTCCATGTGGGCGTAGAAATGGCTGGCATCTGAAGCCAGCACCACCCAGCCTCGGCGCGGGCGCACCCGCCCCGACGGCATTCCCGTGGTGTGCCCGCCGATGTGGTGCACCACGATTCCCGGGGCGGTATCGGCCGGCCC